>JAKACX010000064.1 GCA_021821055.1 Bacillota bacterium
CAATATTTGAACATGCGCCGGAAAGTCTCACCGCACTTCAGTCGCATCCATGACCGCACGGACATCCCGCGCGGCGTCAATTCATGTACAAGCCCCCGTTGACATTGAGGGTCTGTCCTGTGATGTACCCGTTTTTCGCCAGCATGACCACGGCTTGGGCGACCTCGTCGGCTCCGCCGAAGCGTCCGACGGGGACCCGCTCCGGCCGCGCCTTGGGATTGTCGGCGATCATGTCCGTTGCGATCATGCCCGGCGCGACGGCGTTCACCGTGATCCCCTCCCCGGCCAAGAGCGGAGCGTAGGCACGGGTCAGGCCCAAAACGCCCGCTTTCGACGCAGTATAGTGCGGCCCGATGATGCCGCCGAGCTGGACCGCGGCCGAGGACATATTGACGATGCGTCCCCACTTTGCCGCCCGCATTCGGGGCAGCACAGCCTGCGTGAGGAGAAAGACTGACTTCAGGTTGACGTCCATGATCTCGTCCCAATCGGCCTCCGTGATCTCTTCCGGGGCTTGGGGGCGGGCGACGCCCGCGTTGTTGACCAGGATAGACACCTCGCCAAGCGCCCTTGCAACGCTGTCGACCATCCGGGTCACGTCGGCGGCAATTGCGACGTTGGCGCGTATGGCGACACAGCGGCCGCCGATGTCTTCCACCCGGGAACACACCTGCTTGGCTTCATTCTCCCGTTCATTGTAGTTGACGGCGATGTCCGCGCCCGCTTCGGCGAGCGCGAGGCAGATCGCCCGTCCGATGCCGCGGCTGCCTCCGGTGACAAGCGCGATTTTTCCCTCCAAGTCTTCCTTGCCAGCTATTGCGTCCATCCCCTTCCGGCCTTCTTGCCCTGATTTTAGGGCTGCAGGACGACGTATCGCAATCCACGGGAGTTCGAGGCCGCGGCGATGGCCTCGTTTATTTGATCAAGTGAATAGACCTGTGGTTCAAACGCCTTCAAATTCACGAGGCCCGACTCAATCATTTTTGTAATGTCCGACGGCGCGGACAGCGGATACATGAATGACCCCCTGATGTTGAGACCCTTTACCAGTGTCGTCAGGTAAGACAACTGGACGTTCGTCGCGACGCCGCCGAGAAAAACCGCCGTTCCATTGTGGCGGAGAATGGACAATCCCGCTTCGACAAGCGTGGAATGATTCAAGACCCCGACAGCGTCTATCATCAAGTCCACGCCGTTTATTTCGGCAGAAACCCGCTGATGGTAATCCTCCACCCGGTCAGGGAGTGAAACCGCCGTGACGCGTTTGGGATCCAGCGCCGCCAGCGAATGAAGCACATCGCTGTTTCGTCCAACGGCAAAAATCCGGGACGCTCCCATGGCGAGGGCCATCAGTACGGATGCGGACCCCAGGTTGCCGGTGGCTCCGTTGACGAGAACAGACTGTCCGGGAGTCAATTCGCCGCGAAGAAGGGCGCCGTACGCGATGCTGAGATAATATATGGAAGCCGTCTCGGCATCGCCATAACCCGCCAGGGAGTCAATCGGCGTCACGCATTCAACGGGATAGACGGCCGATTGCGCAAACGCGCCGTCCTTCCACTGCTCAAGAAGCGGCCCACAGTTCATCGTGATCCCGAACCACCCTTTGAGGATGCTTTCTGGATCCTGAATGTTTCTAGAAGAAATGAGGGGGCTGCAAAAGACCCTCTGTCCGATTCTCAAGCCGAAGACGTCGTCCGCGAGGGCCTCGATCGCCCCGACTGCGCTCAAGCCCGGGATATAAGGAGTCGGAAGGGGAAAAGGAGACTGTCCACCGACCACCTGGTCGGTGAATGATAGAATGTGTGTAGCCAGGACGCGAATGCGGACGCCCGAAGGCCGTAACTGCGGGCCTGGGGTTTCTTCGACCGCCAGGGCGGTCCCGGCTTGATGCAAGACGGCTGCCTTCATTGGGGATTTCCTCCTTGTAAAGTCCGAGTCAGGCAAGCCCCGACCGGGAATAGTTCCAGACAGGACCCATGATAGACGGCGCGGGTTTTAGTTGGAAGAAGGGCGTTTATAACAACAGCCGCAACAGTGGTATTGTCACTACCATGGTGTGCCGCTGCCACGATGTACGAAAGGCGGGAGATATTGAACCGTTCGCGGAGACACAAGGAACTCGCGGATTTTCTGAAGACCCATCGGTCACGGTTGAATCCAGAGCTTGCGGGACTGCCGTCCCTACCCTCGAAACGGCGCACCAGCGGCTTGCGCCGGGAGGAGGTCGCCGCTTTGTCCGGCGTTTCTCTGGCATGGTACACCTACCTGGAACAAGGACGCGCCATTCGGGTATCCGAACAGGTTCTGGAAAGCATAGCCCGGACCCTGCGACTGGATACGGATGAACGCAATTACCTGTTTTCCCTGGCGGGGGAATGGCTGATCGCCGAGCCTGCGCCCGGAGAAGCAGGGATCTCGCCATCACTTCAATACATGCTTGATGATCTGGGAATCTGCCCTGCCTACATCTTCGACGACGCGTGGAACATTGCCGCTTGGAACCGGATGGCCAGTAGGGTTTTCGGAAATTTTGACGAAATGGACCGACATCAGCGAAACTTGATATGGCGTACGTTCACCGATTCGGACTATCGCAACCTGTTTGTCGACTGGGAACCCATGGCAAAGAGACTCCTGGCCCAATTCAGGATTTATTTCGCAAAATATATGGATGACCCGTGGTACCTGACCATGGTCGAGGAATTACAACGATCCAGCGACGAATTTGCGAAGTGGTGGAAAGACCACGAGGTGTCTGGAATCCCCACGGGAAAGAAAGACCTCCTTCATCCTGGGGTGGGGCGATTGACCTTGGATTTTAACAACTTTCGTCTGGCAGAACGTCCCGGTTGGATATTTTCTGTGTTTACCCCGGGCGCCGGCACAGACACCCGCGACAAGCTGGAAGCATTGGCGGGTGAGGTGCTCGGCACAGCCTCGCCCGGCTGAATCGCGAACGCTGCAGGACCGCGGTCGGTCACCCTTGACCTGTGCAAGCCCGGCCGATCGCCCCAAGCTCCGCGAACGCATCCCGCAGCGGCCTCGCAAGCGCCGACCGCCGCGCCTCCGGTCTCCAGGACGGCGACAAGCGGCATGTCCTCCGTTCGCTTCGGGCAGGATAGCGGATAGCACTGGAGCGGGGTGAACGGCATGAGCAAAGGCAGATCGACAGAACACAGATGGAAGCGACACAAGGGCCGCGGTTTGGATCGCTTTTCCGGCGCCCGCGAGCGCTATGAGCAGGGTGACGCCGTTCTGGCGCACGACGCGCACACCTCCGGCGGGGTGAGGACCGACCTCGCGCTTGAGGCGCGGGAGATAGCAGGCCGTCAGGCGGGGGATATCCCGGGTCTTGACATGGATATTGAGGAAAACGGGCCGATGACGATCACCAGGATTCACGTGTCATCGGAGCAGGCGGCGCGAAGCATCGGAAAGGCCATGGGTCATTACACAACCATTGAGGTTCCGGAGTTGCGGCACAAGAATCCTGAACTTGAGGAAACGGTCGCGGGGCAGTTCGCCGAGGAACTGGCCCGGTTTGTCCGGCTCCCGGACGATGCGGTCGTGCTGGTCGTGGGACTTGGGAACTGGAACGTGACGCCGGACGCGCTGGGTCCGCTGGTGATCGAGGACCTGTTTGTGACGCGCCACCTCTTTGCCGTGATGCCCGACGCCGTCGAGCAAGGGTTTCGTTCTGTCTGCGGACTTGCGCCGGGTGTACTTGGCCTCACCGGGATCGAGACGTCGGAGATCGTCACGGGAGTTGTGCAGCGCGTGAAGCCGGACATCGTGATTGCCGTCGACGCGCTCGCGGCGCGTTCGATCGACCGCGTGAATACGACGATCCAGATCGCGGACAGCGGGATTCATCCCGGAGCGGGTGTGGGCAACAGGCGCAAGGCCCTGACACGCGAGACGCTGGGGATCGATGTGATCAGTGTGGGCGTGCCGACCGTCGTCGATGCGGCCACGATCGCGTCCGACGCCATGGATCTGTTGTTGGCGCAGCTGGAGGACAAGGTCCCCGGCAATGGCGCCGGCAAGCTCTTCAATCAGTTCACGCCCGATCAGAAGAGGGCGTTGATATCGGAGGTGCTGCAGCCGCTGGGACACAATCTCATGGTGACGCCAAAGGAGATTGACGAATTTGTCCAGAATGCGGCGCACCTGGTGGCGACCGGTCTGAACGTGGCGCTCCACGAGGCCATGACGTTGGAGGACGCGCTGAGCCTGACGCACTGAGCCTGACGCATTGAGCCGCCCGCCTGCATATTCCCCGCAAATCTATCATACGCATCTACCATATGCGAGATTCGCGGCAGGCGGATCGCGGACGCGGGGAGAGGCGTGGTGCGGCATGGCGGACGGCTTGGGTGACGGTTTTCGCGATTTGACTGTGGCTGTGAGGAGAAGGCTGGCGCAGCGCGCGCTTGCCCTCGCGGATCTGCCGGGGGGCGTGCGCAAGGTGACGGCCGTGCTGTCGCTGCTGTTCGTCACGCTGTTCACGGTCGGCGGGGGCGTCTTTGTCACGGCGGTCTTGTTGCACGCGGTCGTGCAGCGCCTCGATCTGCCCCCGAGTCTCCCCTACCCGTCGACCAACCCGGCGGTGCTTCGGGTCCTCCGGCAGTCCCGCCAGTACCCTGTCGTCGTGCTGCCCCGTCCCACATTTGCCAAGGCGGCCGACCGCGCGCTCGTGCAGATTGGCAATCCCGCCGACCCGCTTGTACAGGCGGACGCCGTCGGTTTTGGCGTGCTGCTGGCTCGCGGGGTCCACAGCCTGCTCACGGCGGCGTTTCATGAAGCGGTCAGCCATCCTGGCGCACAGGTGATTTCACCTCCCCGCCTTCCTGTCACGGGCGGCGAGTGAACTGCGCGCAGCGAAAAATTGCTTCGGCCTCCACGCGTATCGTAAAATGGACTGCAGAAGGCAGCGCGGGATTGCGGGGAGGATCTTCTTGAAGGACGCAGGCGATATTTCACGCATTCGCAATTTCTGCATCATCGCGCACATTGATCATGGCAAGTCGACGTTGGCGGACCGTATCCTCGAGTTCACGGGTGCGATCGCGAAGCGGGAAATGCAGGAGCAGATGCTTGACCAGATGGACCTGGAACGGGAACGTGGCATCACCATCAAGCTGCAGGCCGTGCGGCTGTTTTACACCGCGGCCGACGGACGGACCTATACGCTCAACCTGATCGACACGCCCGGGCATGTCGACTTTACGTACGAGGTCTCGCGCAGTCTCGCGGCCTGCGAGGGTGCGCTGCTGGTCGTCGACGCGGCACAGGGCATCGAGGCGCAGACACTGGCCAACGTGTACCTTGCGCTGGAGAGCGACCTTGAGATCGTCCCGGTGATCAACAAGATCGACCTTCCCTCGGCCGAACCCGAGCAGGTCCGAAGTGAAATCGAGAATGTGATCGGCCTCGACGCGACGGACGCCGTGCTGGCGTCCGCCAAGGCGGGAATCGGCATAAGCGAGATCCTCGAACAGATCGTGGCCAAGATTCCGGCTCCGCAGGGGTTCGCGGACCGGCCGCTGCAGGCCCTGATCTTTGATTCGCACTATGACGCCTATCGGGGTGTGATCGTCTATGTGAGGATCGTCAACGGCGCCGTCCGGCCCGGAACGCGGATCAGGCTGATGGCGAGCGGCGCGGAGTTCGATGTCGTTGAAGTGGGCGTGTTTGCGCCGCGCCAGACGCCGGTCGGGCAGTTGCAGGCCGGGGACGTCGGCTACATCGCCGCCGCCATCCGGGCCGTCCGGGAAACGCGCGTGGGCGACACGATTACGGATGCGGCGCTCCCGGCGGTCGAACCGCTTCCGGGCTACCGTCGGATCAACCCCATGGTCTTCTGCGGGATGTACCCCGTGGATTCGGCCGACTACGGCGAACTTCGCGAAGCGTTGGAACGCCTCGAACTGAACGACGCTTCCCTGCGCTACGAACCGGAGACGTCCTCAGCGCTTGGTTTCGGTTTTCGCTGCGGATTTTTGGGCCTGTTGCACATGGAGATCGTCCAGGAGCGCCTGGAGCGGGAGTATGGCCTGACGCTCATCACCACGGCGCCGAGCGTTGTCTACCGCGTGTATACGACGGCGCGCGAAACGGTCGAGATTGACAACCCCAGCGCCATGCCCGAGGCGGGCAAGATCGAACGGATCGAGGAGCCGTACGTCAAGGCGTCGATCATTGTCCCGAAGGACTTCGTCGGCGCGGTGATGGAACTGTGCCAGGAGAAGCGCGGCGTTTTTGTGGACATGCAGTACCTGGACGCGACGCGCGTGACGCTCGTGTATGAGCTTCCGCTGACGGAGATCGTCTACGACTTCTTCGACCGGCTCAAATCAGGAACGCGGGGCTATGCGTCGCTCGATTACGAACTGATCGGCTACAGGCCGTCTGAACTCGTCAAGCTCGATGTGCTGCTAAACGGCGAGGTGGTGGACGCGCTGTCGTTCATCGTGCACCGGGACAAGGCGTATCCGCGCGGCAAGGCGATCTGCGAGAAACTGAAGGAACTGATCCCGCGGCAGATGTTCGAGGTGCCGGTGCAGGCCGCGATCGGGAATAAGGTCGTGGCCCGCGAGACGATCCGCGCGATGCGCAAGAACGTCCTTGCCAAGTGCTATGGAGGCGATATCTCGCGCAAGCGAAAGCTGCTCGAGAAGCAGAAGGAGGGGAAGCGCCGCATGAAGCAGGTGGGCAATGTGGAGGTGCCGCAAGAAGCGTTCATGGCGGTGTTGCGCATTGACTGAAGTCCATGGCGAGCCGCGTTCACTATATGTTCATATTCCCTTTTGCGCGAGCAAGTGTTTTTATTGTGACTTCAATTCCTACGTGACGCCCCCCGCGGTCCGCCGGGCGTATGTGGAACAGTTGAACCGCGAACTGACGCTCGTGCGCGACGAATACTTCGGCGTGCACAACCGCCCGCCGCTCGACACTGTGTTTTTCGGCGGCGGCACCCCGACCATGCTGGACGCTGCCGAGTGGCGCCTGGTGGCGGAGCGGATTCACGAACTGTTCGAACTGTCCTCCGGTGCGGAGTGGACGGTTGAGGCGAATCCCGGAACGGCTGAACTGAACATGCTGCGACAACTCTGCGGGCTTGGGGTGAACCGCATCAGTTTCGGCGTCCAGACGCTCAGCGACATGCTGCTGCAGGCGATCGGCCGACAGCACACGGCGGCGGACGCGTTGCGCAGCCTGGACACTGCTGCGCGCGCGGGATTCACCCGGGTCAGTCTCGACGTCATGCTCGGACTCCCGGACCAGACGCAGGCGGACGTCGCCGACACGCTGGAGCGCGCCGTCGACTCCGGCGTGCGGCACGTCTCGGCATACTCCCTGAAAATTGAGGAACACACGCCCTTTGCCGAGTGGGAGCGGCGCGGCTGGCTGCAGCTTCCGTCTGAAGACGCGGAGGCCGACATGTACGAATGGGTGCGGGCGCGTCTCGCGCAAGCCGGGATGCGCCAGTACGAGATCAGCAATTTCTCGGCTCCCGGCGAGGAGGCGCGGCACAATCTTGTGTACTGGCGCAATGAGCCCTACCTTGCCGCTGGAGCGGGTGCGCACGGCTACGTTGCCGGGCGGCGCTATCGCAACATCCGGTCGCTGATCGGGTATGGGCAGCGGTTGTCGGCTGGCGTCAGGCCGCTGGAGGAGGTCGTGCGGGTTCCTGCGACTGAGGCGATGGAGGATACGATGATGCTGGGCCTGCGCCTGGCAGAGGGAGTTTCGGCGGGGCGATTCGAGGCCCGCCACGGCAGGACGCTCGGTTCTGTGTTCGGTGGAATCGTCGACGGGCTGGTCCAACGCGGACTGCTCGGCGTCGACGGCCGACGCGTGTGGATTCCGCCGGCGCACTACGCCGTCGCGAACGAAGTCTTCGCGGAATTCGTCGGTGCGCTTTCAGACGAAGGATTTCCTGCGGTCGGGAGTTGACACGGCGGAGCGTTGTCTGATACATTTTGGTTGAACTTTTAGCACTCGGCAAGCATGAGTGCTAACAAGAGCAGTGAGCCACAGCCCGGACGTGAAGGTGGGGATGGCGATGTTAACCGATCGACAGATGAGAATCCTGCGACTGATTGTTGACGACTATGTCCGCTCCGCAGAACCCATCGGTTCGCGGACGTTGTCCAAGCAGATGGCACTGGACATCAGCGCGGCGACGATTCGCAACGAGATGGCCGACCTTGAGGAATTGGGCTACCTGGAGCAGCCGCACACCTCGGCCGGACGGGTTCCATCGCAGCAGGGGTACCGCTACTACGTGGACAACCTGCTGCCTGAGGGCGCGGCGCTCACGACTGACGACGTCAAGGGAATCCGGTCACTGTTCTCCGAACGCATCGTCGAGATGGAGCGGGTCGCCCGCGAAGCGGCCGTGATGATCTCGGACCTGACGCGTTACACGGGCGTGGTGCTCGGACCGCAGGTGTACGACACGACACTCAGGAAACTGGAGATTGTTCCACTGAATGAACGGTCGGCCGTCGTGCTGATCGTGACGTCGTCGGGAGCGGTGCAAAACAAGACCGTGACTCTTCCGGACGGGATATCGCCGACAGATGTGGAGCGTCTGTTTTCCATTTTGAACCACCGTCTGGTGGGCACTCCGATGTACCGCATCCGGTCGCGCGTCCTGCAGGAGATCACGAGCGAAATCGCCCGCCATGTGGAAGACTACGAAGAGGCCATGAAGCTGCTTGACCGGATTCTTCCGGCTCTGACGAACGAACACGACGCGAGGGTGTATCTGGGCGGTGCGACGAACATGCTGGAATTGCCGGAGTTTCGCGATTTGCAGAAGGTGCGGGCCGTGCTGTCGTGGCTGGAGCAACCGAGCCATGTCGCGGTGGCGCTGCGCGGCGATGAGCGGAATCCGGAACACGCGCCGGGCGTGCGTCTGAAAGTCAGGATCGGCGGCGAAAACAGCGCGGGGATGCTGCAGAACTGTTCGCTGATCACCGCGACGTACGCGGTCGGCGATCTTCCGATTGGCGTCATTGGCGTGATTGGCCCGACGCGCATGGAGTACGCGCGTGTTATCCGGTTGATGCAGGCGTTGTCCGACAGCATGACGGACGTCTTTTCACGCTTTTATCAGACATGACCGTCGGTCGTCTGATTTCCGGCGTGGTGTGACGGTCGGCCGATCAAGTAAGGATGGAGGATGGCGCAGTGGATGATCGCTTTGACAAGAGTGCAATCGACGAGGAGCAGGAACGGCGGGAAGAGGGGTCGAAGGATGTAGAACAGGAGCGCGGCGCAGGGCGGCCGACACCCGGATCCGGGGATGACGGCGGGGCGCAGGAGGGCCCGGCGCAAGGCGGGGAGGCACAAGACGGGCCCGCGCGCGACGGCGAGACGCAAGAGGGCTCTGCGCCGCTTCCGGAATTCGACGAGACAGTCTGGCGTGAACAGGTGAGTGAACTGCAGAATCGGCTGCTGCGCGCGCAGGCGGATTTTGACAACTACCGCAAGCGCACGCGGCAGGAGAAAGATGAGTTGGTGTCGATCGCCAACGCCAAGCTGATCGCGGAATTGCTGCCGGTGCTCGACCACTTTGCGCTTGCCCTGCAGGCTGCGGACGCGGCGGCGGACAGCGCGGCGCTGGCGAAAGGCATCGACATGGTGTACAGGCAACTGCTCGACGTGCTCGACAAGGCCGGGGTGAAGTCGCTTGACCCGGAGGGCGAGGTGTTTGACCCGAAGCGGCACGAGGCCGTCCTGTCGGAGGCTGTCGAAGGCGCGGCGCCGGGCGTGGTGGTCCAGGTCCTGCGCTCCGGGTATACGCTGCATGATCGCGTGCTGCGGCCAGCGATGGTCAAAATCAGTCAATAGCAAATTGGTGAGGAGAGGGTATTGTCATGCCAAAAGTCATTGGAATCGATTTGGGAACCACCAACTCGTGCGTCGCGGTGATGGAGGGCGGCGAAGCCGTCGTCATCCCGAATGCGGAGGGTAACCGCACCACGCCGTCTGTTGTCGGATTCGCGAAAAACGGAGAGCGCCTGGTGGGGGACGTCGCCAAGCGGCAGGCTGTCACCAATCCGGATCGCACCGTGATGTCCATCAAACGGCACATGGGCACGGCGTACAACGTGTCGGTGGACGACAAGCGCTACACGCCCCCCGAGGTCTCCGCCATGATCCTGCAAAAGCTCAAGGCGGACGCCGAAGGGTACCTCGGCGAGTCGGTGACCCAGGCTGTCATCACGGTCCCGGCGTATTTCAACGACAGTCAGCGGCAGGCGACGAAAGACGCCGGCAAGATCGCCGGGCTGGAGGTTCTGCGCATCGTCAATGAACCGACCGCCGCAGCGCTTGCCTACGGACTCGACAAGTCCGGCGACCACACGATTCTCGTGTACGATCTTGGCGGCGGCACATTTGACGTGTCCATCCTGGAATTGGGCGACGGAGTGTTCGAGGTCAAGGCGACCAGCGGCAACAACCGCCTTGGCGGCGACGACTTCGACGACCGCATCATGAATTGGATGGCGGATAATTTCAAGAAGGAGTACGGGGTCGACCTGCGCAACGACCGCATGGCGATGCAACGCCTCAAAGACGCTGCGGAGAAAGCCAAGAAGGAACTGTCCGGCGTCATGCAGACAGCCATTTCCCTGCCCTTCATCTCGGCGGACAGCAGCGGACCGAAGCACCTGGAGATGTCGCTCACCCGCGCCAAGTTTGACGAGTTGACCGCGGACCTGGTTGAATCCACCATGGGACCGACGCGGCAGGCGCTCAAGGACGCAGGCCTGTCCGTGAACGGAATCGACAAGGTGATCCTCGTCGGCGGATCGACGCGCATCCCGGCTGTCGTCGACGCGATCAAGCGGTTGACGGGCAAGGATCCGTCCAAGGGAGTGAATCCCGACGAGGTCGTGGCGCTGGGCGCGGCGATCCAGGCCGGCGTGCTGACCGGCGACGTGACAGGCGTCGTACTGCTGGACGTGACGCCGCTGTCCCTTGGCATCGAGACGCTCGGCGGTGTGATGACGC
>JAKACX010000065.1 GCA_021821055.1 Bacillota bacterium
CCTTCAAGAGCCGGCGGCCATCGGCCCCGCGGTACCACCCTTGTTGGCCCGCACGCGGGCCCACTCCTTGCAGCGCGCCACCTTGCGACAGACGGACCGGAGTCCACTGTCAGGGCGGCCTGCGCCGCGGCCCCGTAACGGGGGCAAACCGTCAAAGCGTAAGGGGCGTCGCCCCAGCCTTCCGCTCCACCGCTCCCGGACGAGTTCGGACCGTCCACCCGGCTGCCTCTCACCTGCCGCAGCTCTCTGTACGGGTGTCGCGCGCCCTACTATTCCCGATCACCGCGTGTGCCTGACACATCTATTGGTGTGGATTGTAGCACGCCCATCCGCCGGGCGTCAAATCCAGCGTCCGAGGCTTTAGTCGGACGCGTTGCCCGCACAAACCTGAGGTGAACTGCGTCCGAGGCTTTAATCGGACGCGTTGCCCGCACAAACCTGAGGTGAACTGCGTCCGATTTCACGGTCCTGCCAGGGCGACGCGGATGGCGTGGGCGACGCCGTCCGCGTCGTGGTGTAGCGTCACCATGTCGGCGACAGCCTTGACCGCGTCCGCCGCGTTCTCCATCGCGACGCCCAGACCCGCGAACCGCAGCATCGCCACGTCATTGAGACTGTCCCCCATCGCCACCACCTGCGCCGGGTCGATTCCGAGATCGCGGCACACGACGGCAAGCGCCGTCGCCTTGCTCACGCCTGCAGGATTCACCTCGATATTGAACGGATGCGTGTTCGTCACCTCAAACAGCCCCGTGTCCTCCAACCGTCTCCGCATGCCCGCAATTTCGCCCGGCGACGCACTTCCGAACACGCACTTGATCCACGGTTCGTCCTCCGTGAGCAAGGCAGCCGCGTCCCCGTCGCGCTCCGCCGTGTAGGGCACGTAGTCCATCCCCGCGGACGCCGCGATCTGGCGCAGGGCGTCCAGTTGCCGCGCCGAGAAGGGATGCGACGCCAACAGCCTCCCCTGCGGACTCCACACCGCGCCGCCATTCAACGTGATGATCGGGTCCGCAAGCGAAAGCTCCCGCGCATAGCGCTGCACCAATCCCGCAAACATCCGCCCTGTCGCGAACGTCACGTGGACGCCTGCCTCCCTGGCGTCGCGCAGGGCGGCGAGATTGCCGGCCGAAATCGTGAGGCTCTGCGCGAGCACTGTTCCATCCATGTCCAGGGCGATCAGCCGCCAGCGCGGCTTGGTGTCCGCCTCCCGCGTCACGGCGCGGGCTCCGCCGACAACTCGTGACGCACGCCGTTTAAGACGATGACCGCCTCCAGGCGCGCATTGAGCGAGTGTGCGGCGGAGCAGTATTTCTCCTGTGAGAGACGGACGGCGCGCTCGACCTTGTCAAGCGGAGCGTCCGGCGCATCCACTTCATACGTCAGCGTGATGTCCGTGAACCGTTCCGGCTGCCCGGTCGCCCGCGCACCGTCAAGCACGACGTCGACACGGTCGAACTCGATGCGCATCTTCTGCAGGATGAGTATCATGTCGATTCCCGTGCATCCGCCGAGTCCCATGAGCAATAATTCCATGGGCCGGGGGCCCTTGTTCTCTCCGCCCGCTTCCGGTTTCGCGTCAATCACGACCAGATGGCCGGAATCGGCCGTCGCTTCAAACCGCAGCTTGTCTTTCCAACTCACGTGCGCCCGCATTGCCGCGCCTCCTGTCACCGCTTGATCAAAACAGGTCCATGCTCAGATACCGTTCGCCCGTATCCGGCAACAGCGCCACCACGCGGCATCCGGCGCCAAGTTCGCGCGCCGTCTGCACGGCCGCGTGGACCACCGCTCCGCCCGACACGCCCGCCAGAATCCCTTCTTCGCGCGCCAGACGCCTCGTCATCTCCAGCGCGTCGTCATCGGCCGCCAAAAAGATGCGGTCGTAGACTTCGGTGTTCAGGATGGCGGGAATGAAGCCGGGGCTTGTCCCGACAATCTTGTGCGGCCCCGGCCTGCCCCCGGACAGCACCGGCGAACCCAGCGGCTCGACGACGTGCACACGAACGCCGGGGATGCGTTCCTTGAGCACTTCCCCGACGCCCGTGACGGTCCCTCCCGTTCCCGCGCTGCACACGAACGCGTCCAGCCTGCCGCCCGTCTGCTCCACGATCTCCAGGGCAGTACTGCGGCGGTGAGCGTCCGGATTGTCGGGATTCTCGAACTGGCCGAGCATGATCGCTCCGTCTCCCAACTCGTCGCGCAACTCGCGGGCGCGGGCGACGGCGCCGCCCATGCGTTCGCTGCCCGGCGTGAGAACAACCCTCGCGCCGTACGCCTGCAGGATGGCGATCCGCTCGCGCGTCATCGTGTCCGGCATGACCAGCACCGCCTTGTAGCCCCAGGCCGCGGCGACCATGGCGATGCCAATGCCCGTATTGCCGCTGGTCGGCTCAATGATCGTCATGCCCGGCCGCAGGTCGCCGCGCTCCTGAGCCCTGCGGATCATGTTCTCGGCCGCGCGGTCCTTCACGCTGCCGCCGGGATTATATCGTTCCCATTTGACCCAGATCTCCGATCCGGCGCCCTCGCCGATGCGATGCAACCGGACGAGCGGCGTATGGCCGATCAGTTGCGTGATATCGTCCGCCACATCCACTGGTGACTCCTCCCACTCCGCCGTCCAACGCGGCGGGTGCGCGCCGCGCGGCGCTCCTGCGCCGTCCGCGGGAATTATCTGTCGCGCGATTTCGCCAGCGCGGCGGTCTGCGCCTCATATCCAGGTTTTCCAAGGATCGCGAACATGTTCGTCTTGTACGCCTCGACGCCGGGTTGGTCGAACGGATTGACCCCGAGCAAGTAGCCGCTGAGCGCGCACGCCTTCTCAAAGAAGTAGAACGCGTACCCCAGCGACCGCTCCGTCATGTCTGCGATCTCAAGCTGAATCTGCGGCACGCCGCCCGCCGTGTGCGCCAGCATGGTCGCTTCCATCGCGGCGTCGTTCACGCTTTGCACACTCTTGCCCGTGAGATAGTTCAGGCCGTCCGCATCGCCCGCGAGTTCCCCGACCGTCAGCGAACCGCGCGGTTGCGCCACGCGCACAACCGTTTCAAACATGACGCGCGATCCGTCCTGGATGAATTGACCAAGCGAATGCAGATCCGTCGAGAAGTCGGCCGATCCGGGGAACAGGCCCTTGTGATCCTTGCCTTCACTCTCGCCGAACAACTGCTTCCACCACTCGGCGAAATAGTGCAGGGCCGGTTCATAACTCACCAGCATCTCGACGCCCTTCCCCTTTTGCAGCAGGATGCTGCGCAGGGCCGCATATGCGTACGCCGGGTTTTCGGCAATCGTCGGTCGGGCGAGCGCCTTTTCGGCTTCCGTCGCGCCTCCGAGCAACGCCCGCACGTCTACGCCGCCCGCCGCAAGCGGCAGAAGCCCGACCGGCGTCAAGACCGAAAACCGTCCGCCGACATCGTCCGGAATCACGAACGTCTCGTACCCCTCCTGGGTTGCCAGCGTGCGCAAGGCGCCCTTCGACCGGTCGGTCGTGGCGTAGATGCGCTTGGCCGCCCCCGCTTTCCCGTAACGCTTCTCCATGTACTCCTTCAGAAAGCGAAACGCCAGCGCGGGCTCGGTCGTCGTGCCCGACTTGGAGATGACATTGACCGACACCTCTCCCGTATCGAGCACCTGCAACAGATCCGTCAGATAGCCGGGACTGATGTTGTTGCCAGCGAACAGCACGGTCAGCGGCTTCTCCCCGCGCGGCAAAAGGTCCGCGAATGCGTGTCCGTTAAACTGCAGCGCCGCCCGCGCGCCCAGATACGAGCCGCCGATGCCGATGGCGACCAGGATGTCCGAGGTGGCGCGAATGCGCGCCGCCGCCTCCTCAATGTGCCGCAGCTCGACCTGGTCAAATTCGCTCGCCAGGTGCAGCCAGCCCAAGAAATCGTTTCCCGCGCCCGATCTGCCGTGGATGAGTTCGTGCGCGGTGCGCACAAACGGCTCCTGCAGTTCCAGTTCCCGCGCCGGGACAAACTCCTCCGCCCTATGTACCAAACGCAACATCTTCAGACGCCTCCCAGAGTCAAATTGGCCGCCGCATTAAAGGACCGCCTCTTGGTCAACCTGCGCACGCAGCACGTTTTGCATGTGCTGCACGGCAAACTCGTGCGCTTCTTGCGTCAGGTCCGCCATCGCCCGAGGGTCGATGACCACACCGTAACGCCGATAGTACGCCCCGCTGGCCGTCGCGTAACAGCAGATGGACGTGCAGACGCCCGCGAGCATGACTTCATCCACCCCGTTGTCCCGCAGCAACTTCTCCAGATCGGTCGCATAAAACGCGTCGTAGGTCGACTTTGCCAGATAGCGCACCTGCACGCCGCGATGCTCCTCATAAAAGCCCCGCAACTCGCCATACAGCTCCGCCCCGCTCGTGCCCGTCACGCAATGGCGCGGCCACAGGGCAAACTCCGGATCGTCGGGACTGTGGGCGTCGCACGCGAAGACGATCAGATCCCCCCGAGCCACGCTCAGCCGCAGCAGCGCCATCACATGGCTGACGACGGATACCCCTGCGGGACCGCAAGTCAAGGCGCCGCCCGGATCAATAAAATCATTCAGCATGTCGACGACAATCAGTGCGCGTCTCATTCCGGCCGCCCCCTTTCACTGTTCCCCACGGCAGGCCGCCGTGCACCGCCTCGCCCCATTATAGCACCACGGAGTCAATCGATCGGCGCATAACGGAGTTGCGCGCTGCCCTTGACGACCGTTTCGCCGGACTGATTGACCGCGCGCACCTGCACTTTGACGACCGGCGCACCCTGGCCTGCCGCGACGTCCGTGACCTGGCCGTGACACTCCAGCACGTCGCCAGGCCGCACCATGGCGCGAAAACGCACTGTGAACTCCTCCAGTTCCGCTTCGTCCCCCATGAAATCCGTCAGCATCCGCCCGACGTAGGCCATGCTCAGCATTCCGTGGGCGATCACGTCGCCCAGTCCTGCCTCGCGCGCAAACGATTCCACTGTGTGAATCGGATTGTAGTCGCCGGACGCCCCGGCGTACCTGACCAGATCAATCCGTTCTACCGGCTCAGTACGCAACACGGGCAGTTCCTGGCCCCGCTCCGGCAGCGCCATCACGACACCCCTCCCCCGCCGCGCCGAATGACCGTCGTGCGCGCCGTAAATACGGTCTCCCCGTCCCCGTCCACACCGGTCTGCAGGACGACGTGGTACGTCGTCGCCACGCCGGCGACGGTTCTTGTCGTCACATCCTCCAAGCGCTGCGAGCACCAGAGTTCGTCGCCGACAAACAGCGGGCGGGCGAAACGAAAAGACTGCTCGCCGTGGATCAAGCCCGCGTCGGAGAGCGACACGCCGGCCAACACCCCATAGTCAAGCGTGCACGCGAATGTGGGCGGCGCCTGCACCCGCTTGCGCCGCGTGTGTCGGGCAAAGTCGACGTCGCGGTACAGGGGATTCGCGTCGCCGATCGCATCGGCAAACTTGCGGACGGCGCCCTGCTCGATCACGTTTTTGACCGGAATGGACCAGTTCCCCTCATGCCCTTGGTCCGTCCCGGGGACAGTCCTGCTCATCCCGGCACCTCGCTTCCGCTTCATACAAATTGGGACAACGGGTCAATGTTGACATCCTCCTCTCCCTAAGGGAAGAGGATTCCCAGTATCACTACTGAGATTTCCTGCTTCACAGAAGCTTGCCATCTCGTTTGCTCTTCAGCTTACGAGCGGGTCTTATGGCCTCTCCACAGGCTAACACCGCCAGCCCTGCGGCTAATACATTTTGTGCAGCGTTGATATCTCTGTCGTGACGCACTCCGCATTCAGGACACACCCAAGAACGGATTTGCAACGGCATCTTCGGCGCGATGTGCCCGCAGTCGAAACACCGTTTGCTCGATGGATAGAACTTGTCGATCTTAACGAGTGTGCGTCCGTACCAGCCTGCTTTGTATTCGAGTTGGCGCACCATTTTGCCCCAACTCACGTCGGCGATGGACTTCGCCAGATGGTGATTCCGGATCATGTTCTTGACCTGCAAACTCTCGACGGCAATCACTTGATTTTCGTGAATCAACCGCGTGGTGAGCTTGTGGGTGAAGTCTCTGCGACGGTCCGCAACCTGGGCATGGATGCGAGCCACTTTGAGGCGTGCTTTGGCGCGATTCTTGGATCCTTTTTGTTGCCTGGAGAGCCGCCGCTGAGCCTTTTCCAGACGCTTTTCGTCCTTGCCGTAGAATTTCGGATTCTCGACTTTCTCCCCTGTTGAGAGAATGATGGCATGCGTCAGACCCAGGTCGATACCGACTTGCGAATCCGCTGGAGGGAGCGGTGCTGTCGCTTCGTCCACCAAAATGGAAATGTGATAGCGATTTGCGGCATGACGGCTCACGGTCACAGACGAGGGAACACCAGAGAACCGACGCGACCAACGGATGGCGAGTGGTTCCTTCATTTTGGCAAGTGTGATATTCTGCCCATCCCACTTGAAGGCGGATGTCATGAAAGACGCAGACTGCTTGCCGTGTTTCTTGTGGAAGTCTGGATATTTGGCACGGCCTTCAAAGAAGCTAAGAAACGCCTTGTCCAGATGACGGAGACTTTGTTGCAACGCCACGCTTGACACTTCATTCAGCCACACAGTTTCCGATTGCCGTTTGAGCACCGTCAATTGGGAAGACAGGGCATCGTAATACAGACGTCTACCCTCCTGGTAGTAAGCATCCGTCTTGAGGCGCAGCCCCCAATTATAGACGTAGCGAACACACCCGAAGGTTCGGGCCAGTATCTGCGCCTGCTCTGCGGTTGGGCAGAAGCGGTATCTGTAGGCTCTCTGCGTCATGTTTACAGTATGCCAAATTTACCGTAAGAAGTCTAGTTTACGCCTTATATCCTCGGCCTAAACGCCGAGGTTTTACGGCGCCTCTCATAACACGGTGGCCGGCCGCGAGACACGCATTCGGGCACACCCCCTATCGCAAGGCGCCGGAATCGAATATAATTTAGGCAGCACAAAAGTTTCCCTAACGAAATATTATTGTCCGGAGGCAACTTTCAATGGGCGGATAAGGAGTGCAACCAGACATGGTGGACACGCGACAACCCCCTTCAACAGACGCCGCATCTTCGCGCAAGAACGTCTCGGGCGAGGATCGGCAGCGCGCCGAAGACCGGCTGCGCATCCACCAGGCGCGCGGTTCCAGGCGGCGCATGCGGCTCGCCTGGCTCCTCATCGGACCGGGAATTCTCGCGATGCTCGGCGAGAATGACGCACCGAGCATGCTGTCCTATGCCCAGACCGGCGCAACCTACGGCATCGGTTTTTTCCTGCCGTTCATCCTGCTCACATTCGGCATGGCCTATGTGGTGCAGGAGATGACCGTGCGCCTGGCGGCCGCCACGCACCGCGGACACGCGGAGCTCATTTTCAATCGCTTCGGAACCTTCTGGGGCTTCTTTTCCATGCTCGATCTGGTGATCGGCAATGTACTGACGCTCGTGACCGAATTCATCGGCATACGCGCCGGGCTCGGCTATTTCGGCGTCCCCGCGTGGGTCAGCATGGTGATCGCGTTCTCGATCGTCTACATCGCCACGGCGTCCCGCCGCTATTTCACGTGGGAGCGCCTGGCGCTCGGCCTCGCGGCGGTCAATCTCGTGTTCATCCCCGCGGCCCTGTACGCGCATCCGAATCCGGCGGCCGTGGCGACAGCGTTCGCCACCTGGCGCCCGCTGCCCGGCCACTTCAACACGAACCTGCTGGTGCAACTGATGGCGGACGTCGGTGCGACCGTGACGCCGTGGATGCTCTTTTTCCAACAGAGCGCAGCCGTCGACAAAGGCATAACGGCCATCGACGTCCGCCACGGCCGCATGGACACCGCCGTCGGAGCGCTTGTCGCGTCGGCCACGGGCATCGCGACCGTCATCGCGTGCGCGCCGCTGTACCTGCATCACGTCGACCTGTCGGCCGTGTCGCAGTCACAGTTCGCCGCCGTCCTGCAGCCGTTTCTCGGTTCCACGGGCTCCGCGCTGTTTGCACTCGGGCTGGCGGAGGCGGGCACGGTGGCCGCCATCATGATCTCGACGAGCTCGGCCTACGCGTTTGGCGAAGTTGCACGGGTCCCGTCAAGCCTTAACCGGTCGTTTCGCGACGCGCCGTGGTTTTATGCCAGCCTGCTCGGCGGCGCCGCCATCGCCGCGGCGGTCGTGCTCTGGCCCCACGCGCCGTTGCAGGCCATCACCATCACGGTGAACGTGATCGCCACCTTGCTGATGCCGCCCGCCCTCCTGTTTCTCATGATCCTCGTGAATGATCGCGAAATCATGGGCGACCTGGCGAACCGGCGGCTCGGCAACACGGTCGGCTGGATCATCATCGCCGTCATCACGCTGATGGGCAGTACGTACGGACTGCTCACCGTCTTCCCGCAACTCGCGCATTGACACGCGGCGTCCCTCTGTCCAGGCAGACGGGGCGCCCGAAATGATATAGTTGCGCCATGACATACACACTGCTCGCCACGGCCCCGCTCGGCCTTGAATCGATCGTCGCGCGCGAACTGACGGAACTCGGCTATCCACCCACCCAGATCGAGAATGGACGCATTTTCTTTTGCGCCGACGCGCTGGGCGTCGCCCGCTGCAACCTGTGGTTGCGCACGTCCGACCGCGTACACATCGTGGCCGGACGTTTCCCCGCGCGGACATTCGAAGAACTGTTTGCCGGAACGTCCGCGTTCCCGTGGGCGGACATCCTCCCGCGCGACGCCCGCTTCCCTGTCTCCGGTCGCTCGCAAAAATCGGTGCTGCACAGCGTCCCGGCCTGCCAGGCGATCGTCAAGAAGGCGATTGTGAAGCGCCTGCAGGAGCACTACCGCCAGGAGTGGTTTGAAGAGACCGGCGACGACTACGCGATCGACGTCTCGCTCGTGAACGACGAGGCGTTGCTGACGCTCGACACGAGCGGCGACGGGCTGCACAAACGCGGCTACCGGACCCCGGGCGGGATAGCCCCGATCAAGGAGACGCTGGCCGCCGCGCTGATCCTGCTCAGCCGCTGGGCGCCGCACCGCCCGTTTGCCGATCCGCTGTGCGGGACAGGCACCCTCGCCATTGAGGCGGCGCTGCTGGGCCGGCGGATGGCCCCGGGGTTGCGGCGCACGTTCGCCGCAGAGGCGTTCTCCTTCATTGCTCCCGAGACATTCGCCACGGCGCGCGAAGAGGCGCGAGACTTGATCCTGCCGACCGGGACGGTGGACATCAGCGGGTCGGACCATGACGGCGGCGCGATCACCCTGTGCAGGGACAACGCAAGGCGGGCCGGGGTGCAGGACGACATCGCGTTCACGCAGCGCCCCTTGCGCCAGTTTGCGCCCGATCGCACGCACGGCTGCATCGTGACAAATCCCCCGTACGGCGAGCGCCTGGGGGATGACCGCGAGATTCGCATGCTGTACAAGGAACTGGGCGCGCTCATGAACCGCGCGCCCACCTGGTCCCTGTTCGTCATTGCCAGCCGGCCGGACTTCGAGAAGCTGCTCGGGCGCCGCGCAGACAAGAATCGCAAGCTGTACAACGGCCGCATCGAGTGCAGACTGTTCCAATACCTCGGCCCGCTGCCGCCGCGCACTTGAAGTGCGCGCGCGTCAGGCGGGGAACAGCATCATGCCTTGCTCCGCGCCAAGCGGCAGCGTGACGCCGCCGCCCCGCACCGTGTAAGTCTTCCCGCCGTTCAGGGCGTCCTGCAGCACAGTTCCATCCGGCAGCAGGCCGCCCACCGCGACGCGACTGGTGCGGGCCGGGCCGTTGTTGACGGCGACGATCGCCGTGCCGTTTTGCGCCGGAGCGCCGAGCGCGTCTCTCCCGCCGCGAATCGCGCGCGCGAAGACGTACGTCTCATTGTTCGCGTACAGCGGCGTGAACGTCCCGGCCTGCAGCACCGGATGCGCGCTGCGGATTTGTCCGAGCAGCCGATAGTGCGCGATCAGCGCCTGATTGGCCCGGCCCCACGGATATGTGCCGCGCGACAGCGGATCCTTGTAGCCGATGAGCCCCGCCTCGTCGCCGTAGTAGATCATCGGGACACCGACGAAACCGTACTGGAAATCCGTCACAAGCTCCAGCTTCTTCACCCCGGCCGCCTGCTGCGCGGCTGTCGGACGCCATGTCGCCTGCTGGAAGGCGGACAGCGTCGGGGCGTTCGGAGCCCCTTCCAGAATGGTGAGGATGCGCTCCGTATCGTGCGACCCGAGCAGGT
>JAKACX010000015.1 GCA_021821055.1 Bacillota bacterium
TACGTGTTTAGTTTTCAAGGATCCATCGCCCAAAACCCGCGTCCTGCCTGCGTTTTTCGGTCTGTGCCGCCGCGGCTTCGCTTGCGCCCCGCCCGAGCGGCAAGGAGTAATATACCACGCCCGCACACCTCTGTCAACTCGATCCCGGCGGTCTGTCCGCCGCCGCCGCGACTCACAGACCACGGCAAACCCGCATACAGTACCGTGAGCCCGCCGACAACAGAAGCCAGGGATACAGTGAACCGCGCTTGCCGCGCGGGCTCGACCCTGCAAAGCAGAACCGCGCCCCCCGACACCGGAAGACATCCGACGGAGCCTACACCGATACGGATGATCACGTATCCTCGTCCCGATCCGCCGAGCGCAGCATTTCGACCGTGCGCCGGTCGCCATCCGACAATGACGCCCGCAAAAGCAAGTCAGGCCTCCGCCGCAAGGTCCGCAACAGAGCCTGTCGCCTGCGCCAGGCGGCGATCTTCGCATGATCGCCCGACAGCAACACGTCGGGTACGCCAATCCCGCGGAACTCGCGCGGGCGCGTGTACTGCGGGTGCTCCAGCAGCCCGTCCGCGAACGAATCCAACCGGTGGCTGTCGCTGTTTCCGAGAACGCCCGGGACAAACCGCGCAACGGCGTCAATGAGAACCATCGCCGCCAACTCCCCGCCCGTCAGCACATAGTCGCCGATCGAAATCTCGTCGGTCGCCAGGTGCGTGCGGATTCGTTCATCGAACCCCTCGTAGTGGCCGCACACGATGATGAGATGTCCGGACGACGACAGTTCCTGCGCCACTTCATGCGACAACAGCCGCCCCTGCGGCGACATGAGAACGATGCGCGTCCCGTCCGTCCCATCCGCCGCGCGGGCGCGCAACTGGTCGACGGCGGCAAAAATGGGTTCAGGCTTCAACAGCATGCCAGCCCCGCCGCCAAATGGGTAATCGTCCACCACATGGTGGCGGTCCGTGCTGTATTCCCGAAAGTCTACCAGACCAATCTCCAGGACGCCGGCGCCACGCGCCCGGCCGATCAGGCTGCTCCCCAGTATGGCCTGGAACATCTCCGGGAACAGCGTCAGCACATCAATCCGCATGCCTGCAACCACGGCTCCTTTAATCGAGCAATCCAGGCATCATGTGTACATTCACCCTGCGCCCCGCGACGTCGATGCCAAGGATGCACTCGCGGATCGCAGGAAGCAGGACGTCCCGACCGGCGGCCGTCCGCACCACATACACGTCATTCGCGCCGGGTGCAAGGACCTGCGTGAGTTCCCCCAGCCGCTCTCCCTCATCCGTGTACACGTCACAACCGACGAGTTCGTGAATGAAGTGCTCGCCCTCCGCCAGAGGGGCCAACTGCGACTCGTCCACCTTCAGGTGCAAGCCCCGCAGCGCCGCCGCGTCCCCGATGCTGTCCACCTCGCCAAACGCGACGATGTAGACGCCCTTTTGCCGCCGCGCCGCTTGCACCGTCACTTCCCGCAGCACCGCATCCCGCGCCGCGTCGACGAGCAGCAGTCGCGACCCCGGCGCGAACCGCAGCTCCGGAAAGTCCGTTCTGCTGAGGACCCGCACCTCTCCACGCAGGCCGTGCGTTGCCCCAATGACTCCCACCGTGTACAAAGCCATATCCACTGACACCCCGCGCCCGTTACGAGATGATGTTCACGGGCAAAGGTTCTCCGCTGCGGCGAATCTCGACGACAATGCCATCTTTCACCACGATTTCGCTGCCGAGGACAACTTTCTCCCACGAATCGCCCACTTCGACGTCAATCGAAGTCTCGACGGTTCCGTTTGGAACTTCCGAATCAATGTCCATCTGTTGAATCTGTGACAACTGGGCAATCAATTGTTCCCGCCGTTCGACGCGCTGGGAGCGCTCCATCTCGATGCGCTGTTCCGTCGCCTGCACGGCGCCCTCCCCCTGCTTTTCCGCGTCGCGCTGCCACTGCTTGCCGCGAAACTCCAGTTCCTCGAGCTCAGCGATCGTCTGATTCACCAGACGGCGCAACTCGGCGAGCCAAGTCTGTTTCGTTTCCTCGGTCAGAATGATTTTAACGGCCACAGGTTGGCGTATCGTAATCAAACTCTCCAACTCCTCAAGTCAAAATGGGTGGACCATGACTGATTCCGCACGCCGCGGCGTCGCGGACGGCGCGGAATCAGGCTGTTGCCGGCAAATCCCCGGGGACATGCGACCCGGTCCCGCTCAGGTGAACCACGCGCACACAGCGCCGCCGCGCCGCTTGAGACACCGCGCCCGCCGTCACCTGCCAACATCCGGACCGTCGCACATCCTTGCCCCCAGATCCACTGCCATCAAACGATTTCCACAGTTACCCGCTGGTTGTACTGCAATGCCGCCGCCGAAACGACGGTTCGGATGGACTTGGCCAAACGCCCGCTCTTCCCGATCACTTTCCCCATGTCCGCCGGCGAGACGGACAGTTCGTAGACGATCCCGCGTTCCTTCTGAACTTCGCGAACGCGGACCCCCTTGGGATCGTCCACCAGATTCCGCGCAATCAGTTCGACAAGTTCCTGCATCGAAGTCGCCTCCGCCGCGTCAGCTCCAACCCGCGCACCTGCCTACTTCCCAGCTTGCCGCAACTCGTGCGCTTTCTTCATGATTCCCAACTGGTGCAACAGATACCGCGCCGAATCGGACGGCTGCGCGCCCGTCTGCAACCAGTAGAGCGCGCGGTCTTCCTTGATGACGATCTGCGCCGGCTCCACGAGTGGGTTGTACGTGCCGATCTCCTCGACAAAACGTCCGTCCCGCGGCGAACGGGAATCAGACACGACCACGCGATAAAACGGCGATTTCTTGGCGCCCATTCGCTTCAAGCGGATTCTCACTGCCATGATGTTATCACCTCCTTACAGAGTCTGCGCGTTCCCGGCCGCTAGCGGCGCTTCTTGCCGCGCGATCCACCCCTTGGCGCGAAATCGCGCGGCCCGCCCTTCATTCCGCCGCCAAACGGCCCCATGCCTCCCATGCCCTTCATGGCCCCGCGGCCGCCCTTCCCGAATCCCGAGAATTGCTTCATCACCTTGCGCATCTCACCGAACTGCCGCAGCAACTGGTTGACGTCCTTCACCTGTGTCCCGCTGCCCTTGGCGATGCGCATGCGCCGCGTCGCACTCTTTTCGATCAGTTCCGGCCGGCCGCGCTCTTCGCGCGACATGGAGAGGATGATCGCTTCGACCTTTTTCAACTGGCCCGTATCCGCCGCGCTCTCCTTCATTTGCTTCATGCGTCCCATCCCGGGCAGCATGCCAAGCAACTGGTCAAGCGGACCGAGGTTCTTCACCTGCTGCAACTGCGCGAGAAAATCGTCAAACGTAAACTCGTTGCGGAGCAGCTTTTGCTCAAGCTCCCGCGCCTGGCCCTCATCAACCGTCGCCTGCGCCTTCTCGATCAGGGACAAGACGTCGCCCATGCCGAGAATTCGCGAAGCCATACGGTCCGGGTAAAACGGCTCCAGTCCATCCGGGCGCTCACTGGTGCCGACGTACTTGATCGGGCATCCCGTGGCATGCCGCACGGTCAGCGCGGCCCCGCCCCTTGTGTCGCTGTCCATCTTGCTGAGAATGACGCCCGTCACACCGAGCACGCGATGAAACTCCTGCGCCACCGAGATGGCGTCCTGACCCGTCATCGCGTCGACGACAAGCAGTATTTCCTGCGGCGCGGCCAGCGCCTTCAGGTCCCGGAGTTCCTCCATCATCGCGCTGTCGACCTGCAACCGCCCGGCCGTGTCCACCAGCACGTAGTCGTTCCCGGCCCTCCGGGCGTGCGCCAGGGCCTGGTCGACGATGTCGTGCGGCAACGCATCGCCCGTCAGGGCAAAAACCGGCGTTCCGATCTGCTCGCCGAGCAACTGCAGCTGCGTCACGGCCGCGGGACGGTAGACATCCGCCGCCACGAGCAGCGGCCGACGGTGTTCCGAGGTCTTCAGGAGGCGCGCAAGCTTCGCAATCGCGGTCGTCTTCCCCGCACCCTGCAGACCGACCAGCATCACCACTGTCGGCGGCTGGGCCGCCCGCGCGAGACGCGACTGCTCGCCGCCCATCAGCGCAGTCAGTTCCTCGCTTACGATCTTGACGACCTGCTGGGCCGCCGACAGGCTCTGCAGGATTTCCTGCCCGACCGCCCGCTCCTGCACGCGATCGATGAATTCGCGCGCCACGACGTGGTTCACGTCGGCCTCCAGCAGGGCCCGGCGCACCTCGCGCAGCGCCTCTTTCACATCATCCGGCGACAGCCGCCCCTTGCCGCGCAAGCGACGGAACGTCGCCTGCAGGCGATCCGACAGTGTGTCAAACACGTGCATCGCCCCTTCCGTCGCCGTCACACCAGCCGCGCCAAACCGTCGCACAACACCCGCGGACGGCAGCCGGCAGACGTCCGCGCCAGGCCCGGTCAGGCAAGCGCGCGCAGCGCGACAAGCAGATCCTCCCGCACGCCGTACTGGTCGCGCAACTGCTTCTCCACCAGATCGAGGGCGCGTTGCCTTTCCCGGTACCGCAGCAGCAGACCGAGCTTCTCCTCATACTCCTGAAGCTGAAGTTCGGTTCTTCGCACCGTGTCGTTGACCGCCTGGCGGGAAATTCCCAGCGTCTCCCCGATCTCCGCCAACGACAGGTCTTCGAAGTAGCGCATCTCGACGATGCGCCGCTGGCGTTCCGTCAGCAAAGCCCCGTACCAGTCGTACAGCTGGTGCGCCTCAAGCGCCTTGTCCAGCATGGGCACACACGTCCAATCCGTCCATTTTGCCGGTCGCCCATGGTTGTCTTTCACACTATAGCGAATCGCAGAAACCGTGTCAAGCATTTTTACTTGTCAGCCGACAGCAACGCGCTGGCGAAGTCTTCCGGCGCAAACAGCGCCACATCGTCAATTTTCTCGCCGACGCCGACCAGCTTCACCGGTATTCCGAGTTCCCTGGCCACCGCGATCACGACCCCGCCCTTGGCGGTGCTGTCCAGCTTGGTGAGCGCCACGCCCGTCACTCTGGCCGCTTCCCGAAAGACCTTCGCCTGCTGCAGGCCGTTTTGTCCCGTCGTGGCGTCGAGGACGAGCAGGACTTCATGCGGCGCCCCCGGAATCTCCCGATTGATCACTCTGTAGACCTTGTTCAATTCGTCCATCAGGTGCTGCTTGTTTTGCAGCCGCCCCGCCGTGTCGCACAGCAACACGTCGATTCCGCGCGACTTGGCCGCCTGCAGGGCGTCGAAGATCACCGCCGCCGCGTCGGATCCCGTCTTTTGCCGCACGACGTCGACGCCCGCCCGCTCGCCCCACGCCACCAACTGCTCCACGGCCGCCGCGCGAAATGTGTCGCCGGCTGCGAGCAGCACCCTCTTGCCCTGTGCACGGTACATGTGAGCCAGTTTCCCCACCAGCGTCGTCTTGCCGGCGCCGTTCACGCCCACGACAAGGATGACGGTCGGACCGTCCGCCGACTCCGCGACAGGCGCCGCGCTGTCCCCCAGAAGTTCAACGATCGCGCCGCGCAGAACCGGCAGCAGTTCGTCGGCCGATTCGAGGCCGCGCCGCTTCGACTCCCGGCGCAGGCGCAGGAGCAGGTCTTCACACGTGGCGAAGCCGACGTCCGCAGACAACAGCACTTCCTCCAGTTCCTCAAACACACCCTCGTCAATCTTCCTTCGCTTGAGCACACTGGCCAGCCGTTCCGTGAACAGTTCCCGAGTCTTGCCCAGACTCTGCCTGAAGCGGTCAAACAGCCCCACTTGCCACACCCCCTCCATCCGGGACCGCCATCATCCGTAACCGCAGGGCGCGGCGGATCCGCCGAGCGGTGTGTCGCGCCGGCCATCACGCCGTCGCGACCTCGTCGTCCGCGACGCGCACCGACACCAGGCGCGACGCGCCCGAATCGTGCACCGTCACGCCATAGAGTACGTCTGCCGTCTCCATCGTGCCGCGCCTGTGGGTAATCAGCACAAACTGCGTCGTCCCCGCAAAGACGCGAAGATAGTCCGCGAACCGCGCCACGTTCGCCTCGTCGAGCGCCGCCTCAACCTCATCCAGTATGCAGAAGGGAACGGGCTTGACGTGCAGAATGGCAAACAGCAGCGCCAGCGCCGTCAGCGCCCGCTCCCCTCCGGAGAGCAGCGACAGGGACTGCATCTTCTTGCCCGGAGGTTCCGCCACGATCTCGATCCCCGCCGTCAGCGCATCCTCGCCGCTCAGCCTGATGTCCGCCCGTCCGCCGTCGAACAGCCTTCCGAAGACCGCGCAAAAGTGACCGCGCACATCCTCGAAGGTCGCGTGAAAACGGCGCCTCATCTCGGCGTCCATATCGTCGAGCAACGTCTGGAGTTGCCCGCGGGCTTCATCCAGGTCCCGCTCCTCGCCGTGCAGGAAGCGATGGCGTTCACCCAGCCGGGCGCACTCCTCGATGGCGCCCAGGCTCACCTCGCCAAAGGACTCGAGTTCCCGCTTGCACGCGGCCCACTGCGCGCGCGCCTCCGCCGGCGGCGTCAGCAAGGCGTGGTTCTGCTGCGCCAGTTCCAGCCCCACGCCGTAGCGCTCGCGCAGCGTATCCATCTTGCCTTCGACCTCCGCTTCGGCGCGCGCGCACACCGTCTCGTTCGCCCGCAGCCGCTCCGACGCCGCTCGCTCTTCGTCGCGAACCGACGCGCGCGTGCGCTCCCCCTCACCAAGGATGGCCGCGCTATCCTCCCGCTGTGCGCGCAGGGTCTCCAACGCGTCTTTCAACTCGTCGCGCAGCGCCCCGGCTTCCTTTCCCTGCGCAGCGTACCGTTCCAGATCGGCGCGAAAGCGCGCCAGCCGTTCATGCAGATTCGCCCGTTCCCCGTGGATGCGCTCGATCTCCCGCCGCACGCCTGCCACCCGCTCCCCGACCCGGCGCAACGCATCGTCCGCCCCGCGCGCCGCTTCCTCGCGCTGCGCCGCCAGCACCCGCAGTTCCGTCAATTCGTCGCCGCGACTCTGCGCCTCTTCCTCGATTCTTTGCAGGTTCTCCTGAGCCGCGGCGATGCGCCCCTCAAACGTCGCAATCTGCGCGGCAAAGCCGTCCACTTCGCCGCGCATGGCATCGAGACCGGCGCGTGACCGACGCGCCTCGGCTTCGTGTTGTTCGACCGCGCGCAACAACGCGTCGCGCTGCAGTTGCGCCCTCTCCCCGGCGCTGCACAGCGCAGCCTCCCGCGCCTCGGCCGCCTGCAACTCCCGCGCGCACAGCGCAAGGCGCGCCTGGACCGCGGCGGCGTCCGCGCGCGCCTCGTCCAGGCCGCGCGCAAGACTGTCCTGCTCCGCCTTGACCGCATCCGCCTGCACCCCGAGCTCGCGTTCCCTTGCGGCGAGCGCCGCGATTTCCTGCGCCCGGCCCAAGATGGCCGCTCCCTTGCGCCCGACGGCTCCGCCCGTCATGGATCCACCCGGGTTCACCACGTCGCCCGCGAGAGTCACGATGCGCACGCGATGTTGCAGCACGCGCGCGATCCGGTTGGCGTCCGGCAGCGTCTCCACCACCAGCACATGCCCGAGCAGCGAATCCAGGATGGGCCGGAGTGAGTCCTCGACTGTCGCAAGTTCTGCCGCGACGCCGACAAATCCGGACGCCGACTTCACCATCTGGACCTCATGGGGCGGCATGCGGCGGCCGCGAATCGTCTCAAGCGGCAGAAAGGTCGCCCGACCGGCCTGCGCCCGGCGCAGGAATTCGATCGCCTGGCGCGCGCTTGCCTCCGTGGCCACGATGATGTTTTGCAGCGCTCCCCCGAGCGCCGTCTCCACGGCCAGTCGCCACTTGTCCGGCACGTCCACGACGTCCGCGACTGCGCCGCGGATTCCCCCCAGCTTGCCGTCGCGCGCCGCCCGCAGGACAGCCCGCGGTCCCGCGGCGAAACCGTCCAGGTCACGCTGCATGTCCTGCAACGCCGTCAGCCGCGTGTGCGTCGCAAGCCTCGTGCGCTCGAGCGCCTGCAGTTCATGCGTCTTTGCCTCCGCAGCCCGTCCCACCGTCGCCACGCGCTCCTGCGCCGCCCGGATGTCGGCGGACGCCTGCTCCCCGGCGGCCTGCGCCGCAGCCATCAGGCGCACAGCCTCCTGGCGCTGCGCCTCAAGTTCCCCGACCCGCTCCCCCTGCGCCGCCGCATCCGCGCGCTCGCGCTCCGCCTCGCGCTGCGCATGTTCCAGCCGCTGCGCCAGATTGCGCAATTCGTTGCGCCCCGCGGCCTGCGCCCGCATCACTTCAATCAACTCCGCGCGCGCCTGCTCGATCTCCGCCTTGCACTGCGCCGCCATCTGGCGTGTGGCCTCACTGTTCTGGCGCCGCTCCAGTTCGGACTGCACCGCCTGGTGTTCACGCCGCAGATCGACCGCGCGCTGCTCCAAGACGCCGCGCTCCGCCTCCAGTTCCGCCAGTTCGCGCTGCAGCCGTTGCAGGGCGAGGTGCGCCTCCTCCTGACCGGCCAGCGCGTGCTCATGGCGCTCGAACGACAGCCTGCGCTCCGCCTCGAACTGCTCGACGGACGCCGTCGCGGCGAGCAGCGCGGTCTGCGTGTCCGCGATTTGCCGTTCGGCCAAGTCGGCCTGCGCCCGCCACTGCGCCACCTGCCGCTCGACCGCCTGCGCCCGCTCGCCGATGGCGGAGAGCGCCGCACGGGCGCTGTCCGCCTGGCGTTCGGCCTCGTCCCGCCGCGCCAGGAGATCGCCAATTTCGTGGGCGAGCAGCGCAATGTGCAGATCGGTCGCCTGTTGCTCCAGGGCCTGGTAGCGCCGCGCCGTCTCGGCCCGTTCCTGCAGCGGCCCCATCTGGCCGTCGAGCTCGGCGAGGATGTCGCGCACGCGGCCATGATGTTCCTCCGCCTCCGCCAGTTTCTTCTCCGCTTCGCGCCGCCGCGCCTTGAACTTCACGATGCCCGCCGCCTCTTCAAAAATCCCGCGACGGTCCTCCGGACGATTGGACAGAATCTCGTCGATCTGCCCCTGTCCGATCATTGAATACGCCTCGCGCCCAACGCCCGTGTCCATCAGCAACTCCGTGATGTCGCGCAACCTGCACGCCTGGCGATTCAACAGGTACTCGCTCTCGCCGCTGCGGTAGTACCGCCGCGTCACGGTCACCTCGGCGAAATCGACGGGCAAGAGACCGTCTGAATTGTCAAACGTCAATGAGACTTCACACAAATTCAGCGGCTTGCGCGTCTGGCTGCCCGAGAAGATGACGTCCTCCATGCGCGCGCCGCGCAGGCTCTTCGCACTCTGTTCGCCGAGCGCCCACTTGACGGCGTCCGCCACGTTGCTCTTGCCGCTTCCGTTCGGGCCGACCACGGCGGTCACACCGCTGCCAAATTCGATTTCCGTGCGATCCGCGAACGACTTGAAGCCAAACACGTCCAAGCGCTTCAGGAACATGGCTTTTCGCCTCCGGACGGCAGGCGCGACCACGCCTCGAGGGCCATCTCCGCCGCGCGCTGCTCCGCCTCCTTCTTCGAGCGCCCGCGGCCTTCACCGGCGACCAGCCCGCCGATCTTCACGCGGACCCCGAAGCTGCGCGCGTGCGCAGGCCCGCACTCCTCCACCGTCTCGTACGTCACATCGCCGATGTCCAGCGCCTGGATCCGTTCCTGCAGCATCGTTTTATAATCCGTATAGGGGGTGAACGCAAGGTCTCCAAGTTGTGAATAAAAGTGGCTCGTAAGAAACCGCTCCACGGCGGTCAGCCCCTGGTCGACAAAGAGAGCGCCGATGAACGCCTCGAAGACGTCCGCGAGCAGGCTCGCCCGGTCGCGGCCGCCCGAGAGTTCCTCGCCCTTTCCCAGCCGCAGATAGAGTGGAAACCCCAATTGCTTTGCAAACGTCATCAAAGACGCCTCGCAGACGATGGCCGCCCGCCGGCGCGTCAACTCGCCTTCCGGCCATGACGGGTACATGCGGTACAATTGCTGGCTGACGCACAACTCCAGCACGGCGTCGCCGAGAAATTCGAGACGTTCATTGTCCTCCCGGCGGTCGCCCCGGTGTTCATTCTTGTACGACGAATGCGTGAACGCCGCCTGCAGCAATCGCACATCGCGAAACGTCAGGCCAAGTTCAGAACACAGGCGGGCGATTGGCGCCGCTCCCATGAAGATCACCACACGATCCGGACATATTGCCAAGAGCAGTATGTCTCCTTTGTAGTATTGGCGCATCCGCCAGGACTGGACCTGCCGCCCTCACACCCGACGAAAGACCAGCGTGGCGTTGTGGCCGCCGAAACCGAACGAGTTTGACATCGCCGCACGCACGTCCGCCCTGCGCGCCTTGTTCGGCACATAGTCGAGATCGCACTCGGCGTCTTTGGCGTGGAGATTGATCGTCGGGGGAATCACGCCGTGACGCAGCGATTCAATCACGGCGACCGCCTCGATGCCGCCCGCCGCGCCGAGCAGGTGTCCTGTCATCGACTTCGTGGAACTGACCGCCACGCTTTCGGCCGCCGCGCCGAACACCTTCCTGATCGCCCGCGTTTCCATCGTGTCGCCGATCTCGGTCGACGTCCCGTGCGCATTGATGTAGTCAATGTCCTGCGGGTCAAGACCCGCCTCCGCCAGGGCCGACACCATGGCGCGCGCCGCGCCGCTGCCCTCGGGCGCCGGCTGCACCAGGTGGTACGCGTCGCCGCTCATGCCGTATCCCACAATCTCGGCGAGAATATCCGCCCCGCGCGCCTTGGCGAACTCCCACTCCTCGATCACCAGCACGCCCGAGCCCTCGCCCATGACAAAACCGTCCCGCCCCGCGTCAAACGGGCGGCTCGCCCCTTGCGGGTCGTCATTTCGCTCCGAAAGCGCCCGCGCCGCGCAGAATCCGGCAAACGACAGCGGCGTGATCGCCGCCTCGGAGCCGCCGCAGATCATCACGTCCGCGGCGCCGCGCAGGATGATCTTGTAGGCGTCCCCGATCGCGTTCGAGCCCGTGGCGCACGCCGAAACAGGCGCGCTGTTGGGTCCCTTGGCGCCAAACAGGATGGACACCTGGCCGGACGCCATATCTCCGATCATCATCGGAATGAAGTACGGGCTCAGCCGCTTCGGACCGCGCTCGAGCAGCGTCTTGTGCTGGTCCTCGAGCGTTTCGAGCCCGCCGATCCCGGAGCCGATGTACACGCCGACGCGCGGCGCGATGTCCTCCGTGATATCGAGGCCCGCGTGCGCCACCGCCATGCGCGTGGCGGCGACCGCGAACTGGACAAAGCGATCCATCCGTCGCGCGTCCCTGCGGTCGATGAAATCCTCCGCCCGGAAGTCGTCCACCTGAGCGGCAATCTTCGTCGGGAATAGAGCGGTGTCGAAACGGTCCACGAGGCGCACGCCGGAACGTCCCTGCAACAAAGCGTCCCAGAATCGGTTCACGCCAATTCCCAGGGGCGTGACAACTCCCATTCCCGTCACGGCGACACGCTTCATGATAGTTCCCCCTTTAGAGGAAACGGCCGCAACGATCGCCCGCCGAGGTGCGGCGCGCGACAAAGCGATAACCCGCGTCCACTTCTGTTTGGTGATGCAACAAGGGACCCGCACTGTGCTGTGAGTGTCCACGGCGGGGTCCCTGCCGCGTCGCGTGGCGACGCACCTACTCCTGAGCCTGAATATATTTCACCACGTCACCAACCGTGGTGATCTTTTCCGCATCCTCATCAGAAATCTCGAGGTCGAACTCGTCTTCCAATTCCATGACCAGTTCGACGACATCGAGGGAGTCCGCTCCAAGATCTTCCTTGAAGGAAGCTTCGAGCGACACTTGGCCGTCCTCCACTCCCAGGCGGTCGACGACAATGCGCTTTACGCGATCGTACACCTCTGACACGTTTTCACCCCCTCCCACAGTCCGTCCAACTCTTGCCGCCGCAAAATCCAGGCCAGTCCCGCATTCGGGGGCGGCCGCCCCTCATCTGCGGCGTCCGATGAACCCCGCGCGACCCGCGCCCTCCCGCCGGCGGTCGCGCCGCACGCGACGTCCTCAGATGGCCAGACCCCCATCGACCTGAAGCACCTGTCCCGTGATGTACGCCGCCTCCTGACTGGCGAGAAAGCGCACGCATTGCGCCACGTCGTCCGGAACCCCGAAACGTCCGAGCGGAATCTGCAAAAGCACCTTGCCGCGCGTCTCGCTTCCCAGCGCCCCGGTCATGTCGGACTCAATAAAGCCCGGCGCGACGGCGTTGACGGTCACCCCGCGGCTGGCGAACTCCCTTGCCAGCGCCTTGGTGAAACCGATCATCCCCGCTTTCGCCGCCGAGTAATTCGCTTGGCCCGCATTCCCGATCACGCCGGAGACGGACGTGATATTGACCACCCGCCCGAACGGAGAGCGCAGCAGATGCCGCGACGCCGCCTGGGTGCAAAGGTACGCCGACTTTAGATTGGTGTCCAGCACAGCGTCCCAATCCGCTTCCTTCATGCGCATGAGCAGTCCGTCCCGCGTGATGCCCGCGTTGTTGACGAGGATGTCGATGCGGGCGAAGCGCTCGACCGCGTCATGAATGACACGCAGGGCGCCGTCTTTCGTCGCCAGGTCTCCCTGCGCCGTGATCGCCTCCGCGCCCCGCTGCACAAGCAGGTCGGCGAGATCCTGCGCCGCCGCGAGGTTCTTCCCGTACGCGACCACCACGCTCGCCCCGGCGTCCGCCAGGGTCAGCGCGATCGCGCGGCCGATGGCTCCGGACGCGCCCGTGACCACGGCGACGCGGTCGTTCAGTGCAAATGTCACCTCAACCGCTCCCCATGCGTCAACTCTTCGGCAACCTTGTCCACCGTCGCCGGGTCCTCCGCAAAAAGCGTCCGCACATGCCTGTTTGTCTTGCGAATCAGGCCCGACAAGACGGATCCCGGCCCCAACTCCACAAACGTATCCACGCCCAGATCTACCATCGTGTTGACTGACGCTTCCCATAGTACTGGACGAGCCACCTGTTGCGCAAGCGCCTTTCTGATGTCCGCGGCTCTGCTCACCGCTTTCGCGTGCGCGTTGGCCACGACCGGGGGGTGCGCGTCGCGCACGTCCGTGCGCGCCAGGGCTTCCGCCAACCGCTCACCGGCCGACAGCATGAGAGAAGAGTGGAACGGGCCGCTGACGCCGAGGGCGACCGCCCGTCTGGCGCCCGTCTCCAGAATGCGGCGGGAGACGGCGGCGACCGCCTCGGCGGCGCCCGAGATCACCAGTTGGCCGGGGCAGTTGACGTTGGCAACCTCCACGGGACCGCCCTCCTGGGACACGTCCGCACACAGGGCCTCAAGCAACGCGAGGTCCGCCCCAAGCACCGCCGCCATCCCCCCCTGGCCCGCCGGCACAGCCGCGTCCATCAATCGCCCGCGCAAGTGGACAAGGCGCAGCGCGTCTGGAAACGACAGGGCGCCTGCCGCCACCAGGGCGCTGTACTCGCCCAGGCTGTGCCCCGCCACGACGCTGGCCTGCAGGTCCGGCGCAAGGGATTGCAACACGCGCAGACAGGCGATGCTGACCGTCAAAATGGCGGGTTGCGTATAATAGGTCAGGCGCAGTTCATCCTCCGGACCTTCGAGAAACAGCCTGCTCAGCGACAGTCGCAGGGCGTCGTCGGCCTCTTCCATCGTCGCCCTGGCAATCGGGAAGGCCTCGCGCAACGCCTGCCCCATCCCGACATACTGCGCACCCTGCCCCGGGAATACAAACGCCAGTGTCATCGTCTCACCGCTCCGTCTCTTTGGCCAACTCGTCTTCCAAAGCGCGCACGAGCCCGGATTCGTGCATGCGGTGCGCCTGCCGGATCACCGACACGAACGCGCGCGCGCTGGACGACCCGTGCGCCTTGACCAGCACGCCGCGCACGCCAAGAAACGGAGCTCCGCCGTATTCCACGTAGTCAAACCGCCGGCGGAACTCCCGCAGGCCGCCCGCCAGAGGCAGGGCCGCCAGCCTGGTCAGCGCCGACGCGGTAAAAATGGACCGGAGACTCGACAGGAGCCCCTGCCCCACGCCCTCGAAAAACTTCACGAGCACATTGCCGACAAAGCCGTCGCAGACGACGACGTCGCAGACGCCCATGAGCATCTCGCGCGCCTCGACGTTTCCGACGAACGACGGGACGCCGCTCGCGAGCAACGGATGGGCCGCCTTGCACAGTTCGTTGCCCTTGCCTTGCTCGCTGCCGATGTTGAGCAACCCGACCCTGGGCTCTGCCACGTCCTGCGTCAGTCGGACGTACGCCTGTCCCATGCGCGCAAACTGCAGAAGGTGCGTCTCGTTGCAGTCCGTATTGGCCCCGGCGTCCAGCAGGAGCATGCCGCGACCCGCGAACGTGGGCAGCAGGACTCCGAGGGCGGCCCGGTCCATGCCCGGCATCCGGCCCACGTTGAGCAGGCCGGAGACCATGAACGCGCCCGTGTTCCCGGCCGAGACCATGCCGTCGACGACGCCGTCGCGCACCAGTTCCGTGCTGACGACAAGCGACGAGTCGCGCTGTCGGCGGACCGAACGCACCGGTTCGGACGCCGTCTCGATGACACCCTCGGCGTGCAGGATCGAAACGTTGCCAGGCAGTGCTATCTCCTCTTTTGCGAGGTCCGGCTCGCGGCCCACAAGAACAAACTCCGACCGGGAGAACTCCCGGGCCGCCAGGACAGTGCCTTCCATAGCCGCCCGGGGCGCCAGATCGCCGCCCATCGCGTCAATCGCGATCTTCAACTGCAGCCCCCCCATGAGCGGGCGCGCCCGTGCCCTGAAGCAGAAAGCGGCCCGCGAAGACGTCGTCACTCCCAGCCTGTATCACCACATCCACCAACGCATAGCCGTGCCTCTGGCCAAGCACCCGCGCCCGCGCCGTCAGCGTCGCGCCGCATAACGCGGGTTTCGAGAACCGCACGTTGGCCCTCGCCGTGAGCGCCTGCGCGGCGTCGACGACAGCCACGGCGAGCGAGTTGGCCTGCGCGAACAGGAAGTGTCCGCGCACGACCTGCGATCGGCTGATGACGTGTTCCTGCTGCGCGCGCCACACGGACGTGCCCGAGTGACCCACGTCGAGTTCCAGGATGGCTCCGAACACCTCGTCCGGACGCAGGCTGCGCAAGTGCTCATAGTGAAGGTGCGCCACCGAGCGCATCCGCTCGCGCAGTTCAGGAATTCCCAGCTTGAGCCGGTCGAGGCGCACGGTCTGAATACTGACATCCATGCGCTCCGCAATATCTTCATCCGTCAGAAACGGCTCTCTCTCCAGCATCTCGACCAATCGACGATGCCGCAAGCTCCTTCGGGACTCAGCCACTCTTGCACCTCACGGTCCGACCGCGCCGGCCCCTTCCCCGCGGCAGACCGCTCTGCGAAGGGATTGGTCCAGTCCAATATGACGCCAAACGCGGCACGAGGCGCCGCAACAGGCTGCGGCGCCTAACCGTTCATCGCATGCCGCTTGCGGCCGCGCTATGCGCGTTCGACAACCTGCCTGCGGTCATACGTCCCGCAATAAGGGCACACACGATGAGAAAGCTTCATTTCCGAGCACTGCGGACACGGTGTCATGCCGGGCACGGCAAGCTTGAAGTGCGTGCGCCGCTTGCGCTTTCTCGTTTTGGATGTTCTGTGCTGCGGTACCGCCATCGAAAACACTCCCTTTTTCAAACAACCGTATTGCCCATGTCATTCCCCGCCGCGCCGCACGGCGTCGCCCAGCGCTTCCCAGCGCGGGTCGATCCGCTCCGCCTCACACGCGCAGGAAGCCGTGTTCCTGTCGCTTCCGCACACGGGGCACAATCCCTTGCACAGCGGACTGCACAGCACCTGGGCACGCAGACCGACAAAAATGGCCTGTTCGGCGCAAGTGTCCAGTTCAATCGCCTCGCCGGGAGAGTGGACCACATCGGCCTCCACCTGCTCCCGGGACAGCGGAGCACGCGCGAAGACCTCCTGCAGCGGCGCATCCACGAGATCCTCCACCGCGCCCAGGCAACGGGAACAGCGGTACCCGACCTCTGCCAAAACACGGCCCCGCACCTCGCACACCCCGCGCGATGCGATCGCCCGGCCCCTGACGTGCAGCGGTCCGATGCGCCACACATCAACGCGGCGCGCGAGGTCTCCGACGCGAAACGACCAATCGTCAAGTTCCGCCCCGCCGGGTTTCTCTGCGTCGACCCAGAAAACCTTCACGGACCCATTCAACTCCGTTCGCAACACTCGCTAGTATACAAAGCGCACTTCCCCGTGTCAAACAGATCCGCACCGTCGAATCTCACGCTTCCCCTATGTCCGCCGCGCGGGCAGCGACCGCAGGTAGGCGACGGCCTGCGCCAGTGTGCCCACTGGAATGATGCGCATGGACGTGTGCAGTTTCTTCGCCTCCTGCACGGCGTGCAACGCGTTTGTATCGCCCTTCGCGAGGTCCGCGGGAACAAAAAAGTAGCGCACGCCCGCGGCCGCCGCGGCGATCACCTTCTCTGCCGCGCCGCCGATCTGCCCGACCACGCCGTTTTGCGTGATCGTGCCCGTGCCCGCCACCTTGTAACCGCGCGTCAAATCCAGCTGCGGTTTGAGTTGATTCACGATCTCCAGCGAAAACATGAGTCCTGCCGACGGCCCGTAGACGTCTCCGGCGTGAATGTGCACGTCCACCGGCGACCGAACGTGTTGCGCGAGGGCCGGGATCACCCCGATTCCCGCGACGGGCGCTCCGCGCCCCTGATTGAGATTGACCAGCGGCACGGTCACCGCCATGCGCCTCGTTCCGCGCGACACCTGCAAGGTCACGGTCTGTCCGACCTTGCGGCTCTCCAGTACGCGCGCCAGGGCGCCGGGATTCTTGGCGAGCGGCGTCCCGTCTACTCCGGTCAAAATGTCACCCGGGCGCAGGACGCCGACCGCCCTGGAAAAAGGCTCGATCGACAGCACGAGGATACCCTGCGTCGTGACGCGCACCGGAAGGTTCAGGTAACGCAGTGCGGCGCTCGCCGCGTCCTGCTGCGCCTGCTGCATCATGTACTTCTCGACCGCCAGGTACTGCGCGTCGGTCAGGCCCCCGGAGATCTGCGCGGCGGGCCAGATCTCCCTGTGCGGCAGCAAGAGCCCCTCCAGAAAGACGTAGACGTTCGAGGCGTAGAGCGATGTCACCGTCATCATGTAAAAGGCGCCGCTGCGACTTGGTTTTCCCCCTTGCACCGTTACCAGCGGCTGCACGGGGATCGCCATGCCCGGCGAGTAGAAGTAGTACGGCAACGGAATGAAGTAGGCCGCCACGAGCAGCGCCGCGAGGATGATCGCCGCCGCGCGGGCTCGTCTAGATGAACTCCGTCTGCTCCCTGTGCTCCGCCAGATCACGCTTAAGCATCCCCTTTTTGTCGAGCGCCTCGAGGAGCGGAGGCAAACTCTCGCGCATGGCGCTGCGCCCCGCCTCGACGGCCTCCTCCACGCTGGTAAACGACGTGGCGCTCATCAGTTCCAGTTTCGGGCGCACCACGTAGTCCGCCTCCAGGATGCGATGGCGAAAGATTTCCCGCTCCATGATGTCCATCGACTGGATCACCACGTCAAGCACGTTGCGCACCGGGGGCAGACGCTCGAACAACCCCACGTCCACGGCAAGGACAAAGTCCGCGCCAAGCGCCCGCGCCGCGTCGATCGGCACCCTGTCGATCACGCCCCCGTCAACCAGCATGCGTCCCTGGTAGGTGTGCGGCGTAAAGATGCCGGGAATCGCGATGCTCGCGCGCAGCGCCTCGTGGATCGGACCGGACTGGAACACCACGCGCTCCCCCCGTTCGAGGTCCGTGGCCACAATCGAGAGCGGGATCCGCGTCTGGTCGAAACGCCGCCCTTTTGTCAGAAGCCGCAACAGGTCATGCACGCGCTCGCCGGCGATCAGTCCCATCCGCGGCACCGTGAAGTCGATCCAGCGCCCGAACGGCAAGTGCGTCGCAATCCGCTCCAGCATGGCCATCGGAGCCCCCGTGGCGTACACCGCGCCGATCAGGGCTCCCATGCTGGAACCCGCCACGCCGCTGATGCGGATTCCCGCCTCTTCAAGTACCTGCAGGACGCCTATGTGCGCAAACCCTCGCGTCCCGCCGCTGCCAAGCGCAACCGCCAAGCGCAACTCGCGACTCATGCGCCGTCCTCCTCGCCGTCCGGGCGTGTCGCCCATACCCCTACTTTATCCGCAAACGCGCCGCGACGTGCTCCGGAACAAAGCGACTCACATCTCCGCCCAGAGCCGCGATCTCGCGGACCCTGCTTGAACTGACGTGGGAGAATTCCAGATGGCTGGGCAGAAAGACGGTTTCGGTCGATTGGCGCAGGTCGCGGTTGAGCGCCGCCATCTGCCACTCGGCCGACAGGTCCGACGCGTCGCGGACACCCCGAACGACGATGGACGCACCGCAGAGCGACAGGTACTCGACCAGCAGGCCCGAGAAATGGTCCACGCGCACCCGCGGCCACGCGTGCACGCTCTCTTCAATCAGCTGCACGCGCTCCTCCACCGGCAACAGCGGCGTCTTGCCCGTATTGTCAAGGACGGCGACGCGGACTTCATCGAACAATGCCGCGGCGCGCCAGACGATGTCGAGGTGCCCATTGGTCACCGGATCAAACGAACCCGGGTAGACGGCGATTCGGGGGGCTGTCCGGCCCTCATCACGTTGCATGCGGAGTCACTCCCTCGTGGCGGTACACACACAGTTTGGTAGCGCCGTACATCGCTTCGCGCACCAGCGCAAGCCCTGGCGCCGCGGGCGTTGGCAAGCTCCGCGCCGTCTCCGCGACGACGGTCGCGGACGGCGCGAGCAGCCGCGTCGCGGCCAGGCGCCGCAGGCTCGGATGCAGCAGTCCCGCTGCATAGGGAGGGTCCAGAAAGACCAGCGAGTACCGCGCAGCGTCCGCCGTCAGGCGATCAAGCGCGCGCTCCCATGACCAGGGGTATACCGCCGCGCGGCCCGCAAGGTCGAGCGCCGCCAGGTTTTCCCTCACGGTGGCCGACGTGCGCGGATCCACAAACACCGCCCGCTCGCAACCGCGACTGAGCGCCTCAATCCCAAGCGCTCCCGAACCGGCGAACAAATCCAGGCAGACGCCTCCCGCGAAGGCCGGCCCGACAATCGAAAACAGCGCCTCCTTCACGCGGTCGGCCGTCGGCCGCGCAGCGCGGCCGGGCGGGGCCTTCAACCTGCGCCCTCCGTGAGAACCGGCGATTACTCGCATGTCCCCCATCCTTTCGCGAGTACTGTATCACATCTTCGGACGCGAACAAAAATCCCGTCCCGCCACCCCCGCACGCGGCGCGCGCGGATCCGGGAGTTTGCGCCGGGATGTATAAGCCGCCGGTCCCGTGACCACAATGAGTTAAGCGACGGTCAACGTCGTAAAGGCAACCAGGGAGAGCATCGGCAACACTCTCCCCCGGTTTCTCCTCTCCCAGTAGCCGGCTGCCGCGCCTTACATAGCGCCGCAAGGCATGTGGCGGCGCGGCAAAAGGCGGAGTTCCCCCGCGTACCCGGGCGGGGGAACTCTTTTTTATCCATATTTTCGATTCCTGCCCGGTATCCGCACTATCGCGATTCCCCCCGTCCGCCGAGCCATCGCCCGATCGTTTCCAGGGCGCGCAGGCGCTGCCCCGCCGTCACGTCAATCCGGGCCGCTCCGGGCGGAAATACGAGGATCACCGTGCTGCCAAACTCAAACCACCCGAGTTCATCCCCTTTGGCCACCGCGACAGGGGCGGCCAGGCGACTCGTCCCGCCGCCGGGAAGACGGGAGCGGCGCGGCGGCGCGGACGTTTCACAGAGCGTCAGCCGCACGCTGCCGACCAGGAGCGATCCCACCTTGACCAGCGCAAACGAACCGCCGTCGCGCGCAAACCAACTGACAACGCGTTCATTGCGCGCGAACAGTTTGCGCACACTCCGCACGCCTCCCGGATTGACCGGAAACAGCGTCCCTCCGATATGCCGGACCGACCGCAAGACGGCCGCGAGCGGCGCGTGAATCCGGTGGTAATCGCCCGGCGCCAGGTAGATCGTGACGTACGAGCCGCCGGTCAGCGCGTCGCCAGCCGCGTCCTGCAGCAACTCGCGCGCGCAATACGGCATGCCTTTGACTTGCCACAGCGTATCCGCGAGAATCTCGCCCGCGGCGGCGACCCGTCCGTCCACGGGACTGGCGATCGCCGCGGCGTCGGCGTCCGCCTTCCGACTCCCGCGAGCGAGACGGCGCGCGAAAAACTCGGTCAGACTGGCGTACGCCCGCCAGGGTTTTTCCGCCTCGGCCAGGTCGACGCCATACCATTTGGCAAACAGCGGAATGCACACGCGACTCGCTGGGTGCCGCAGTGCGGCGCCCGCCATGTCTGTCAATAACCGTTGGGGCAGAGAAGCGAGAAGCACTTCACGAATCCGCAAACGCATCGTCGTCCTCCGCCAGCGCCGCGCGGCGCAATTCTTCATACGCCGGCAGCAGCCAAAAATCGGGATTTGTCAAGAGTTCCGCCGCGATATCGCGCGCGACCGTCATCACCCGCAGGTCCGCCACAGCGTCGCCCACGCGAAATTGCGGCAGCCCGCTCTGCCGCGAACCCATCACTTCACCCGGTCCGCGCAACAGCAGGTCCTGCTCCGCCAGGACGAATCCGTCCGACGTCTCGAGCATCGCCTGCAGCCTTTGGCGGGCGGCGCGCGTTGCCGGATCGCCGACAAGCACGCACAGCGACGCATGCGCCCCGCGCCCGACCCTTCCGCGCAACTGGTGCAGGGTCGCCAGTCCGAAGCGGTGCGCGTCGTGCACGACCATAACGGAAGCGTTCGGCACACTGACCCCGACTTCGACAATCGACGTCGCGACCAGCGCGCCCGCGCGCCCCGCGACAAAGTCCGCCATGGCCGCGTCGCGCTCCGCCGAAGCCATGGCGCCGTGCACCAGGGCCACCTGCCAGCCGGCCAATTCCTCCTGCATCTGGGCGTGAAGCGCCACGGCGCCCGTCATTTCGCCGCCGTCGTCTTCTCCGTCGCCTATGCGGGGCGCCACGATGAACGCCTGCCTGCCCTTGGCCAGTTCGCGACGCAGCATACGCACGACGCGGCCTGCTTCGGACTTGCGGACGAGGATCGTTCGGACCGGGGTGCGGCCCGGCGGCAGGTCGCGCATCGTCGACATTTCGACGTCGCCGTAGATCGTGAGGGCCAACGAGCGCGGAATTGGCGTCGCCGACAATTGCAACACATCGCTCCACTCGCCTTTTCCCCGCAGCAGGCGCCGCGTGGACACGCCAAAGCGGTGCTGCTCATCGACCACGACCAGCCGCAGGCGATGAAACACGACATCCGCGCTGACAAGAGCGTGCGTCCCGATCAAGAGGTCGATATCGCCAGTCCGCAGTGCCTGCAACACGCGGTCCCGTTCCTGCTGCGGCTGGTCCCCCGTCAGCGCCCCGATCCGCACGCCGTAGGGCGCGAGCAGGCGGACGGCTTCCTGGTGGTGCTGCGTCGCGAGAATTCCGGTGGGCGCCATGAGCGCACTCTGCCACCCGATGCGCGCGAGAGCCGCGCACAGGGCAAACGCCACTGCCGTCTTGCCGGACCCGACGTCGCCCTGGATCATCCGGTGCATCGGCTCCGCCCCCGCCACGTCCCGCAGACTCTCCGCAAGCGCCGCCTCCTGACCCGGCGTCAGGGCAAACGGCAGCCGCTCCACGAACTCCTGCGCGCCTTGCGCGAGCACATGCCCGTCCAGCGCGGTCTGAGACCATCCGCCGCGCCGCCTGCGGAAATTCTGCAAACGCAACTGAAACGCGAGGAACTCCTCGAAGATGATCCGCCGCCTGGCCTGCCGCAAGGCCTCCGGATCTGCGGGCTCGTGCATCGCGAGAAGCGCCGCCGCCTTGCCGGTCAGCCGAAACCGCGTCCGGAGTTCGGCCGGCAGCCCGTCGTGCACCCCTGGCCCGCACGCGCGCAGGGCAAACGCGATATAGCGCCGCAAAGCCTGGCTGGACAGCCCGTCTGTCAGCGGATACACGGGCTCCAGTCCCGCCGCCGCGACGCCCGGGCGGAGGATCTCGTGCGCCGAGACGACAAACGCGCCTGAGACGCGGTTCCATTTGCCGCGGACGCGCAACGAAACGTCAGGCAGCAACTGGTGCCGCAGATAGGGCTGATTGAAAAACAGCGCCTTGACATTCGCCGTTCCAATCCGAAGGGGGACGGAGACGGTGCACCGCCTCCCGGAAAAGCGCACGGACACCGGGCCGCAGACCGTTCCTTGCACAGCCGTCGAATGGCCGTCCTGCTGCTCGCGCGAAAGCGCGTCCGCCGTCTCCTCGTAGCGCAGCGGAAAGTGGCGCACGAGATCGCGCACCGTATGAATCCCCAGGCGCGCGAGCCGCAGGGCCGTTCCCGGCCCCACTCCCGGAATGTGCGTGACAGGCGCCGCGCACTGGTCTGAGTCGGGCAAAGCCGCACTCACGCTACACATTCCTCTCCAGAGGATCCGTGATCATCCCAAGCGTGGCAAGCGCACAATCACTCGCCAGCCAGCAGGAAGTCGTACTCCGGCTGTCCGCCGTACAGCACCTCAAAGTCCACATCCGCGTGCTTGACGCGCAGCCGATCCACCACTTCCGCCGCCGCGCGCACATCCTCCTCACGGGCGCACAACACGGTGCAAATCTCCCTCGTCTCCCCGCACAGCCGCGCAAGCGCCTCCCCGAGCGCCGCCAGGCGGTCCGCGGTCGCGAAGACCGCTTCTTCACCCGAAAAAACCACGAATTCACCCGGTTTAACAGGCGCGCCGGCCAGCGTCACTCCCCCGGCGGCCGGCGCCACCGACGCGGACACGACGCGCGACGCGGCCGCCCGCATCTGTGCGGTGTTTTCCGCCGGCGCAGCGGTTGGCGAAAACGCGAGGGCAGCCGCCAGCCTCTCGCCAACGGTGGCGGTCGATACGGTCACAAGGCGGTTCGTTCCAAGTTCAGCCGCAGCCTGCGCGACCGCCGGAGCGGTGTCGTGGTCGGGGAGAATAAAGACTCTGTCCGCGCCAATGCCTGCGACCGCGTCGACAATCGCCTCCGCCGACGGCCGTTCGCCGCGGTCCCCGGACACCACCCGGTCCGCCCCCGCCTGGAGAAACAGGCGGGCCAGACCTTCTCCCGCGGCCACTGCGATGAGCCCGGCCGGTCTGTGGACATCAGCGGATCCGGGGAGCGTCTCCGCACCGCGCGCGTGGAAGGCGGCGCCTGGCCCCGCCGGGCTGACCAGTGTAAACGCGTGCTGTTGTTCCGTCATATTGTCAATCTTGATGCGGCTCAGGCTGCCAAAGCCCAGCGCGCGTTCCAGCGCCTGCCCGGGCCTGCCCGTGTGGATGTGCACCCTGACAATATCGTCCGCGGCCACCACGATCAGCGAATCGCCGAGCGGGTCGAGGGCATGACGCACGTCGCTCTCCCTTGCGGACGACGCGCCGCGGATGACGAACTCGGTGCAGTACCCGTACTCTCCCTCGACACTGGTGTCCGCCGCACTTTGCGCCGTCACGGGCTCCGGGGCCACGTAGATCTCCGCACCTGAAGCGTCCGGGTCAGCGCCCTCTTCCCCGCGCACCCCGCGCAAGAAACCCTCCAGGATGCACGTCAGCCCCTTCGCTCCCGAATCGACAACCCCTGCCTGTCGCAGGACGGGCAGCAGATTCGGCGTATCAAGCAGTGCGGCTTGCGCTCCACGCCACAGCGCCAGCACGACGTCGCCTATCTCCGCACCCGGTTTTGCCGCGCTGTCTTCGCCCGCCTGCGCCGCCTTGCGCATGACGGTCAGCATCGTTCCCTCCACCGGGCGGGACACCGCCTTGTACGCAACCTCCGCGCCGCGGGTAAATGCCTGGGCAAACTGCGCCGCGTCCACCTCGACCGCGTCCTGCCACGAGAGGTGAAACCCGCGAAACAACTGAGACAGAATCACGCCCGAATTCCCGCGCGCGCCAATGAGCAGGCCGCTGGAAAGGGCGTGCGCCATCCGGCCCAGGGGAGCGTCCGGAGGAAGCCTGTGTATCTGCTCCACCCCCGCGGAGTACGACAGATACATGTTGGTGCCGGTATCCCCATCCGGCACAGGAAACACATTGAGCGAGTTGATCTCGTCGCGGCGCCGACGCAACTCCTGATGTCCAGCCCGCACCATCTGGCCAAACAGTTCGCCGTCCAACCGAATACGACGCAACACCAACCAGTTCCTCCTTAGCCCTGCGGCTTTGCCACCTTGACTCCCTGAACGTGGATATTGATCCGTTCCGCCTGAATCCCAAACGTCTCCTCCAGCGTATAGCGCACCTTCTCGCGCAGATTCTCGGCGACCTCAGGAATGCGCGTTCCATAACTCACGATGATCGACAACTCAATCTCCAGTCCGTCGGACCTGTTGCGCACCTCCACGCCGCGCCCCGGGTACTCGCGGTTGAGCAGACCGGACAGGCTGTCCCGCATACCTTTGCGCGGCGCCATGTCGGCGAGTCCATAGCAGTCGAGCGCCGCTATGCCCGCGGCGTTTGCAATCACCTCATCCGCGATGAAGACCTTCCCCAGTTGCGTTTCAAATGTGCTGGGCATCGTTCTTCCCCCTTTGCATCCGCTGCGCGCGTTCGACCGCCATCCGACGGCGACGGACGGTTTTCTTCTGCGGTAAGTGTACTACAGAGACTGTCGGGTGAAAAGCTGACGCCCTGGGGGCCCAGTGAAAATCAGTGCAGGTTGCGGATGGCCGTGCGCATATGATATGATGGCAAAGCTTATGGGACGGAGACGGCCGCGTGCGGCGCATCCGCGCTGTCTGAGCAGGAGCAAAGGGATGCGGGCGGCTGGCACAGACCTATTTTCCGGGCATACCCATTTTCTGGGTAGAACAAAGAGGGGGTGACAGCATGGCGAAACGTTGTGACGTGTGCGGCAAGGGACCCCAGGTGGGCAACGCGGTGAGTCACTCGCACATCCTCACGAAGCGGCGCTGGCTCCCGAACCTGCAGTCGGTGCGCGCAAACGTGAACGGATCTGTGAAACGCGTGCGCGTATGCACCAAGTGCCTGAAAAGCGGCAGGGTCAAGCGCGCGATATAGGGCGGCCCCGTACGCCGCGGGTTGCGCCCGCGGACCGACATCACCCGCAGGCTGCGGAAAAAGCACCGGATCCGGTGCTTTTTGTTTTGCGTCCGCTCGCGTTGCCGGACTGCCAGGCGTCGCGCTCAGGCGCGATGCCGCGCTCCGAGCAACGCCCTGACGATGCCACCCAGGAAACGCGGCAATTTGATCGTGTAAAACCGCATGCGGACTCCCCTCCCACCAGGCATTCCTGAGTCGGCCCACCTTAAAGATAGTCATGTCATGATGGCGCCCGGTTCGATCCAAGCCATGCAGTCGCCGTCGCGGATAGAGGCTCTGGGTACAGCTATATGCGGAGGACTTTTACGCGGTGATCACTTTCCCCGCAGTTGACGAATCGCCTCCGCCGGGTTTTCAGAACCGAAAACAAACGATCCCGCGACCAGAATCGACGCCCCGGCCTTGACGCAGGCGGCGGCCGTTACTGGGTTGATCCCCCCGTCCACTTCGATGCGCACCGCCCTGTGGCCGCGCTCATTGAGCTTTTTCCGTACTGTTGAAATCTTATGCAGCATGGCCGGAATAAATGACTGTCCGCCAAACCCCGGGTTCACCGTCATCACGAGCACAAGGTCGAAGTCGTCCATGATGTAATCCAGGACAGTTTCGGGCGTTGCCGGATTCAGGGCGACGCCCGCCTCGGCGCCGAGCGCCCTGATGTCCGCGAGCGTGCGCTGCAGGTGCGTGCAGGCTTCCGCGTGCACCGTGATGATGCTGGCGCCGGCCGCCCTGACCGATTCGAGCATGCGGTCCGGCTCGCTCACCATCAGGTGAGCGTCGATCGGCGCCTGAGTGTACGACTTGAGCGACGCAATGACCGGCGCCCCAAACGTCAGATTCGGCACAAAATGACCGTCCATGACATCCGCGTGAATCAAATCCGCTCCATCGGTCGTCACGTGTTGGACCGCGCGGCCCAAATTGGCAAAATCCGCCGCCAGAATGGACGGAGCAACCTGGACATACATCAGTATCGCCTCGCCTTTGCGTCTTTTAATTCGAGCAGAAGCTGCAGGTATCCGGCGTAGCGCGAAGGAGCGATCCTGCCCTCCTCCGCTGCCGCGCGGACCGCGCAGCCCTCCTCAGTCTCGTGCAGGCAACTGCGAAACTGGCAGTCGCGAGACACCTCCGCGATGTCGCGAAACAGGCCCGAAAGCTGCGGCGGATCGACCGCCCACAGGTCAAACTGGGAAAAACCGGGTGTGTCCGCGATGAATCCGGTCCCGTAACGGTACAGTTGCACCGCCGTCGTCGTCTGCCTCCCGCGCCGCGAGCGCTCGCTCACTTCGCCGGTCAGCGCCGTCGCGCCGGGAATGAGATAGCCGAGCATGGTCGACTTGCCCACGCCGGATTGTCCCGTCAAAACGGTGATCTCGCCTTCCAGGAAGTCCACAAGCGACGCGACGCCGACGTTCTGGCGCAACGACAGCGGCAGCAGTGGATACGGCAACCGGTCATAAATCCCGGTCACGCGCCGCAACTCCCGGTCCGCTCCCGGGAGATCGAGTTTTGTCAGCACGATAGCGGCCGGTAGCCCAAACCACTCGATCATGGCCAGCATCTTGTCGATCTGGTGCAGTGAAGGAGGGGGATCGAGCAAAGCGACGACCAGCAGCGCCTGGCTTACGTTCGCGATCGGCGGCCGCACCAGTTCCGTGCGTCGCGGGCGAAGCTCGTCAATCACGCCTTCGGCCGGCCCGCTCTGTGACAGGACAACCAGGTCCCCAACCAGCGGCTTGATCCCGCGTTTCTTGAACGATCCCGGGGCGCGGCAACGCACAACGCCGGCGTCCGTCTCGACATCGTAGAAGCCGCTGATGGCCCTGACGATCCGGCCTTCTTCCACGCTCAACCGCTCGCCCCCCCCGACAACGGGTTCCCGTCTGCACCTCATCCGGACGGCGGGCCCGCGGTCGTTCCGGACGACGGGCCCGCGGTCGTTCCGGACGGCGACGTCGTCCCCGTTCCCGTTCCCGACGGCGACGAAGCACCCGTTCCCGTTCCCGACGGCGACGAAGCACCCGTACCCGTTCCGGACGGCGACGTCGTCCCCGTGCCCGTTCCCGACGGCGACGTCGTCCCCGGCGAAGGCGGAACCATCTGGCTGGATGCGAGCGATCCGTCCACATACGTCTCGACGAGACCCTGCTGGCTGCCCACAGTCGTCACCTTCACCGGATAACTCGCCGTTGCGCCGTACTGCTTTGAGTCCACAGCGGTGTGCGTCCCCGCGGCGTCCGTCACGACAATCCTGACATCGGCGGGCAGAACCGTGCCGGCCTGCAGGGTCACCTGTATGTCCGCCAGGGTCACCACCGTGTTGGCCGGCGGACCGCTGCTGACCGTGAGCGCGACCGCCGATTCCGAACTGGCCTGCTGTCCCGGCGCCGGCGACTGGTCGACGACGGTGTTCGCGGCGACAGAGAACGAACTGACGCGGCTGACGTGGCCGATAACAAAGCCGTCGGCCTGAAGCGCGCTCGTCGCCGCCGCGAGTGTCATTCCGTGGACGTCCGGCACGGCGGCGGACTGCGAACCGGAACTGACGAACAGGGTGATGGTCACCGTCGACGTGTTGACCGACGTGCCAGCGGACGGCGCCGTCGATATCACCGTATTGACCGGCATCGAGTTGCTCGCCTGCGGGACGAAGGAAACGTGCGCCGCCGGCACGCCGTAGTCCCCCAGTTTGGATTGGGCCGCGCTCGCCAGTTCCCCCGCCAGTTGCGGCATGGAGAACTGGGCATCGTGCGCCTTGACGATCAGCGTGATCTGCCTGTCCACCGATACGGGACCCGGACCCCGGCTTTGGCTCTCGACGTGCCCGAACGGAATCGCCGGGGCCGCGTTCTGGTCGAACTGCTCAATGATCCTGGTTGCGGGAAATCCGCTGGACACCAGGGCCGACTTGGCCGAGGCGTACGGCATACCGACAACGCGGGGCACATTCACGGTGGGCGGCTTGAAGACATTTATAAAAAGGTACATCGCCGCGTACCAGGACGCGCCGACGAGCAACAGGAACCCAAACGCAAAACCAGCAATAATGAGCAACCGCACCCACCAGGGCCGCTTCGCGCGTTCCTCTTCCCCGTCGGTATCCGCCATGTCCAGACCCTCTGCAGGCTGCGCCGGGGAATCGGACGCCAGAGCGCCCTGTGAAGCATCCGCGCCAAAGCCGGAGACCATGATCGCCGGCAGTTCGATCGTCGGGCTGTCCAGCGCGGCGCCGGGTGTCGCGGTCGCGATAAACTTCGGTACGTCGGGCAATAGCAAGGACTTCTCCAAGTCGTCCGAGAGCGCGCGCACACTCTGATAGCGCTTTGCGGGATCCTTCATGAGCGCCTTTAGCACAACATTCTCGACACTCTGGGGTATCCCGGAAGTCAGCTTGCTGGGTTCGATAAACGGCTCCTGCAGGTGCTTTAGCGCCACGCTGATCGGCGTGTCGCCGGAAAACGGCAGCTTGCCCGTGAGCATCTCATACATGACCACGCCGAGGGAGTACACGTCCGACTTCGCGTCGGCCACATGCCCGCGCGCCTGCTCAGGGGAGAAATAGTGCACCGAACCCAGGACCTGCGAACTGTGATGCGTGATCGTATTGGTCGAGATGGCGCGCGCGATGCCAAAGTCGGTAACTTTCACGCGGCCCTGTCTGCTTATGAGAATGTTGTGCGGTTTGACGTCCCGGTGAATAATGTTGTGTTCGTGCGCATGGGACAGCGCGTCGGCGATCTGGTGGGCGATCTGCACCGCCTCGCCCACCGGCAGCGGCGCGCGTTCGTCGATCACCTGCTTGAGCGTCTTGCCGTCGACGTACTCCATGACAATGTATTGCGCCTCGTCCTCCTGCCCCACGTCATAGATGTTGACGACGTTCGGATGAGAGAGGCTTGCGGCCGCTTGAGCCTCGCGTTTAAAGCGCCGGACAAACTCCGCGTCCCCCATGTACTCGGCGCGCAGCGTCTTGATCGACACCGGACGGTGCAGCAAAACGTCGAGCCCCCGATAGACGATGGCCATGCCGCCGCCGCCGATCCGCTCAAGGACCTGGTAGCGACCGCCCAAAATCATTCCGATCAATCGCAGTCCCTCCATTTCGCTTCGCCATCATGGGCAAGGACCGCGACCGTAATATTATCATAGCCGCCCGCTCGCAATGCGGCCGCCACAAGCGCGGACACCTTGTCCGCTGGCGGCCGGTCGCCGAGAAGGCTGTCCCTGATCGCCGCGTCGTCCACATAACTCGTCAGTCCGTCCGAACAGACGAGTATCAGATCGCCGGGCATCCAGGACCACGACTTGACATCCACCGCCACGTTCGGCAGCGTCCCCAGTGAGCGCGTCAGCACGTGCCGTTGCGGATGCCCCGCCGCTTCCGACGGCGACAGCTGGCCGCGCCGGATCAGTTCGTTCACGAGCGAGTGATCGTCCGTCAACTGCGTCAACACGCCCTGCGCCGAGAGGTGATAGGCGCGGCTGTCTCCGACGTGGGCGACGACCGCCTGACGGGCGTCAAGCTCCGCCGCCACGATCGTGGTGCCCATGCCTGAGTATGCCGGAACGAGGGCGGCCTGATGATAAATCTCGCTGTTGGCCGACCGAATGGCGCGCGACAGGCGGGCCTCCGCGCTGTCGGACGCGCCGCCGTTCGTCAATTCTTCCTCCATCGCCCGCAACGCCAGTGCGCTTGCCACCTCGCCCGCTGCGGATCCCCCCATACCGTCCGCCACAACGACAATGCACGAATCGCGGTCAGTGGGATGCACCAGATACGCATCCTGATTCAACTTGCGCACGAGGCCAATGTCCGACTTGGCCGCAAATCTCATGTCGTCACCCAGACCTCTCCCCAGAGTGTTCGGCGCGCAACTGGCCGCACGCCGCCGCAATGTCCGCGCCCATTTCGCGGCGGACTGTCGCAGTCTGACCGAGTTTGCCGAGCTCATCGGCGAACGCCTGGATCTGCCTGGCCGGCGTTCGGACCAGATTTCGCTCGGGAACGTAATTGACCGGTATCAGGTTCACGTGACACGGTATGGGACGCAGCAATTCCGCCAGTCTGCGCGCATCGTCCAGACTGTCGTTGTGTCCGTTGATCAGCGCGTACTCAAACGAGATACGCCGACCCGTCACTCTGAAGTAATATTGACACGCTTCCATCAAAGTCGCAATGTTGTATGCTTTGTTGACAGGCATCATCCTTGAACGCGTCTCATCGTCGGCCGCGTGCAGGGACACCGCCAGGGTGACGCCGCGGCGCTCGTCGGCAAGCCGACGGATGGCGGGGATAAGCCCCACCGTGGACACGGTGATGTGGCGCTGCCCGATCATCAGTCCCCCGGCGTCGGTCACGATATCCACGAACCCCATCGCCGCGTCGTAGTTGTCGAGCGGCTCGCCCGAACCCATCAGCACGACGCTCGACACGCGTTCTCCCGCCGTGTCCAGCAGGCGCTGGCAGTAGACGAGTTGCTCGACAATCTCCCCTGCGTGCAGGTTGCGGATCAGCCCGCCGAGCGTGGAAGCGCAAAACTTGCAACCCATCTTGCAGCCCACCTGCGTCGAGACGCAGACGCTGATCCCGTAGTCGTGACGCATGATGACCGTTTCGATCGTGTCGCCGTCATGCAAGGCGAACAGGAACTTCGTGGTGCCGTCCTTTTGCGACACCTGCTTGCGCACCACCGCAAGGGTGCCCATGGCAAACTCCTGCGCAAGCAGATCCCGCAGATTACGGGACAGATTCGTCATCTCCGCGATGCTGCCGACCCGCTTCTTGTAGAGCCACTGGAAGATCTGCTCCGCCCTGTAGGCGGGCTCTCCCTGCCGCTCCAACCACTCGCGAAGCGTTTGGCGCGTCATTCCATACAGCCACTGCACCGTTGCGTCATCTCCCGCCGCCCGTCTGTCCGCTTCAACCTGGGAACGCCAATATCATTCGTCCCGACGCGCCGCGTACGGCGTTCTCGCCGGACGCCCGTCACGTCCTCCTGCGCAGCCGCGCCACGAAAAAGCCGTCGCCGCCAAAGTCCTGCGGCAGGATGCGCGCCTGCCCGGGCGCAGAGTCGCTCCACGGCGCACCGTCCCACGGGAAAGGTGCAAAATCGCCGCGCTCCGCAAGCAGGCCCGCGATCTGCCCCTCGTTTTCCGCTGCGGACAGCGTGCACGCGGCGTAGACCAGGATCCCCCCGGGCCGCACACGCCCCGCGGCCGCCAGCAGAAGGGTTCGCTGGACGGCCGCCAGTTCGCGGATGCCACCCTCGCTCACGCGCCATTTCAGGTCCGGCTTGCGTCCGATCGTGCCGATGCCGGAGCACGGCGCGTCGAGCAAAACGCGGTCGAATTCCCCTTCTGTCCTGGAACTGTCCCCTGTCACCACGCGAATGGAACGGTGGCCGAGACGCCTGGCCTGTTCCCCGACCGTCGCCGCGCGGTGCGCGTGGATGTCCACCGCCGTGATGGCGGCCGCGTCCTGCGTCAGTTCGGCAAGATGCGTCGCCTTTCCTCCCGGCGCGGCGCACGCATCCAGAATGTCCATTCCGGGGCGCGCGTCGAGCAGCGGGGCGATGAGCATCGAACTCAGGCCCTGCAGCGTGAACCAGCCGTCCGCGTAAGCCCGCAGTTCCACCGCGTTCACGCCCTGGGGCAGGAGGACGCCCTCCGGCGCAGCCTCCGCCGCCTGCGCCGCCACGCCTTCGGCGGCCAGGCGCCGGATCAGTTCTTCCCGCGTGCAGCGCAGGACATTCACCCGCACGGTGCGCCCGGGCCGCTCATTCATCGCCAGCAGCGCCGCACACGCCTGCTGGCGGCCGAGTGTCCGCTCAAGGTGTGCGAGCAGCCAGTCAGGGCAAGACAGCCGCACGCTGCGCGGCGCGCCCCCGCCGGCAACCTTCCCGCGAGCGACCTTCCCGCCAGCCGCGTCCCCGCGACCCGCGTCGTCGCCAACCGCGTCCCCGTCAGCGGCGCCCCCCGGCGTTGCGCAGTCGGACAACGGCCGGGTCCACGCCTGTTCGCGCAGGGCGCTGCGCAAAACGCCGTTCACAAATCCCGCGGCCTTTTGCCTGTGCTCCCTGGCCAGGTCCACCGCATCCGACACGACGGCGTACGACGGCACCCGATCGAAGAACCGCAGTTGGTACAGACTCATGCGCAGAATGATCAGAACCGGCACTTCGAGGCGCGCCGGCGCCACACTCGACAACCCGGCAATCCACTCGTCCAGCAACCGCCGCCACACGAGAACGCCGCGCACCAGTTCGCTGGTCAGGCGCGCATCGGGACCCGCCACACCGCTGCGCTGCCACTCGCGTGCCAGCGCCACCTGGGCGTAGGCGCCACCCTGTTCGATCTCCTGCAGCACGCGCAGCGCACTGCGCCTCGCCGGCGCGGGCCCGCTCACGCCACACCAGGAAAACGCGAGCGGATCTCGCCCGCGTCCATTGCGACGCGCGACTCTCTTCGCATTTTCATGATCCACCTTCGTACGAAAGCGCCGCGGATGGCAGACTCACAGGCGCCGCCCGCAGGAAAAGCGCTGCGGGCGAGCGCAGCCCCCGGGCAAATTCGGGACCGCTCTGGGCCGTCTTTCCAGCCAACTGGACGCGCCGCAGCACCAGCGCCCCTGCACCGCACGCGATCACAGGACCGTCCTTGGCAAATTCGACACACTGCCCGGCTCTGGCATCGCCCTGCCACTCCCGCTTCGCACTAGCATACCAGACTTTGAGCGGCTTATCACCAAACCACGCAAATGCCCCCGGACCCGGGACGAGCGCACGCACGCGGTCTGCCAGCGCCCGCGCGTCAAGAGCCGGGTCGAGCAGTTCGTCGGCGCGCGTCAACAAGGGCGCGAGGGTGGCCTGCGACTCGTCCTGCGGCACAGCCGTCAGCGTGCCCCGCAGGATCCCGGGCAGTGTCTCCACCAGCAGTTTTCCGCCCGCGTGCGCCAGTCGGTCGTGCACATCGCCGTACGTCTCGTCCGGACCGATGGGGATCGCTGTGCGCGCCCACATGGGACCCGCGTCCATTTTCGCCACCATGGTGATGATCGTGACGCCGGTTTGCGCGTCGCCGTTCATGACAGCGCGCTGGATCGGGGCTCCGCCCCGGTACCGCGGCAGCAGCGAGGCGTGCACGTTGTAGGCTCCGCGGGGCGCCAGGGCGAGCAGCCGGCCAGGCAACAACTGGCCGTACGCCGCGGTGACCAGGACCTCCGGCTGCAGCGCCGCGCACGCCGCCAGCGCGTCCTCGCCGCGGATCCGTTCCGGCTGCAGCAACGGTATGCCGCTGCGCAGCGCGGCGCGCTTGACCGGCGACGGCGTCAATTCCTGCCGCCGCCCCGTCTTTCGGTCCGGCTGCGTGACGACGCCTGCGACGGGGTAGCCTGCGGCGAGCAGAGCGCCGAGCACCACTGCGCCAAATTCCGGTGTCCCCATGAAGAGCACGCGCGGCAGATCATTCATTGAACATACTCCTTTCAGAGAAGCCGATTCTACCCCGCGTCGCCGGGGACATGGGATAATCCAAATCAGGGCGGGCCTCATCCCATGTCCCCTACACCAGCGCGTGCGCGTTTACGTCCACCGACAACGCCGTGCCGGACGGTAATTCGTCCATCGCCCGCTCGTACGCCGCCCGCAATCCCTCTTCAATAGCGCGAAACGACGGGTATTTCAGCACAACGCGGTAGCGAAACACATCGCGCACGCGCGCAATCGACGCCGGCACCACCGGCAGGATTCTGACCCGCGGCTGGCTGCCCAGTTGTTCCGTCAGGTGCTTGTGGAGGCGCCCGCACGCCAGGCGCGCCAGGCGATCGTCGCGATGGCCGACGACGAACTGCGTGATCTCGGTGAACGGCGGGTACTCCAGCGCCCTGCGCGCCGCCAGTTCCACGTGATAGAACTCGTCGTAGTCCTGCCGCACGGCGCACTGCACGGCGTAGTGCTCCGCCGCGAACGTCTGGATGATGGTCTCGCCGCGGACCTCGCGCCTTCCGGCGCGCCCGGAGACCTGCACAAGCAGTTGGAACGTCCGCTCGGCGGCGCGCACGTCCGGGATTCTCAGGGCGGTGTCGGCCACGATCACGCCGACGAGCGAGACGCGCGAGAAATCCAGGCCCTTGGCAATCATCTGCGTGCCGAGCAGGATATCCGCCCCGCCCGCCTCGAATTCAGTCAGCATCCTCTCATGCGCTCCGCGGGAGCCGGTGGTGTCGACGTCCATCCGGATGACGCGCGCGCCGGCGAAGCGGTCGAAAATCTCCTGTTCGACCCGCTGCGTGCCGAAGCCGAAGCGCTGTATGCGCCGGCTCCCGCAGCCGCGGCAACGCTCTGGAAACGGCTCGGTAAAGCCGCACAGGTGGCACAACAGCACTTCGCCCGCCGCGCGGTGGACCGTCAGCGAGATGTCGCACGACGGGCAGGTCGCCACATCCCCACAGTCACGGCACAGGACAATATTGGCGTAACCGCGCCGATTGAGAAACAGGATCACCTGTTCGCGGCGGGCAAGACGGTCCTCGACCGCAGTCTGCAAAGCCCGGCTGAAGAGTGAGCGTCCACCCTCCCGCCACTCCTGGCGCATGTCCACGAGCCGCACGGCTGGCAACTGCTGTCCGCCTGGACGACCGGTGAGCGTCAGGAGATCGTATCGTCCGACCTGCGCACGGTACATCGTTTCGAGTGACGGCGTGGCGCTTCCCAGCACCAGGGGCGCGTTCGCCCGCTGCGCGCGCCACACCGCCACTTCGCGCGTCACGTACCGCGGCTCGCCGCCGTCCTGCTTGTAGGTGGCCTCCTGCTCCTCATCGATGACGATCAAACCGATATTGTCCAGCGGCGCAAAGACTGCCGAACGCGCGCCAACCACGACGCGGGCGCCGCCTTGCGCGATGCGCCGCCACTGCAGGTAGCGCTCGCGCCCGGTCAACCCGCTGTGCAACACGGCCACGTGCGAACCAAAGCGCAACCGGACACGCTGCGTCATTTGCGCCGTCAGGGCGATCTCCGGGACCAGCATGAGCGCCGACTGACCCTGCGCCAGAACGTGTTCGATCGCGCGCAGGTAGACCTCCGTCTTGCCGCTGCCGGTCACGCCGCGCAGCACAAGGACGCGATGCCGCCGCTGCGACGACGCGCTGCGGATAGAGGAAACCGCCGCGGCCTGCTCATCCGTCAGCGCCAGCGGTTCCGCCTCAGCCCCCCCGGTGGTCGGCGCTTGCCCATCCACGGGTGCGGACCGCCGCGTGAGCACGACGTAGCCCTGGCGCGCCATGCCCTGGACGACGGCCGTCCCGGCTCCCGTCTCGGCCGTGACCCGCGCCAGCGGGACGGGACCGCCCTGCTGTGCCAAATGGGCCCAGACGGCGCGCGCCCGCGGGCCGCGCGGTCCATCGCCGCCCGCCGCCTCCGGAGCCCGCGCAACAAAGGTCTCCATCGGTTCGCTGCGCGCCGTGCGCACACTGCGCAGCGCGACGAGCGCGTCGCTGGCCACAAGGCGGCGCAGCCGCCCTTCGCCGATTCCGAAGCGCGCGCGCAGGGTCGTCGGCGCTATCTCCCCGCGCCGTTCCAGGTAGGCGGCCAGTTCGCCGGGCAGACTCGCCGCGTCGGCACCTTTGCCGTACGCCACGCGTTCCTGCGCGCGCACGACCGTCGGCAGGACCGCCGCGACCGCGGCGCCCCACGAGGCGAGGTAGCGCGTCCGCAGGAACCGCACCATCTCCACCAGTTCCGGGGTGAGTCGCGGCGCGTCGGGCACGGCCCGGCGCACCGCCTTGAGCTCTGGATTCGGCGCGTCGGCCGAGCCGTCGCCCGGGACCCCGCCTTTGGCGTCATCGCCCGAGAACGCGCGGTCGGACCCCTGCAGACGCATCACATAGCCTGCGACCATCCGGCGTCCGAAGGGCACCTCCACGCACTGACCCACCGCGACCGGAGCATCCGGCGCAACGGTATAATCGTACAGCCGGTCCGTTCGGCGATTGCGCACGCTCACCGCCACCGACGCGATCATAGGGTATCGGCCACCTTGCGGAGCAATTCATCGGCGACCCGGTCCTTGGCCGCCAACGGGACCTCGTGCCGCGATCCGTCCGCAAAATACAGCGTGACCCGATTCGTGTCCGTACCGAAGCCCACGCCTGGCTCAAGGACGTTGTTCAGTGCGATCGCGTCGAGCCCCTTGGCCGCGAGTTTCGCCCGCGCGTGCCGTTCTCCGTCGTGCGTCTCCGCCGCGAAGCCCACCACCCGCGTCGGTCGGTCCGACCACTGCCGAACGGCGGACAGGATATCCGGATTGAGCGTCAGGTCAAGACTGGCCGGAAGGTCCCGCTTCTTGACCTTCTCCTCTGCCACCCGCGCAGGCCGCGCGTCCGTCACCGCGGCCGCCATGACAAGCAGGTCGCAGCCGCGCGCGCGGCGTTCCACCTCGCGCAGCATGTCCTGCGCGCTCTGCACCGGGACGACCCGGACGCCGAGCGGTTCCTTCAGACACGTTGGGCCGCTGATGAGTGTCACGTCCGCACCCATACGCCACGCCGCGCGCGCAAGCGCGTAGCCCATCTTGCCGCTGGAGTCGTTCGTCAGGTAGCGCACCGGATCGATCCGCTCGTGCGTCGGCCCCGCCGTCACCACGACGCGTCGGCCGGACAGACGCTTGTCCGTCAGGGCCATGTCGAGAAACTCGACAATCTCCTCCGGTTCCATCAGGCGCCCCTTCCCTTCGTAGCCGCACGCCAGGGGTCCGACGCCCGGTTCGGCGACGAGGTACCCGACGCCCGCCAGAAGATCGAGGTTGCGCCGCACAATGGCATTGTCAAACATGTGAACGTTCATCGCGGGCGCCAGGACCACCGGGCAGCGGGCCGCCAGCAGTGTGGTGGTCAGCATGTCGTCGCCCAGCCCGTGCGCGATGCGCCCGATCACGTCCGCCGTGGCCGGCGCCACCACGATCGCATCCGCCCCGTCCGCCAGCCCAATGTGCGCGATCTGCGCCGGATCCCGTTCGTCAAACACATCCGTGTACACCGGCTGCCGCGTCAGGCTCTGAAACGTGAGCGGAGCGACGAATTTCGTCGCTCCCTCCGTCATGACCGTCCGCACGACATCGCCGCGCTTTGTCAGCATGCTGGCCAGCGACGCCGCCTTGAACGCCGCTATACCGCCGCACACACCGAGAATGATCGACTTTCCTGGCATGGCGTCACAACACATCCCGCGTGTGCACGTACGTCACTTTGCCGAGTTCCAGTTCGCGCAACGCCACGCTGACCAGCTTGCCCGACTTGACCTCGGCCCGCGGCCGCCTGCCCTCCTGCAACTGGCGCGCGCGCTTGGACGCCGCGATGACCAGCGTGTACTTACTGTCGACGGACTGCACCAAAACGTCGATGGAAGGATAGAGAATCACAACCGTTCACTCCTGCCGTGTCAATCTGGCCGCCGCTCCCGTCGGGAGCGGCTGGCTCACTCTTCGTCCGCTGTGGTGTTCTCCCTGACCAAAAGCCGGTGCGCCACCGTCTCGGGCTGCACCGCAGCGAGAATCACGTGATCGCTGTCGCAGATGATGACCGCCCGCGTCCTGCGGCCGAATGTCGCGTCAATCAGCCGGGCGCGGTCGCGCGCCTCCTGAATCATCCGCTTGATGGGCGCCGATTCCGGGCTGACGATCGACACGATCCGGTTGGCCGCTATAATGCTGCCGAATCCAATATTGACCAGACGCACGCTCATACAGTATCCTCCTCCCGGCGCCTTGTGTCCAGGCGTCACCGGAGTCACTCCACATTTTGCAACTGCTCGCGCATCTGTTCAATGACATGCTTGGCATCGAGCACCAGTTCCGCCACCTGAAGATCGGCGGCCTTGGCTCCGATCGTGTTCACTTCCCTGTGCAATTCCTGCACGAGAAAGTCCAGTCTGCGCCCGACGGCCTCGTCCCGCACGGAAAGCAGTGCGACCAGTTGCTGCGCGTGACTGTCCAGCCTGTGCAATTCCTCTTCGATGTCCCCGCGCTCCGCGAGCAGCGCCGCCTCAAACGCTATCCGTCCCGGGTCGGTCTGCGCACCTTGCAACAGCTCCTGCATGCGCAACGCCAGCCGTTCGCGGTGCGCCGCGGAGGCCTGCGGCGCGACCCCGCGCAGGCAGGACAGGAGCGCGCGCAGTTCCCCATGCAGCCCGAGCAGGTGCGCGCGCAGTCGCTCTCCTTCATTTCTACGCATCGCGACCAATTCCTGCAGCGCGATGGCGGCGGCTTTGTTCAGTTCATCGGGGCCGATGGGCGAGTCCCCCGCCTCGGCGACCTCGAACAGTCCCGGAATCGCCAGCAGGTCGCCCAGGGCCGGCGCCTCGAAGTCGAGCGGCGCCTGTGCGCCGACGGTCCGCAGCACGCCGAGCGCCGCCGCGAGCAATGCCTCGTTGACCCGTACGGGCCGACCGCCCACAGCGTCCTGCAACGACGACGCGACCAGGACCTCGACCCGGCCCCGGCGCACGTGCTGCAGCACCAGTTGGCGCAGCCCGTCCTCATGCCTGGCCCACTCGCGCGGCAGGCGCACCACGACGTCGGCAAAACGGTGATTGACCGAGCGCACCTCAACAGTCAGCCTGTACCCGCCAACCGTCTGCTCCGCCTGGCCATATCCGGTCATGCTCGTCAGCAATGTCGTCCCCTCCGTACATCACGCATCCGTATTTTACATGGAATTCTATCCGTGCGCCAGCGTCTCCCGGCGCGGTCCGCGCAGGCGCCGTCACGCCCGGAACATCCCCGGCGCTCTGCGTCGCCCCGCACGGCGCGTGGTCCGGCGGGCTCGCACCGCGAATGTCGGGATCGCCGCGGCGGCCGCCACCGCGCCCCAGGCGGGCGCAGACAGTGCGGCCGTATGGAAGACCGGCTGCAGCAGCGGAATGTAGATCACTGCGAGCAAGAGCAGCAGTGAACTGATGACCGCGCCGATCAGCCACGGATTGCCGAAGATATTGCGGTCGAACACCCCGTGCAAGACGGACCGGCAGTCAAACACGTGAATCAGTTGGGCCAGCACCAGCGTGGAAAACGCCATCGTCTGGGCCATGCGCAACTGTCCGCCGGACACGCGCCACGCTGCGTAAAACACGCCGAGCGTGACCAGCCCGATGAGAAACCCCCGGGTGACGATCTTCCAGCCCAAGCCGCGGGCGAAGATCCCCTCCCGCACGTCGCGCGGCGGCCGCTGCATGGTGTCGTCTTCCGCCGAGTCCACTCCGAGCGCGATGGCCGGGAGTCCGTCGGTGACCAGGTTGACCCACAGGATCTGGATCGGCAAAAGGGGCAGGGGCAGCCCGAGCATCATCGCGAAAAACATGGTCAGAATCTCGCCCGTATTGGACGTCAGCAGGTACCGGATGAACTTCCGGATATTGTCGTAGATCGCCCTGCCTTCCTCGATGGCGGCAATGATTGTGGCAAAATTGTCGTCCGCCAGAATAAGGGCTGACGCGTCCTTTGCGACGTCCGTCCCTGTCCGCCCCATCGCCACCCCGATATCCGACGCTTTGATGGCGGGAGCGTCGTTCACGCCGTCGCCTGTCATGGCGACGATCTCGCCGCTCGCCTGCATGGCCTTCACGATGCGCAGCTTGTGCAGCGGAGAGACGCGGGCGTACACGTGTACGTCTCGCGACGCTTGCTGCAGCGCGTCGTCGTCCAGCGCGTCGAGTTGCGCCCCGGTCAGCACCCTCCCCCGCTCGGGAAGGATGCCGAGTCTTGCGGCGATTGCCCTGGCCGTCAACTGGTGGTCGCCCGTGATCATGACCGTGCGTATGCCGGCGGACGACGCCATCCGGATCGCTTCCTTAACCTCCGCGCGCGGCGGATCCATCATGCCCACGACGCCGACGAAGACCAGGTCGTGTTCCACGGCGGCCGCGTCCTGCGCATCCTGCAGCGGGCGGTCGAGCGGCCGAAAAGCGACGCCGAGCGTGCGCAGGGCGCCGCTTGCCATGTTTTGCACGACGCCATCCAGTTCGGCGCGCAGGAAGGACGTGAGCGGACGGCTGGCGCCGGACAGCCAGATGTGCGTGCAGCGTGCGAGCAGGAGGTCGGGCGCCCCCTTGACAAGCAATTGCAGGCCGCCCTGCTCCCGCACCACCACCGACATCCGCTTGCGCTCCGAATCAAACGGCAGTTCGAGCACCCGCTCGCCCGGTTCCCTTGCCCCGGCTTTTTGCGCAAGCGTCAGGAGCGCGCCTTCCGTCGGGTCGCCGATCACGGCAAACCCTCCCTCTGTCTCAACCAGGCGTGCGTTGTTGCACGCCCGGCAGACCCGCAGCACGATCTCCCACGCGCCCTGAGGCTTGCCGATCGCGCGCCCGCCGTCCAGCACCCGCCCGACGGGCGCGTAGCCGTCCCCCTCGACCGCGAGCGATCGCCTGTCCACCCAGACCTGCTTGACGGTCATCTGGTTTTGCGTCAGTGTCCCCGTCTTGTCAGAACAGATCACCGTGGCGCACCCGAGCGTCTCCACCGCAGGGAGCCGACGCACGATGGCATTGCGCCTGATCATGCGCTGCACGCCGAGGGCCAGCGCTATCGTGACGATCGCCGGCAATCCTTCCGGTATGGCGGCGACCGCGAGACTGACGCCGGCGAGGACCATCTCGTACAGCGCGTGTCCGTGAATCACCCCGGCGAGCACCACGATCACCGTGATGCCGAGCGACAGGTAGACCAGGATCTGGCCGAGTTGATTCAGCCGTCGCTCAAGCGGCGTCTCGGTCTCTTCGCTGGTCTGGATGAGGTGGGCAATGCGTCCCATCTCCGTGTCCATCCCCGTCGCCACGACGACCGCCAGACCCCTGCCGCGCACCACGGTCGTTCCCATGTACGCCATGTTGACGCGGTCCCCCAGCGCCGCTCCCTCGGCGGGAAGCGGCCGGATCCCCTTCGCGACCGGCGTTGATTCCCCAGTCAACGACGCCTCTTCGAGCGACAGGTCCTGCGCCACCATGATCCGCGCGTCCGCCGCCACGCGGTCGCCCGCCGCTAGGACGATGACGTCGCCCGGCACGAGCGACTGCGCCGGCCACACCTCGGGGCGGCCGTCGCGGTAGACCTGCGCCGTCGGCGCAGTCAGTCGCCGCAGCGAGGCGAGCGAGCGCTCGGCCTTCCACTCCTGCACAAAACCAAGCACCGCGTTTGCCAGCACGATGACGATGATCGTCACCGCGTCCGACAGTTCTCCGAGCAGTCCGGATACAAGGGTGGCCGCCAGCAGGACGACCACCATGAAGTTGCGGAACTGGTCAAAAAAGAGATTGATCAGCGAAACGCGCTTTTGCTCGTGGATCCGATTGGGACCAAATTCACCGAGCCTGTGCGCGGCTTCCGCCGCAGACAGGCCGCCCGGCCCCGTTCGCAAGGCGGCGAGTGTCTCCTCCACGGTCCGGGCATGCCATGCAACGTCGTCCAACATCGTCCCACCATCCTCGCGCCGCAACTGTCCGTCCCTCAGTACAAGCTATGCGCGACCCGCTGTTTGTAAGACTGTGGTCTGCTATACTGTTCGTACTTGAACCCGAGGAGGAAGCGACGTGCCAAAGGGCGCGCTCATCACCGGCAGTTCCAGCGGCCTGGCGGTCGCGTTTGCGCGCCAGCTCGCACGCCTTGGGTTCGATCTCGCCCTGAATTACAATCATTCGCAGGCGCGCTGCGAGGCGTTGGCGGCCGATCTGCGCCTGTCGCACGGGGTGGACGCCGTCGCCCTGCCGGGCGACGTGTCGGACGCCGCGCAGGCGGACCGACTGGTCGCCGCTGCGCACGAGCGGTGCGGCGATCTGTCGGTCCTCATCCACAGCGCAGGCCCGTTCGTCTTCGCGCGCAAGCGCGTCACCGACTACACGGATGAGGAATGGAACACCATGGTGGACGGCAACCTGTCTTCCGCCTTCTACCTCCTGCGCCGCGTGATTCCGCACATGCGCGGACAGGGTTTCGGACGCATCGTGACGGTCGGATTCCAGCGCGTCGACCACCCGACGGGCTGGGCGTACCGCGCGGCGTACGCGGCGGCAAAGACGGGGCTCGCGTCGCTGACGCGCTCCGTCGCGATTGAGGAGAGCGACACCGGCATCACGGCGAACATGATCTGTCCGGGCGACGTGCGCGGAGCGGACAAGGAGAGCGGGACGGTGGACGATCTGGGCACGTTCTCCCTGCGCCGTCCGGCCGGCGGCGATCTCGCCCGGCTTATCGGCTTTCTCGTCAGCCCTGAAGCCCGCTTTGTGAATGGCAACATCATCTCCGTCACCGGTGACGTGGACGTGATCAGCCACTACGACACAGGCGCGCAGGAGGTGTCCGATCCGCGTACGCTGGCGATAGGGACAGTCGTGCGCGTTCTTCCCTTGAACGCCGTCGGCGTCGTCGTCGCGCGGCGCGACAGGCGCAACCGGCGGTCCGTCTACACCGTTTCATTCGATGGCCGGCAGGCGCAATACACCATCGAACAGCTTGCGGATCCGTGACACGGCAAGATCCGTCGGCAGAACTCCTCCATTCTCCCTGCAGAGGTGACAGACAGTGGCTCTTGATGGTCTTGTCCTCACGGCAATTGCACGCGAACTGACGGACGCCCTTGTTGGCGGACGGATCGACCGGGTCACGCAACCGACGGACGACGACGTGGTGCTGACGATCCGGGCCGGCCACACGAACCGCAAGCTCCTGCTGTCCGCGAACAAGTCGTATCCGCGGG
>JAKACX010000016.1 GCA_021821055.1 Bacillota bacterium
CGTTGCTCAACAGCGCCGCGCTCCTCTCCGCCGCGTGCGGGGCACTCGTCTTCGGGCATCTGCTCGACCGCGTCGGACGGCGCACCATGTACGGCTACGAGACGCTGATTCTCGCGGTTGGCGCGATTCTCTCAGCCGTCGCGCCAAACTACGCGTGGCTGTTCGTCTCCCGTCTCATTCTCGGCTTTGGCGTAGGCGGGGATTACCCGGCCAGTGCGGTGATCGTCAGCGAATTTGCGAATCGTCCGGATCGCGGACGCCTCGTTACGGCGGTCTTCTCCATGCAGGGCATCGGTCTGATCGCGGGTCCGCTGATTGCGATGGCCGTTCTTGACGCCGGCGTCGGGCTCCCCGCTGCGTGGAGAATCCTTCTCGCCCTCGGCGCGGTCCCAGCAACGCTCGGCTTCATCCTGCGGCGCAGGATGTCTGAGTCGCCGCGCTACCTGTCGGACGGACAGGCGTCCGTCGTGTCGACGCCGCCACGCGGGTCCGCAACACCGTCCGCCACGATGGCGGCTGCGCCCGAAGAGGCGCCGCGCGGCGCGCGCACGCGGCACGATTTGAGACAACGTTTCGCCCAGTTGCTAAAGAGACCCTTCCTGACGCGCCTCATTGGCACCTCGCTCAGTTGGTTCCTGGTCGACGTCATCTTCTACGGAAACGGGGTCTCCTACCACGTCATTCTCCACTGGGTGTTCGCCAAGGCGTCACTCACGGATACCCTCCTTATTTCGCTGCTGCTGTTCAGCGTCTTCGCCCTGCCCGGCTACATCCTCGCCGCATTTGCGATGGACCGGCTCGGCCGAAGGTGGATTCAGGGTGTGGGCTTTATCGTCATCGCCCTGACTGGCGCGGCCATCTTTGCTTTTCCCGTCGTCACCGCCCGACCTTGGCTGTTCACGGCGCTCTACGGCGTCAGCTACCTGTTTATCGAATTCGGGCCGAACACGACCACGTTCCTGCTGCCAGCGGAACTCTTCCCGACACGCCTGCGCGGATCGGCGCACGGCATCGCAAGCGCGCTGGGCAAGATGGGCGCCTTCCTCGCCGCCCTGTGCTTCCCCGCCGTTCTGAGCGATCTCCATATGCCTGGACTGTTTGGCGTCATCGGACTGCTCGCCGCGTTCGGCGCCATCACCACATGGACCATGCTGCCTGAATCCAGACGGCGTGCACTTGAAGAAATGAACGCCGTCATGCAGTCGGACGATGTGCACCACAATTACGCGCGCATTGTCGATTCCATGACGGACGACCGTTTCGAGCAGACGGTGACGGATGAAATGCTGCAGATGAGTGGCGCGAGCGCGGTCACCCTGCACCGCCGCCCGCCCGAGGCGGCGTCAGGCGCACTGGAGACGGCGGCCCTCACCGTGAATGACGAGGCCCTGCGCCCGTTGTTCACCACCCTGCACCACATTGACACCGCGGGAGCGAGCGCAGCAGATCAGGCCATGCACACCGCCTGGCGCCAAGCCCTGAATTCCGCCCTCGACGAACACCGTCCGGCTGCCTCCAGTACCGCGCCAGCATCCCCGTTTCGCACATCGATTCAGTCATTCGCCGTCTTCCCGCTTGTCCACCGTGAGGAATGCATGGGCGTGCTGACGTTCTGGGACGACGGCGCCGGCACCTTTTCCGCGCGACGCCTGACGCAACTCGATACGCTGATCAAATTGATGGCCAAACTGATGGCGCGGCGCTGGGAGATTTCTCTTCTCAACCGTCTCGCCCTGACAGACCCGTTGACACGCCTGGCAAACCGCCTCGGACTTGAACTGGAAGTGGAACGAAGGATCACGCGCGACCCCGCCCACGCGCAGCCCGCCTCGTTTGCCTTCGTGATCTTCGACTTGGACAAGTTCAAACAACTGAACGACTCGCGCGGGCATCAAAGCGGGGATCAGGCTCTGGGAGAGATCGGCCGCGCCTTTCGGGAGGCGCACGACACCGGGACATTCTATGCGGCCCGGCTCGGAGGCGACGAATTCGTCCTGCTGTACGACCACGCGGCCAGCCACCTTCAAGCCGTCGCCGCGGCCGAGCGCCTCATCGACCGGCTGCCGCTCGAGAACTGGAACCTCGGTGTCAGCGCCGGCCTTTCGCTGTGTCCGGACGACGGCGTGACCTACCAGGAACTCTACCGCGCGGCGGACGCCCGGCTGTATCACGCCAAACAGCTCGGCGGACGGCGAATGGTCTTCCAGGACGAACGGGCGGGCCGCGCCGTCAGTTCGATGGCCCTGCGCTAAATTCGCGGACAGCGGACGCGCGGCGTCGGTGGGCCGTGCTCTTGCGCCGGATCAGCACCGGCCCCAGGAGAAGCACCGCCGCCAACAGGACCGCATCCAGAGCGAGGCCCGGCGCGGGGAAATTGGTATTGAACATCGCCAGGCCAATGGGCGCCAGCCCGCCGAGAACCGATATGACGGGCAGCAGAGTGTACTGGAAGAGACGGCGGCGGCCAGGCCTGCGCGCTTTTGACCGCCCCCCCGAGGACGCGATCAGTCCGCCGAAGTACACGACCATCCAGGACACGAAAGACAGGCCGAGTGCCGCCAGCGCGATGCCGCCGAGCGCGGCGACGACGGACAATCGGTGGACGATGACGGCGTGCGTGAGCAGCATGACGACAGTTGGCGCGGCGACAAACGGCGCAAGCGAGAGCATGCGCAGGCGCCAGAAACGCACGGGGTCAATCGGCGCGGCGAGGATCAGTCCGAGTGAACGGGGCGGACCGAACTGCAGGGCGAGCCCGCCCATCTGCACCCCGAGCAGCAGCGTCCAGAGCGGGGACAAAGGGCCCGGAAGAAGATTGAACAGCGGGAAAATCAGCAGGATCAGCCAGAGCGGCTTCTGCCGCCGCCAGGCGATCCACTCCCGCCACAACAGCAGGCGGGCATGTCCTGCCGGAGCGCTTGACGATCTCCGGAGACGCCCGTCGACCACTTCGTGATCCGTGATCTGCGCCGCCCTGTCGGCGCTTGCACCCAGCAGCGGCGGGGCGGCCAGCGCAAGGCCGGTCAGTCCGGCGCCGACGAGGACGGTCACCTGTCCGGCCGAGTGAAGGGGCTGCTGCGCGAGGTGGATAAGGGCGTAACCGAAGGCGTCGGCGACCCTGGGGTTCCAGCGGTCGAGCCAGATTCGCACGGGAAACAGGATCATCACGGAAGCCGCGACGAACGCCCCCGCCGCCTTCCGGTACTTGGGCGGAAACCGGTTCATGACCCAGGTGCTGTACGCAACGCCCAGCCCGGACAGCACAAAGGTGGACGAAAAAAACACCAGGACCGCGGCGAGCAGACCCCCGCCGACCGTATACCGGATGGACAGCGCCACTCCTGCGCCGACGGACAGCACGACCGCGTTTAGCACCACATTGAACGACAGCGCGAACAGCGCCATGGCCGCCTTCGCCCTGCCAGGGACCGGCGCGATCCCGATGACGCCGGACGACATGAAGATGAGCGCGCCAATGTACCCGTTTGCCACCTGGCTCAGCGCGTAGATGGCGACGAACAGGGTCATCATGCTGAGTCCGTCGGCAAAATCCCGGGCGTCGGCCGTCAGGGACATCGCAACGATGACAATCTCCAGCAGGGCGGTCGTGACGAGCGGAAGCAACCCCGCGGTGGAGCGCAACTGCCGTTTCGTCATCGTCCACTGCCAGCGCAACAGGTAGCGCGTCATACCCGGGCCTCCCGCGTCAGGCGCAGGAAGACGTCCGACAGGGTCTGGCCCTGGGTTGCGACAAGTTCGGCGGGCGGTCCGTCCGCGAGAATCCGTCCGCGCGCCATGATGGAGACGCGGTCGCACAGACCCTGGGCCATGTCGAGCAGGTGCGTGGACAGCAGCACCGCGTTGCCTTCGGCGCAGTACTCGCGCAGCACCTGCTGGATTTCCAGCGTACCGGCCGGATCGAGTCCGACCGTCGGTTCGTCGGCGAGTAGCACCCTCGGCTTGTGCACCAGTTGCGCGATCAGCGCCAGTTTCTGCTGCATGCCGTGGGAGTAGCCGTCCGCCCGCTTGTCGAGCGCCGCCGTCAGTTCGAAGCGATCTGCAAGCTCTGACGCGCGCCGCTCGATATCGTCCGGCGAAAAACCGTACAGGCCCGCGACGAACTGGATGTACTCCCACCCGGTCAGCGCCGTCAGCATGAGCGGCTGGTCAGCAAGGTAGCCGAACATCCTGCGCGCCGCCAACGGCTCGTCCGCAAGCGATTCCCCCCCGTACAGAATCCTTCCCGCCGTCGGTTCGAGGAGACCCGCCATCATCTTCATGGTCGTGCTCTTGCCCGCGCCGTTCGGACCGAGCAGACCGTGCAACTCCCCCGCGCCAAGACGCAGCGTGACACCGTCCACGGCCGCCACGTCGTTGTAGTTGCGCTTCAAATCAACTGCTTCGAGCAACCAGTTCACCCAGTCCCGCCCCCGCCCCGCGCACAAACGATCGATTGTATATACCAGATTTACTTTATTATACTACAACCCCATGGTGTGTCGCCAGAGTGCAGCCAGAGCGCCGCCTCACAACCTCCGCCGCCGTGACTCCAGACATAGCGCCCGGGGCCTAAGTCGAACGCCATGTCTACCGCTATTCGCCTGCCGCGATTTGGGCTGTCGCACGCCCTTACCGGTCGCCGCCGTCAGGCGTCCGCTCACCGCAGTGCGGACATACGCGCCACGTCGCCTGCAACCTCCTGCCGCAATTGGCGCAGTACCTGGCATGCGCTTCCTCGCGCGACGCGGCGCGCACCAGGTAGACGATCAGGGCGAGGGCGGCAAGCAGCAGCACCAGGATGAACAGCAGGGCAGCGCCGCGCATGGACGCCATCATGCCGCCCATACCGCCCATGCCGCCCATCGACATGCCGCTGGCGGTCAGCAGAAACACCACCCCCACAACGACAAGCCCCCCGGCAACAAACCAGTCGACGCGCCTCATGTGGCCACCTCCCCCGCGCCACGGACCACGGCGACCACAGGCACCGAGACATGAATGGACGTCCCGCCGCCCTCGCGGTTCTCCGCGAAGACAGAGCCCCCGTGCAGTTCCACGATATTTTTCACGATGGCGAGCCCCAACCCGGCGCCGCCGCCCTCGCGAGAACGAGACTTGTCTGCGCGATACATCCGCTCCCAGATGAAGGGCAGGTCGCCCTCCGGAATGCCCGAGCCCGAGTCCTGAATCACAACTTCCGCCCGTTCTCCGCGAATCATCGCGCTCGCCGTCACCGATCCACCCGCTGGCGTGTGCCGCAACGCATTGTCCAGCAGATTCACGACCGCCTGCTCCATTCGCGCGGAATCCACCTCCACCAGCGCTCCCTGCCCTCCCTCCATGGCCAAACGGACGCCCTTCTCGAGTGCGGACGGGCGGAACCGTTCCACCACCCGCCCCACAAGCGCCGCCAGGTCCACCTCCTCCGGCCGCGCGACCAGCATACCTGCGTCCGCCTGCGCCAGAACGAACAGGTCCTGCACCAGGCGTTCGAGCCGCTCTGTTTCCTGATGGATAATCTGCAGGTATTGGCGCGCCTCCGCAGGCGACTTGGCCATCCCGTCATACAAGACCTGAGAGTACCCTCGCATGTACGTCAGGGGTGTGCGCAACTCGTGCGCCACATCGGTCAGGAAGTCCTTGCGGGTCGCGTCCAGGCGCTGCAGGTGGCTTGCGAGCGCGTTGATCGCCGCGCCGAGGCGCGCCACCTCATCCTCGCCTTTCACGGGCACGCGCACGGCGTACCGCCCACGGCCGATATCCTGTGTGACGCCGATCATGTTCACCAGTGGACGCGCCAGGCGCCGCGACAAAAAGACCGTCAAACCGAGCGCCACGAACACGGCGCCGATCGCTGCCCAAGCGAGCCATTCCTCAGCGCGCGCAAAGGTGATCCCGGTCGCCCCACGCGCCTGCAGGACGCGCGTCATGAGTTGCCGGACGGAGAGGAACAGCGCCGACAGGTCCAGCACGACCAGAGCGACGATGGACAGACCGATCTTCGCGGCGATGCTGCGGCGGATCATTCGGCCGCCTCAAACTTGTAACCGACGCCCCAAACGGTCGTCACAGGGTCCACCGATCGGTCAACCGCGTGCAGTTTTTCCCTGATGTTCTTGATGTGACTGTCAACCGTGCGCGTGTCGCCGTCGTACTCCGGACCCCAGACGAGTTGCAGCAGTTCCTCGCGCGCATACGTGCGGCCGGGCCGTTTTGCCAGCAGAGCGAGAATGTCGAATTCCTTCGGCGTCAGGGAGAGAGCGTTGCCCCCAAGCGAAACCGTCCGGTCCTGGATATCGACCCGCAAACGCAGAGAAGGGAACTCGTACAGCGGGGCGTCATCGCGATAGGAACGACGCAGCAGACTCTCCACCCGCGCCGTGAGTTCGCGGCCGTCAAACGGCTTGACGACGTAGTCGTCGGCGCCCGCCTTCAGGCCCTCGACCCGCTGTTCAACCGCGTCGCGCGCCGTCAGGATGAGAATCGGGATATCCCGATCCACGCGGCGGATGCGTCTGCACGTCTCGATTCCGTCCAAACCCGGCATCATGACGTCCAGAATCACGAGATGACAGATCTCCGCCCGCACTGTCTGCAGACAGGCTGATCCGTCCGCCGCTTCCAGCACGTCGCAACCGACGGCGCTGAGGTAGATGCGCACGAGCTGTCGCATCGGCGCTTCGTCGTCGACGACGAGGACCCTCCGGTTCACCTGGCTCACCCCTTCCGGGACACGTCAGCGGGGCGAATTGCGGGCGCGGCGGGAGCGGCTCCGTTCACGACCGCGCCCGCCGCCGAACAGGGCGGACAGCAGGAACACGGCGGCCACGGCGAATGCCCCGTCCCGCTCCTGCGCCAGATGATGGGCCTGAAGCAGGAAGCCAAGGCCCGTCATGAGCCCGAACAGAACGATCCACCAGAGCCGATCGAGCAGGCGCTGCAACTGATCGATCCGGACCAGGGCCGCCTTCAAATCCAACTGAATCGTCAGTTCCCCGCGGTCCAGTTTTTGCAACACCCGGTCCAGTTCCGTGGGAAGCCGCAGCATGGCAAGGCTTGTCTCTTTGGCCTGGTCGAGCGCCACATCGAAGGCCAGCGCCCCGGCATCGCCGAATAACTGTGCGACCAACCGCCTCGCACCAGCGCGGAGGTTGTCCCCCTCCTTGCCGCCGCTGCCGCGCTCCGCCTGGGCGTTCAGCAGCGGCAGCGCGCGCTCCTTTAACAGAGCCCACCAGTCGATGGTGGGCTGCAGCGTGGTCAGGACCCCCGTGAGCATGCCGATCGCACGACCGATGAACAGGTATTTGGCCTGCAGCACCAACGGTTCGTCGTGCAAAAAGTCCTGAAAATCCTCGATAAACCGGTCGAGTTCCGGCCCGCGCTCCAACCGGAACCCGTTAAGGCGGTCGAGCATCATCGCGACCGCCTGTTTCAGGACGGCGCGGTTGGCGTACGGTTGCAGGAAGCCAAGCTTGTCCACCGCTTCGACGATGCCGTCGAGGTTGCGCGAGATGGCGGCTTGAACCAGTTTGGCAAACGTTCCGACATCCTCTTGCGGCACCTCCGCCATCATGCCAAAGTCGAGGAAACACAGCCGCCCGTCCGCCAACACGAGCAGATTCCCCGGATGAGGATCGACATGGACGAGTCCAAACTCCAGCATCTGCCTCAAGTACGCATCGACCATCAACTCCACGATGCTCTGCGGATCGACACGCAACGCCGCCAACTGCTTCGCGTCGCTCACCTTGCAGCCGTCGATAAAATCCATGACCAGCACGGTCTGGGTGACGAGCCGATCGACCACCGACGGAACGACGATTCGCGGGTTAGCCTCAAACTGTTTGCGAAAGCGCTGCAGATAGTCCGCTTCCATGCGGTAGTCGAGCTCATTGTGTACACTTCGCGCGAATTCCTCATAGATCTTCGTCAGGCGCATCAGGCGGCCAAATTTGGTGAACCGCTCCATGAATGAGGTGATCAAGCGCAGCGCATACAGATCGGAAGCCGCTAGACCGGCGATACCGGGCCGCTGCACCTTTACAGCCACCTCGCGGCCATCCGGCAGCGTCGCCCGGTGCACCTGACCGAGAGACGCCGCGGCGGTTGCTGTCCGCGAAAACGTCGGAAAAATAGCGTCAAGATCCGCTCCGAGTTGACTTTCAACTTCGGCCCGGATCCTGACGTACGGGGCCGCCGGAACGGCGTCCTGCAACTGTGTCAATTCTCTGGTAAACGCAAGCGGCAGTACGTCGGCCCGCGCGCTCAAAAATTGACCCACCTTGACGATGAGCCCCTGCAGGCGCAACGCAGACCGCCGGACGCGCGCCCCTGCCCGGGCAAAGACGCGCGCCTCCAGTTCCTGCCTCCGGCTGCCTCTGAAGCGGCTGATGAAACGGATCTGCCAATGGTATCCGACAAATGACAAAGCCAAGAGGATGACCCGACTCGAACGCCAAATTTGCCTGAACACGCGGTCTCCTTACTCGGTGGTTGCGCTGTTGTCTTCGTGCGGCTGGTCAAACGACTCGTCATCCCAGACAGCGACCGCTTCGCGCAGTTTTTGACGGAAGGCGCGGGCGCGCGCCTTTTGCGACGTGTGGTCCTCGTGACAGTGGCGCTGCTTGGTCAAGAATTTGATTCCCAGGATGACCATCAGCATGCGAAAGAGAAACCCGGAACAACGGCGACGGAAAAACATGATGACATCCCCCTCACCCGGCAAGTACAGCCCTGCCTCTTGCCCTCACCTAGAAACGATACGCTTCCCCACGAGAACAAGTCAAGTGAACACCTCCCGCCGCACAGGCATCATGCCCGCCCCGCGAACGGCGCCTCATCAGAGAGACCGGCGTCGCGACAGCACGACCCTGTCTTGCGCGGCCATTCAGTAAGCCCGGAAAATGCGCAGGACCTGTTCCGTTATACTGACTGGCAGAATGAACAACAGCACTCCATCGCCCGCTTGCAGGCGCGTCTGTCCATTGGGGACAACGACTTCCCCCTCCCGTTCGATGGACACCACTACGACGCCTCTTGGAAAATGGAGTTCAGCGAGCGTCTTGTCGACCGCCTGACTCTGTGACGTGAGGCGCACCGAGGTGAGCTGTCCCGGTTCGCTCAACTCCCGCTGGACTTGGCGTATTCTCGCACTGAGCGTGGTGGAGTGCAGAGTGGATGCGTTGTAGGAGCGAACAACATCGCGTTGCGTCAATACCCCCTCCACTTGGCCGGTGCGCTCATCAACGACGGGCAAGAGATCCACTTCGTGCAGGCTAAAGAGACGCAGCGCGTCCTCCAGGTTCTGGTCCGGGTGCACCGTCGGGGTGCTCGCAGGTAACAGGTCGGTGATCGGCGCCGTGAGATCGCCAAGATCCAGCTTCTCGCGAAGGTCCGACAGGGAGAGCACCCCTGCCAGCCGTCCCTCGGCGCTCGTGACAATCACTTCGTGATCGCGGGCTATGCTCAAGGTGTGGAACGCATTCTCCACCGTGTCGGCCGCGGTCAAAGAAATCTGCAGCGGTTCCATGGCCGTGCGCACCTGAATCCGTTCCGTGGGCCGCACTTCATTGCCGCTCAGGATGCGGATCCCACGGCGCGTCAGTTTCACGGTGTACATGGAATCGCGGGAGACCACGCCGTGCACGACGTAGGCCGTGACACATGCGGCCATGACCACGGGCGTCAGTTGATAATCGCCCGTCACCTCGAGCAGGATGGTGATGGCGACAAATGGCGCCTGCGCCGCAGCCGCGAAGATTGCGCCCATTCCTGCGATGGCGTAAATCTGCGGATGCGGTATGAGACCAGGAACAAGCTTTTGCAGCCCTTCGCCAAACACGCCGCCGACCATGGAACCAAGAAAGAGAGACGGTGCGAAAACCCCGCCCGAGCCCCCCGAACCTACCGTAATCAACGTCGCCATGTACTTGAATAGGAACAAAATGAGCAGCAGCCCGATGGCCAATTGTCCGGAGAGAGCGGCATGAATGCTTGCGTAGCCCACACCGAGCACCTGTGGAAACGCCAGTCCCAGAGCGCCAACCGCCAGGCCGCCAACGGATGTCTTGACCCAAAAGGGAGCCTGCCAACTGTGCAGGACATCTTCGATCCACGTCAACCCGCGGGAATAGGCGAGTCCGAGAAAGCCCGCAATCGCGCCGAGAATGATCATAAACAGAAGGGCAATCGGGTGCATCACATGGAAGGGCGCTGTCTGCAGGGGCGGTTGACTGCCCATGATCGCATCAAATACGGTGGCGCCAGTCACGGCTGAGAGGAAGACGGGCATGATTGCGCCCATGGAGTAACTGCCGAGGATCACCTCCAGCCCGAAAAAACCGCCCGCAATTGGGGCGTTGAATGTCGCGGCGATGCCGGCGGCCGAACCGCAGGCAAGCAGGAGCGAAGTGTATTTATCCGAAAGACGCAGGGCCTGTCCCACAATGGAACCAAAGGCGCCGCCGATCAGGGCGATGGGACCCTCGCGACCGACCGAACCACCGGCGCCGATCGTGATCGCTGGAGCCAGGATACCGAAAAAAGCGACACGCGGGCGGACTTTGCCGCCGCGCAAGGCGAGTGATTCGAGAATCTGCGGAACCCCGTGCCCTTTGACTTCCCTGGCAAAATAGTGAGTGATGAATCCCACGATGGTGAGTCCGACCGCCGGAATCAACGCGCGCAGTGGAGACAGTTCGAAGTGTCCGCCGTGGAACACAGTATAAAAAATGTGGATGAGATCGCGGAAGATAATGGCTCCGACTCCCCCGATGACCCCGATGATCAGAGACAGCAGACCGACGACAATCGGCTCGCGATAGGGACTCGACAACTGCGTGGACAGACGCGTGCGCCACGTGTTGGACAAAGGCTGAATCATTTCCTGTTTCCTCCAAACCTCACGTGTGGACGGTACGAGTTCCAGTATAGCACTGACGGGGGCGCGCCCTTATCTTGGATCGTCCCGTTCCACGCGGCCACGTTAAAGACGACGCCGGATTCATGCCTGTTGCACGGCTGCAACTGTCTGTGGGCGCCCAGCATAGAATGGACCACCTCCGCGCACAATAGGCGGATGGCAGTCCCACGGAGGTTTGTCCGAATGAAGCACCATAGGCCCCATCCCGCCAGAGGACAATCACAATTTGACGAGCAGGCCCTGATTCCCCAACTGGCCATGCCGCTTTCTGACACCGTTCAGCAAAACGAGTCTAACCTGCGCGGCATCCTCTCCGGAGCCAGTGACGCAGTCTTTCGCACAATTCGGGCAAACGGTTCCCACCCTCTCTTGGTGGTCTACGTGGACGGGCTTGTCGACAGCAAACAACTGGAGGAGGCTGTCCTGCAGCCCTGTCTTCAGGACGAGACTCCGCGTACTCCCGGAACGGCCGAAAACGCGCTCGACCATGTCGCCGGATTGATCGCCGTTGGCGACATCAAGCGGGCGAAGACATTTGGTCACCTGGTCCATGCTCTGCTCAACGGCTCGGCAGCAGTCATCGTGCACGGCTGCAGCGAAGCGCTGTTGGCGAACTTGCCGGGCTGGGAAACGCGGGCTATCGAGGAAGCCTCCAGCGAAAGCGGCATTCGGGGACCGCGAGAAGGCTTCACGGAATCGCTGCGGACCAACACGTCGATGATTCGGCGCCGTTTGCGCACCCCGCTCCTAAAAATGGAACTGGTCACGCTGGGCCGGATCTCCCGGACGAATATCGTGATCACCTATGTGGACGGAGTTGTGGACAGGACCGTCTTGCAGGAGGCCAAACGTCGGATCAGCGCGATGCAGGTCGATATGGTGCTTGATTCGCATTACGTAGAGGACTTTATCGAGGATGTGTCATGGTCGCCGTTTCCGCAGGTCCTGAACACGGAACGGCCGGATGTTGTGGCCGCCTCACTGTTTGAGGGGAAAGTCGGCATCCTGGTCGATGGTTCGCCGCATACGTTGATTGTACCCATGACCCTCTGGAGCGGACTGCAATCATCGGAGGATTACTACGAACGCAGTGTTTTTAGTTCACCCATCCGTTGGTTGCGCTATTTTCTCCTGTTTGTGGCTGTGACCATAACTCCCACGTACATCGCGCTGACCACGTTCCACCCGGAAATGCTGCCAACCAACCTGCTCCTGAACTTCGCGGCCGCCCGGGAGCCGAGTCCTGTACCGACGGCGATCGAGGCATTGGTGATGGACCTGCTCTTCGAAGGACTGCGCGAGGCGGGCGTCCGCCTTCCGCGCAATGTCGGGCCAGCCGTCAGCATCGTCGGCGGACTTGTGCTCGGCCAGGCTGCCGTGGACGCCGGCATCGTCTCGGCTCCGGTGGTCATCGTGGTGGCGGCGTCCGGCGTGGCTTCCTTCACCATTCCCCGCTACAGTTTCAGTTTCTCCTTTCGCCTGCTTCGCTTCCCCGTGTTGCTGTTGGCGTCGGTGCTCGGACTGTACGGCATCACGGTGTCTTTCCTCGCCATTCTCATTCATCAGGTCAATCTGGAGTCGTTCGGCGTCCCCTACATGTCCCCTGTCGCACCGTGGTCACCCGGACGATGGAGAGATGTGATTCTGCCCAGCGCCAGACGATCCTCCATGGTTGATACGGCCATCCCGGATGTGCCTTCCGGATCGACGGCAGTTCACCCGAATGAGCGCGGGGATCATGAATGATGAAGCGCTCAGGTGGGTTGATCCTGGCGATTGCGGCTGGCCTGTGTCTGTCCGGGTGTTGGGACCAGACGGAATTGAACGATCGCGCCATCGTCGTGGGCAGTGGATTGGACTGGCGCGACCGCGCGCCGTCCATCATCGTCACGGAGCAAATCGTGCTGCCGCAAGGCGTCAGTGCCAAATCGGCCTTGTCGCAAAACTCGATTGCCGTGTCCGCCTCTGGGACTGGCGTATTGAATGCGATGAACAAGATCCAAAGCTATCTCTCACGAAAGAATTTCATCAGCCATCGCCGCGTCTTTTTCGTCGGCGAGGCCATGGCGAAGCACGGTCTCCTGAATGTTCTCGATGAGATGACCCGCAACCCTGACGTGCGGCTCCGCTCGGATGCTTTCGTTGTCCGGGACGCCACCGCGCAAGACGTCCTGAGACTGCGCTCTCCGCTCGAGAAGATACCGAGTCTGGGCGCCGTGCGCAGTCGTCATTTACTCGGAGCCGCAACAGGCACATCGTTTCTGGATTTTCTCATTGCCGCGGCCGATGAGACCGACTTTGCCACCCTCCCCGTTGTGCGAGTGCGGCAGGAGGGTCTCATCCTGGGCCAGCGCGAGGAAGACATCCTCCAGTTCATCGGCCGGGCCGTCTTTAGCAAAGACCTGCGGCTCATTGACTACCTGACCGTGAATGAAGCAACCTACCGCCTCTGGGTCCTGGGCGTGCTGAAATCCACAACCCTGACCGTGCCGCTTCCGAGAAACAGCGGAGAGATGGCGGTGGACGTCAGGAGGTTCCGCTCCAAAGTCATGGTCAACTGGACCACCGGCATCCCGAACTTTGACATCCGTCTGATGGCGGCAGGGTCTGTCATCGAAAATCCGACCACACTTGATCTGAAAAAACAGACGATCGTGAAAAAGGTCGAACAGGCTATGGGAGCAACGATCGCGCGACGCACCTGGAAAATGATTCACAAGGTCCAGACGCGCGACCACGCGGACATTTTCCAGTTTGGCCACGATGTCCTTCGTCGCTATCCCGGGCGATGGAACACCGTGAAAAAGGATTGGCCCGCCATCTTTTCCGCAGCCAACGTGACCGTCCATTGCGACATTGCCCTTCTGACAACGGGCGTGACCGGGCGCTCCCCGCATCTGAATCCACAGCAATTCGACCAATCGGGGTGGTGATCCGATGAAAAGGATGCCTGGCGTACAGTTGTTCTGGCTCGTCTCCTCCTTCGACTTGGGCATGGCGCTGTTCATCGTACTGGCGCCGTCCATCAAGACCGCCCATCGTGACGCATGGCTGTCAACCGTGCTGGCGACCGCCGCCAGCGCTTTGATGACCTACCTGGTCGTGCGTGTGAGCCGCCGCTATCCGGATCTCACGCTGATCGACTACGCCCAGGTGATTCTCGGCACATGGCCCGGACGGCTTGTTGCCCTGCTCACGGTGCTGCAATGGACGGTGGTGGACGGCGTCATCATCCGGCAGACCATCGACGTGATCATCACATCCACCTATCACCGGACACCAATGTGGATATTCGCCGCGACGATTACCGCGTTGGCGATTTACGCACTGTATCATCGGGGCCTGCAATCGCTCAGTCGAATCACCTTGATGCTTGGCCCGATTGCCCTGGTGGCGCTTGCGGGGACGATAGCCGTAAATATATCGAGCATTCACTTCGAGAGACTGCTGCCCGTGTATGCGTCCACCGGACCTGCCACGATCCTTGCGGGCGCCCTGCCCTCATTTGGATTTCTCGCGCAAGCCGTACTGGTGGGGATGTTTGCGCCAATGATAGAGCATCCGCAGCGCATGGGCCGCTATGTGGTCGGCGGCGTCGTCGTGTCGGGCGTCGTTCTCACCATAGCCGTGGTGATGGTTGTGGGAATGTTTGGCCCGGACCTGCCCGCACAGATGTGGAATCCGTTTCTGGACGCCATCCGCTACATTTCGATTGCGGAGTTGCTCGAGAAGCTGGATGCCGTGATCGTGCTCGCCTGGTTTATGAGCGCGTTTGTTCGTGTCACGGTATTTTTGTACGTTTCCGCCTATGGATGGGCCCGGTTGCTCCATATCAAGAACTGGCGCACGCTGCTGTGGGTAATCGGGACGTTCGACATGGTATTGGCGTTGTGGCCGCACAATATCGTTTCGACGTTTGTCACGTACGTGCAGGTGGTCCATCAGCCATGGGCCATACCCATCGTGTTGGTCGCGACGCCTCTGCTGTTGTGGACCGTGTCCGCCATTCGGGACTGGCTGGGCAGGGACGAGAGACGGGGCAAACGACAGCGTCGCAGTCGGCAATGACCGCAAATGGGATTGCCGTCCAGTCATAAATATGGCATAATTCAACTAATTGATAAGCTTCATGCTTGTCAGTTCTTGTGGAGAGGAGGGGTCAATCATGGACAGAACAACCAACAGGCGAAGCCGCTGGTGGAATCTGCTGCTTTTCATACCGTGGGTGGCGGTGCTGTGGGTCCCGTTCTATGCGACAGCGACACCGACCATCGGCGGTTTCCCGTTTTTCTACTTCTATCAATTCATCTGGATCGTGATCTCGGCGCTGCTGACCGCCACGGTCTACTGGATATTCAAGTAGTTTTGACCGCGCTGAAATCGCTTTCTTGCCGCCGTTCGCATCACCGGCTGTCAGGGGAACTCGGGGAGGGCTGATTGTGGTTCATTGGACTACGTTGATTGTGTTTACTGTCCTATTCCTATTTGTCACTGTTGTGGGTTTTGTCGCGTCCAAGTGGCGGCAGGGCGATCTGGGAATGTTGAGCGAGTGGGGGCTCGGCGGCCGTCGTTTCGGAACAGTGATCACGTGGTTTTTGCTTGGCGGGGATCTGTACACGGCGTATACGTTTATCGCGGTTCCGGCGCTGGTGTTTGCTTCCGGAGCGCTGGGCTTTTTCGCGTTGCCCTACACCCTGATGGTCTTTCCCATCCTGTTCTTGGTGATGCCCCGCCTGTGGTCGGTGGCGAAAAAACACGGATACATCACAGCGGCCGATTTTGTCAAAGGACGGTACGAATCAGGAGGTCTGGCACTGGCGGTGGCCGTTACGGGCGTACTCGCGACATTGCCCTATATCGCGCTGCAGTTGATCGGCATGCAGGCGGTGCTGGGGTCCATGGGCCTGCAGGGCAACCTGCCTCTGATCATCGCATTTGTCATTCTCGCCGCGTACGACTACAAGAGCGGTCTGCGCGCGCCAGCGCTCATCGCGGTGGTCAAAGATTCGCTCATCTATATCACGGTGATCGTGGCGGTGATCGTGATCCCGGCCCGGCTCGGCGGCTTTGGCCATATCTTTCAGGTGGCGGCTGCGGCGCTCCCGACGCATACCCCGCCCGGAACCCTGATTATCGGGCCCAAGGGGTATACGGCGTATGCAACGCTGGCGCTCGGTTCAACGCTGGCGCTGCTGCTGTATCCACATTCGATTACGGGAGTGCTCGGTTCGAGCGGACGCAACGTGATCAAACGCAATGCGGCCTTGTTGCCCGTCTATTCCATCATGCTGGGCTTTCTGGCCCTGCTAGGGTACATGGCCCTGGCGGCCGGTCTTCATCCCGCATCGGCGACAGACGCAGTGCCGCTCCTCTTTTTGAAAGAGTTCCCATCCTGGTTTGTCGGCGTCGCTTTTGCCGCGATCGCGATCGGCGCGCTTGTACCGGCGGCCATCATGTCGATTGCCGCCTCCAATCTGTTCACGCGCAACGTCTACCGCGAGTATATCCGTCCGCAGTGCACGGACAAGGATCAGGCGCGCGTAGCGAAGATCACGAGCCTCGTGGTCAAATTGGGCGCGCTCGTGTTTGTTCTCGGATTGCCCGCCACGATGGCGATCTACCTGCAGACACTCGGCGGCATCTGGATTCTGCAGACGCTGCCCGCCGTCGTGGTCGGACTCTATACGCGTTGGTTTCATCGCCGGGGATTGCTGCTCGGCTGGTTGGCAGGCATGCTCGTGGGCACCGGGATGGCGTGGGCGGAAGCGTTCAAGACATCGGTCTATCCGCTGCATCTGGGCGGGTTGGTGATTCCTGGTTACGCAGCTGTGTGGGCGCTCATCGCGAACTTTGCGGTGGCGGCTGTCGTCACGGTGATCATGAATGCAGCGGGCGTGGCAAAAGGGAATGACGGCACGGCGGAAGTGGATTATGAGGATTCCGCGATGCCATCCCTTTAAACGCTCGACCACGAGCATGCCGGCGGCGCTTGAGGTAGAATTGTTGCGCAGAGTGAGTAAAATAAGTAATAGGGAGGCGTTCGTAGTTTAAGTGGTTGGGGGCGCGCGGGGAGGAACGGGGGACATCTGACATTGACCTCGGCATTTTGTGCGAAGAGCCGACGGGGAGAGGCCTGATCGCGGAACTGCAGTCGGATTATGACGAATCAACGATTCCTTATCGCGTGGAGGTCGTCGACCTGCGGACCGTGGGAGATGGGTTCCGGGCAAAGGTATTGGCGGAGGGTGTCGAATGGAGCGTGTGAGACAGAGCATCGACATCGCCCGGAATGCATTGCTCACGTTAGAGGAGATCTTGACGCTGGACGTCTCGTCCGACATCATTCGCGATGCCGCCATCCAGCGCTTCGAATACACATTTGAAGCTGTTTGGAAGGCGGGCAAGCGGTTTCTGTTGGAGATCGAAGGGGTTGATGCTGGGCATGCCCGACTGCTGCGCCTGTGGGTGGACGCCATGGCCCAACGCATGCTGGAGACAGACGGACATGGTGGATGACCGGATTCGGGCGCCCGGTTCAAATTGACAGGTATCGAGGTTACTTGGATGCTTTTTGGCATTATGGGTTTGTTGTTTGTCATTGCAGGGTCGCTCTATTCTGCCATCGTCCTGTTTCGCGGTCTTTCCGACCGAGTCATCGCCGCCGCGGTATTCGGCATCGCGCAGGTCATGGCCGCCGTCTTCTTTGCAGGCGCGGTCTTGCGTGACCTGACCCCTGTGGTCGTGTTTGCCTGCACCGTCGGGTTCGCGCTCGCGTGCGCGGCGCCGCTGTGGTTGTGGCGTCGCGCCTCCTGCGCAACGGGTCCGCGCGACGCTTGCGCGCTCACCGTTCCGGTGCGGGAGTACCTGCAACTGGGCTGGATTGGCTACGCCTACGCCGGACTGGCCGCCGTCAGCCTGGTCGTCATCGCGGTGATCGGATGTATCGTGCCGCCCTATGCGGCGGATGAACTCGGTTACCATCTCGTCACCGTGGCGACTTGGATTCACGCGCGACAGATTGTCCAGAGCAGTGTGTCCGTGTGGTCGGACGCCTACCCCAAAAACGCGGAACTGCTCTACACATGGCTCTATCTCTTCCGAAATAGCGCTGCGTTGGTCCACTTGGGCCAATGGCTGTTTGCCCTGTGCGGCATGGCTGCAACCGTGGGTTTGGCGCGGATGCTCGGGGTATCTCGCGGCGGCTCCGTCGCGGCGGCCACCCTCTTTTTCCTGGCGCCCACGATTTTTTTGCAGGCCAGCACGGACTACGTGGACCTGGCATTCGCTTCCATGTTTCTGACAGCCCTGTACTTCGCACAGGCGTACATGCGAAACCCCGCAGCGCGCTACAGCCTGGCCGCTGGCGTGGCGGGGGGGATCGCCCTGGGCATCAAGGCGGACGGTGCACTCTACATCGGCATCTGCGCCTTGTGGATGCTGGGCGAAGCCCTGCGGCGAAGGCGGGGGACAGGCATGCCGACTGGCGCGCTCGTTCGGCAGATCAGCGCCTTTTTGGCGCCGCTGTGCCTCCTGGGCTCGTACTGGTACATACAAAATTGGGTTTTGTACGGCAACCCGATCTATCCATTCATCGTAACGGTTCTGGGCCACCCGCTCTTCCCCGGTTTCGGGACGATCCAACAATTGGTGATGCTCCCGAACACGCCGGCCGCCCTCCTGGGACTGCCGGCGTGGCAGCAGATTTGGCTGGCATGGACGGGCATTCCCACGTATTTTTCGTACGACATGGCGATCAACGCGTTTGGGCCGCAGTGGATCCTGCTCGAGTTCCCCGCCCTGGTGGTGTTTACGGGCTACACCCTGTGGCGTGAACGTCGGACATTTGTCCTGTTCGCCGCCCCGCTGTGGATCATCTTCTGGCTCCAGCCCGCCAATTGGTGGGGACGCTACACCATGTTCATGGTCGCGTTTGGGGCGATTGCGCTGGCGTACCTGCTGGAACGCAGCCGTGCGCGCGGACTGCGCCAGTCGGGGTATCTTCTGGCGCTCATGCTCGTCGTGGCCGTGTATGCGGTTGGTGGGACGCTGTCCCTGCGGCAAGGGCCCCTGAACGGATACAGCGGGACAAGAACGATCTCGCAGGACTTTCTGTTGGCGCTGCGCCTGCCGCCTGGGGAACGCACCACGGGCCGCATCTTCCTCCCGCAATACGCGTGGGTGGACGGGCTCCGGCGCCCGACGGTGATCGGATTCACGACACTCGTGGCCTATCCGTATCCATTGTTTGGGCGGCACGCGCAGAACACGGTCGTGGAAGTCATGGTGAAAAATGCGCGCGCGTTTGATCGTGAGATCGTCCGGGACCACATCCGGTATCTGATGACAACCGACAGCTCTCCCCAATATCGGGCCGCCGTCGAAGACCCGCGGCTCTTTCACGTGTACGACCGACAGGGGAAATTCACGGTTTTTGCGGTCAATGGCACGACCCCGTAAGGAGATGGCGCAGATGAGACTGCCTCTGTTGCTGCGCGCTATGCGACCGGCGCAATGGACGAAAAATCTGTTCGTTTTCGCCGCCTTGCTCTTTCACATTCCGGACGACAGTCCGGCCATGGTCGGACAGGCCGTGGCCGCCTTTGTCCTGTTCAGCGCAGTCTCCGGTTCCGTCTATATTTTCAATGATTTTGTCGATCTGGAATCTGACCGCGCCAACCCCGAGAAGCAGGACCGACCTCTGGCCGCCGGCCTGTTGCCGCCGCGCACCGCGCTCGTGTTTGGCGGTGGGCTTTTGCTTGTTGCGCTGTGCGCCGCGTTCGCGCTTCGCCCGTTGCTCGCTGCGACACTCGCCGCCTACGTCGCCCTGAACATCGCATACTCACTGCGTATCAAACACATCCCGATCGCCGACCTGTTCGCCGTCGCCGCCGGTTTCGTCTTGCGCGCGGTCGCGGGCGGCGTGGCGATTCAAGTTCCGTTTACATCCTGGTTTTTGCTGTGCGCCATGCTGCTTGCCTTGTTTCTCGCGACGGGCAAGCGGCGCTTCGAGGTGCTGCAGGCCCAGACCGAAGGCGCATGCCATCGCGCCGTTCTGCGCGAGTATACACCCGAGTTGCTCAACCAACTCAGCAGCGTCACCGCGGCGTTGGTCATCATGGCATACTCCATGTTCAGCTTCACAGCGAGCCACACCCCGGCGCTCATGCTGACGATCCCGTTCGTGATCTACGGCATGTTTCGCTATCTGCTGCTCATTCACATCGCGGGCAAAGGGGGACGGCCAGAGCACACCCTTATAGACGACAAACAGATCCTGTTGACCGTGTTCACGTTCGCTGTGCTGGTCGTCATCGTGCTGTGGACGTTTCGCTGAGAAGAGACGAGGATGACAGGCCCTATCCAGTGCCGCGGTGCGGTGTTATGATCACTGTATATTCGGGATACGCCGCTTGATTCAGGTCTTCTTTGCGGGGCGCGTCTTGCTCGGCCTCGCCAGACTCGGTGACAAAGAGGGGTTGCGGGAACATGACGATGGGTGAGACCCGTCACAGCCCGATGCGCAGGATCGTCGTCCGTCGTCCCAAGGCGTCCGTGGAGGCGGAGTACTTCCGGGCGCTCTTCACGGATTTCCCCGAGGCGATCATGCTCAAAGACGGGCAAGGGCGCTGGCAGGTCGTCAACCGCGCTGCCGTGAAACTGTTTGGCCTGGACGGCGGAAGACCCTGGCGGGGGTACACCGATGCGCAGCTGGGAGCGCTGTATCCGGAGTTGAAACCGCGTTTCGACGTCTGCGCGGCGAGTGACGAGCGCACGTGGTACGCCCAGCGCGAGACGCAGGGGTATGAACGCGCGCCGGATGCCGCCGGCGAAGTTCACGTGCTGGCGGTGCGCAAGATCCCCTATTTTCGCTCCGACGGAACACGCGATTCACTGGTCGTCATCGCGCGGGAACTCCGATACCCCGCAGCGCCCCGGGAACGCCTGCGGCAGCGCCAGGAGGAACTGGAAACCATTCTTGACTCCACCAGCACGGCGATTTGGTACAAGGACAAGACGCACAAATTCTTACAGGTGAACCGGGCCGCGTGCGCATCGATCGGCAGAAGCAAACTCGATATCGTCGGGCGTCTTGATACTGAGATTTTCCCCGACCATGTCGACCTGCACCGGGAAACAGAACATGAAGTCATGGCCAGCGAACGGCCCATATGGAACAGGATAGAGAAACTTGCGTTGCCCACGGGGCGCACCATCGATGTCGAAGTCGATCGAGTGCCCTACTGGCAAGGGTCGAATGTGGTCGGAGTGATCGTGTTCGCGCGCGATATCACCGAGCGGCTGAGAATCGAGACGGCGCTGCGGACCAGCGAGGAACGGTACCGGACCATTCTGGCGGAAATCAGCGACGGTTATTTCGAAGTGGATCTTCGCGGCAATCTGCAGTTCTATAACCGTGCCCTGGTGGACATCCTTGGCTATCCCGAGGAAGAAATGCTCGGCCTGAACAACCGTGCCTACACGGACCCCGAGAATGCCCAGGCGCTATATCAATCCTTCAATCAGGTATATCGCACCGGCACGCCATTTTCTGCGGAGTGGCAGATCATCCGCAAGGATGGAACGACCCGCTACATGGACGCGCGCGTTTCTCTCATTCAGGATGAGCAGGGGAATCCGACGGGGTTTCGCGGCACCGCCCGCGATATCACGCAACGCAAAGAGATTGAAGTCCGGCTTCATTTTCTGGCCCACCACGACGTGCTGACAGGCCTTGCAAACCGCTCCCTCGTCATGGAGCGACTGGCCTCGGCGCTTGAAACGGCGCGACAGCATCAGCGCATGGCAGCGGTCCTGTTCCTTGACCTGGACCGATTCAAGAACATCAACGACACGCTCGGACATGTTGTGGGAGACCAGTTGTTGCAGGGCGTGGCAGGGCGCCTGCAAGCGTGTCTCTCCGCGAGCGACACCGTTGCGCGAATGGGCGGGGACGAATTCCTCATCCTGCTGCCGTCGATCTCCGCCAAGGACGAGGCATCCCAGGCGGCCCGCACGATTGTGGATCAACTGCAGGAGCCGTGGTTATTGGCAGGCGAAGAATTTCGCTGCCCTGCGAGCGTCGGCATCGCGGTCTTTCCTGACGACGGCGAAGACCAAGGCACACTGCTTCGGCGCGCGGATATCGCCATGTACCAAGCCAAGGAGTCTGGCGGAAACACCTGTGTCCTGTCCCAGTCCGGGATGAATGCCTGATGCGGTTTATTCACCGCGCGTCAGTGCGCTCGGACTCGAACATTCCGGTGGACTCGCGGACGACCAGTTCCGGCTTGAGAATGACGCCCTCCAGCGCCTGCCGGCCCGTCTCAATCGACGTGACGGTCAGTGACGCCGCGCGCTTGCCCAGTTCATACATCGGTTGGGCGATCGTCGTCAGGGGCGGATGGACGATTTTGGCCAGCACCGTATCGTCAAACCCGATGATGGAGATGTCCTCCGGGACGCGTTTTCCAAGCTGGCGACAGGCCTGGATGGCCCCCACGGCCAATTGGTCGTTGGCCGCGAAGATGGCGGAGACCGGGTGTTTGGTGATCAGTTCCGTCGCGATCCGCGTTCCCGTCTGTATGCCAAAACCGCTGTCATTGGACAGGTACATCCTGGTCTGGGGAGCTTCGTCGCACAAAGCGGTCTCAAAGCCGCGCAGGCGGTCACGGCTCGACCCGATCGTCAATGGCTCCGTGATGAATCCAATGTGCCGGTGCCGCAGCGCCGCCAGGTGCTGTGCCGCCATATAGCCGCCGAGATAGTTGTCGACCGTGACCGTGGCGATGGAGGTGTCCGGAATTTCGCGCGACAGGACCGTGACATGAATGTTGTCCCGCGCAAGGTCCTCGATCACCGCGCTCGGCGTCGATCCCGTGGCAATGATGATTCCGTCCATCCGCTTGTTCCTTAACATCTTCAGATAGGTTCGCTCTTTCTCCTGATCATGGTCCGTGTTGCAGATCAGGATGCTGTACCCACATTGGAACGCTTCATCCTCGACGCCCCGCAAAATCTCTGCAAAGTACAGATTATTCACGTCGGGCACGAGAAATCCGATCGAATAGCTGTTTTTGCCCGCCAGCGCCGAGGCCGTGGTGTCCCGTTGATATTCGAGTTCATTGATGACGCGAAGAACCTTCTCCTGCGTCGTGGCCCTCACACGCCCCGTATTGTTCAGGACGTGTGACACGGTTGCGGTCGATACGCCCGAGAGGCGCGCGATGTCATAGATGGTCGGTTTCATGCGCCTTTGTCCGCCCCCCGAATCATACCCATGCCAGGAACGGCGGACCTGATCACAGCTCCCTCAAGTGGCCGCCTCATGCATGAAAACCGGATTGGTGAGCGCGGCCATGAGCTGTCCGTTGGCCTGAGGAAAATACCGCCACAACTCCGCTCTCAGGAATCTCTTCGCCTCATGTTCGCCCTGCGCCGCAAAATCTCCTGACTGCAAAACAGTATACCGCTTTACCTCGCCCATTTCACTCAAGAGCACGATCTGATCTCCCGGTTCCGCCGCCGTCAATACAATGTCAAACGACCGCCGCCGGCTGGTCCCGCCCATGGTCGCATCCGGCGCGCGCAATTCCAGGCGCGGGCCGTCCGGACAACAGCTCATGGTGACGCACCCTTCGTGGATCGCGCTCAGAATATGCCCGACTGTGCGCGATTTCGCGTAGACGTGTGTCGTCGGATTGCCGTGGCGGACATACGGGTGTTCCCGGTGCGTATCGCTTCCGCCGACCCCCGTCACGCGCCTGCCCGCACGCAGCATGGAATGCCACAGTTCCAGACTCTGTTGATTGGATGCCCTCCATGGGCCGTTCCAGACTTCCAGCCAGTCGAAGGCATGGTCATAACCCCACTGCCAGCGACAGCTTGGGCCCCCTTCGTCAAACGGGTGATTGATGGAGACTCTGGAACCGCGCCGCTTCGCCTCGGTCAAAATGGACGCCACATCATCGGCGGATTGCACCCGAAAGTCGTCGCACGGATCCGCTATCCCGAACAGGTTCGCATGTCCCCGGTACGTCGTGAACTCCATGGCGGGGATGTAGGTAACGGGCGTCTCGCGGGAATAGGAATAATTCTGGCTGATGGTATTGTGATCCGTCAATCCGATGAAATCCAGTTGCAGCCCGCGGGCGATGCGATCAAGTTCCGCCAGCGTATAGACCCCGTCGCTGTGCACCGTATGCACGTGCAGATCGCCCTTCAACCACTGTCTCGCGGACTGGACGAGCCTGATCTCCGCCGTCACGTTCGCCCCCGCCCGCCCCACCACATAAACCCCGAGCAACACGGCCCATTGTCCCGGCAGAATGTCTCCCTTTGCATACCCAGGCGTCGCCTCGTCCGGTCCGACCACCAGGTCGTATTTCGCGCTTCCACTCCAACCTCGCACGCGAACCGGATCGCGCAGCCCGACATCAATGGTGCACGGACCTCCTTCATTCGGCACGACCGCGATCCGGATCCGGATCTGGGCAATGCCGTCGGGCACGGTGAAGGGCACCTCCACGAAACGCCCCGTATCATCCTGCGCAATTTCCGTCAATATCGTCCATTCGGTTTCCACGCCGTCAGTTCACTCCTTGCTGGAGCCCAGGAAGATGCCCTTGACAAAGTACTTCTGGGCAAACGGATAGGCCAGAATCAGCGGCAAAACGGCGATGATGATGCCCGCCATCTTCACATTGGTGGTGATCAGGGTGCCGCTCGATGTGGAGGACTGTTGGTTGATCAACGAATTGAGCGCCACCTGGAGCGTGTCCTTGCTCGCACTGTTGATGAGCAGGACCGTGGACAGAAGGTTGTTCCAGCGTCCGACGAATTCGAACAGCGCGACGGTGGCCAACCCCGCTTTGGAGAGTGGCATGCAGATCTGGAAAAAGAGGCGGAAGTGACCGGCGCCATCCATCCTCGCCGACTCGAAGACGTCTCCGGGGATGGACAAAAAGAAGTTGCGCATGAGCAGGATGCTGAAGCCGGACACCATGCCCGACAGGATCAGGGCTGTCAAGGTATTGAGCAATCCCAGTTCCTGCACGGTGACGTAAAACGGGATCATGATCGCCTCAAACGGGATCATCATGGTGACCAGGATGCCCACCGTAATGGTGCGCCGCATCGGAAGCGCGGACTGCGCCAGCGCATAACCGGCCAGCGCCGAGAACAAGACGTGCACGGTCGTTCCCACAACACTCACGATCACGCTGTTTTCAAACGGTTGCCAAAGATCCAGCACTGTCCATATGGATGTGTACCCGGTGAAACCGAAGTCGCGCGGCCACATCAGAATGCCCGGCTGCATCGAACCGAGATCCGAGCTGAAAGAAACCGCCACGGCGTTCCACAAGGGAACGATCATGGTTGACGCGATCATCGCGAGGAACAGCAGATTGATCGCGACAAACGCGGCATTTCCCATCGTCCATCTGCGCCTCATCAGGAATCGGGTCCCCCATCAAACCGTGTCGTAGCGAATCAGCCGACGCGTGAACAGCGTCAGAAACAGTGTGACGGTCAGGATGAGCAGTGCGCTTGCGGTCGCCTGCCCGATGTTCATCTGTTGAAACCCCTGGTCGTACACGTAGGTCATCAGAACGTTGACCTGGGGCTCGATCACCGCGTTTCGCATCACGTAGATCTGGTCGAACAGGCGCAGCAGTCCCATGATCGACAGCAGCGCCACAACCTGCATCGTCCTGGCCAGCGACGGAATGGTGATGTAGATGATCTCGTGCCAGCGGTGCGCGCCGTCCACGCGGGCGGACTCATACAGCGCCGGATTGATCCCGACGATCGCGGCAAGGTAGATGATGCAGTTGAATCCCATGTCCTTCCACACGCTGACCAGGATGATGACCCAGCGCGCCAGCTGCGGATCGCTCATGAACTGCACGGGCGGAATTCCCAGCGCCCACAGAACCGCGTTGACCAGGCCGCCGTCCGGCGCGAGCAATTGAATCCACAAGCCGCCGACCACCACCCAGGAAAACAGGTGGGGCAGGTAGATGATCATCTGCAGCGACCGCTTCAGCCAGCCCTGCATCACTTCGTTGAGCGACAGCGCGATGAGTATGGGCGCGACAAAGCCGATGACCAGAATCCCAGTTCCCAGGACCAGCGTGTTGCGAAAGGACGACCAGAAATTCGGATCCGCGAGCACGGCGAGAAAATTCCGCATCCCGACGAACGGCCGGTGGCCGATGAGATTGAATTGCTGCATGCTGATGACGACCGCATGCGCCAAGGGATAGTACGTAAAAATGAGGAAATACGCGATGGTCGGCAGCAGCATGGCGTAAAGGGGCACCGCACGCCCCCATCTGCTCCGGTTTCGGGCAGATGAAGGGCGCGCGGGCTGGTGGGTCATTGGTGTTGAAGCCAGTTTTGCGCTTGCCAAGATGGCCGTCCCCTTTTCGATTCGATGTGCTGTCAGCCGATGTAGTGCTGCCGCAGCAACTCCGCATGCATCTTGGCGACGGCGGCGCTGGGAGAGAGGCGTCCCAGGATCGCTTCGTCTGCGTATTGCCAGATGATCTGTTGCGCATTGTTCCAGTTCGCGTTGATCAGCGGCTGATAGCCGTATTTGACGCCTACCGCGCGCGCGTTCGCGTACCCTTTTTGCATCCGCGGGAAAGGATTCTTCCAGTAAGAACTGATGGGCTCCGGATCACCGTGGTCCAGGTTCTCAGTCATGCCGGCCGTGGTCAGCAGATACGTGCCATTCTTGACCGTGTAGTCAATGCCCTTGACGCCGAGCGAACCAAGAATTTCGCCGGGTTTCGTATTCCACCATTCGAGGAACTTGAATGCCAGGGCCTTGTTCGGCGCGTTGGACGGAATCGCAAAGACGCTCGTGTCTCCTTTGGACACCAGTCCTTTGCCGTTCGGTCCAAGAGCCGGCGGCAGGGCCTGCGCGTCAAACGAGGCGCCCGCTCCCTGCGTGGCGGCCAGGTTGTTGAGCATCGGCACCCACGCGTCCCAATAGACGAACATGCCCACGCGGCTTGACAAAAAGAGATTGCGCTCGTCCGCCGTGCTGTTGGTCACAAAATTAGGGTCAAGCAGGCCGTTGACGTACAGTTTGTGCAGCCACGCGTAGACGGGGACGGCCGCGCTGGTCGCGTACGGAATGACCAGCTTGCCGCCCTGTTGCACGTATCCATTCTTCACGCCGACGGCGCTCATGAACGGTTCGATGTCGTACAGCGAGGCAAGTGTCAGTCCGTATGCGCCTTTTTTCTGCTTGAACACCTCAAACACGTGGTAAAATTGGCTCAGCGTCGTTGGCGGGGACAGTTTCAGCTGCTTCATCCAGTCTTCCCGCACGATGGCCATCAGCGCCCCCTGGTATTTCACGGGCACCGCATAGATCCCTTTCCCGTTCGGGCTGGACAGCTTGATGTTGTCCCACTCCCACTGCGGGACCACTTTTGGATTTCCCAGCACCTTGGACTTTTGGATCATGCCCTGCAGGTTGGTCACCTCGCCCGCCTTGGCCAATTCCGCCAACGTGCTGCCCTCCGTGTAGACGACATCGATCTTTTGGCCCGCCGCGAGCATGGCCATCATTTTCTGGTCATAATTCCCTGTCGAAGTATTGATCAACTGGACCTTGCAGTGCAGCGCCTGTCCGATGGCATTGGCGAAGGCCGTATTTTCCTGCGGATTTTTCCCTCCGATGACGCCTTCCGCGATGCTCAGCGTGGGCTCACTCGCGCTTGCTCCGGCGGCGCTCGCCAGGCCAGCCTGGCTCAAGAGCGCGGCGGCCGTAACGGACGCCGATACAACCGTGAGTACACGTCGATGCAGTGCCTTTTTCATCATGTCACACTCCCGCATTTTGGTGTGGATGCAAGATTCGCTTCCGCAAGATTCCCGGACCGTACGTCCTCATATGGTGTCTGGCCCACTTGTTCGGCACCATGTGCATTGCTGTGCGCCTGCCGGGATTTTGTCTGTCACACGTCCCGTGACGGCGCAGCCAGTCGATGAGCGATCCCCCCCAGCCCCGCGACATATGGGCGCATGCCACGGCGTGTACCCGTCGCCAACAAGAGTAAACCGGTTAAATGAAGACAAGATTGAGAAACGGTAAGGATTTGATAAACTCTCATTTCAGCGCTCTTTTCGGCACCCGCACCCCCTGAAAAAGCGGAATCACCTCACGCGACACGGGAAAACCACGATGAAAGCGCTTGCTTAAAAGCGGTCGATCATCCGTATGTAAAAGCGCTTAACCCCATCATACTGGGATGCCGTACACTCCGTCAATACCGGCGCCGCCACTCCATCACCTCCTGCCGTTTCCAATGAATGACCGTTCTCAGGTGCGGGCCGCACCTGATTCCTTGACCATTGACAACAGGCGAGGATCAATCTATTGTTTGGTTTAAGCGCTTAACCGGGAGGTCGCTCCGAACGTGGACCATGTGCGACTTGGAGTCTCGCCCATCAATTGGATCAACGACGATATGGATGATCTCGGCGATCATTATGACTTGGAGACCGTGCTGTCCGATATGAGAGACCTCGGCTTTGCCGGCACCGAAATGGGGCGCAAATACCCGAGGGATCCCGGCTTGCTCAAGGCGCTGTTGGACAAATACCGACTGGCGCTCGCCGGGGCGTGGAAGACTGTGCAATTCAGTTCCGGATGGCGCCCCGAAGAGGATTTTACCGACTTCAGGCAGCACGTCGAATTCCTGAGCCGCCTGGGTTCCCGTTATGCTGTGACCTGCGACGGCGGGGGCAGCCTGCATTGGGATGCGCGCGGCTCCAGAACAACGGTGGAAAAGTATGATGAGGCCGCCTGGCAGAGGCTCGCCGCCGGATTGAACCGGGTCGGGGAGCATGCGCGAAAACACGGCGTCGAGGTGGCCTACCACGCCCACTTCGGCACGGCGGTTGAAACACCGGAAGAAATCGACAGACTGATGTCGTCCACCGACCCCGCTTGCGTCTCGCTGTTGGCCGACACGGGACACATCCACGCGGGAGGGGGGGATCCTGCGGCGGTCATCGACAGGCACTTTGAACGCATCCACTACATTCACCTGAAGGATGTGCGCCAGTCCGTGCTGGACGCTGTCCGCCACACGGGGGCATCGTTCACGGAGGCCGTCCGCCAGGGGATATTCACCACACCAGGAGACGGCAGCATCGATTTTTCGGCAATTTTTCGGGTGTTGCGCCGCCGGGGCTATCGTGGATGGATGATCCTCGAGGCTGAACAAGACCCCGCGAAGTCCGATCCCGTCGTCTATGCGAGGCGGTCGAAGGAATTCCTCGGGTCCCTTCTGCAGGCGGGCGATCCGTGATTGCCTCCCAACACGCTGGTTTCATCACATGTCCGAAGGGACGCGCCGTCAAGTCCCAGCGGGAGCCATATCGTGCACCTTCGGCACAAGGCGGGAGGAATGTTCATGTCGAGTCCGGAAGTTTATACATTGGGCCGGCTGATCGCGGACATCTACGCAAACGAGGTCAACACCCCCCTGCGCGCCGTCCGCTCCTTCAACCGTTACCTCGGCGGATCGGCCGCCAACACCGCGGTCGGCCTGGCCCGCCACGGCGCGCGCGTCGGCATGATCAGCCGGGTCGGGCAGGACCAGCATGGCGACTTCCTGCTGGATGTCCTGCGCCGTGAAAGGATCGACACCGCGATGGTGAAAGCGGATCCAGTCGCGCCGACCGGACTTGCCTTCGCCGCGCTCAGACCGCCCGGCGACTCCGAAGTGCTGTTTTACTGCGACCCGTGCGCCTACCAGAACCTGTCCCCGCACGACCTGGACCTGACTGCCCTGCAAAACGCCAAAATGCTTGTCGTCGGAGGCACGGCCCTCTCCTGTTCACCGGGCCGGGAGGCCGCATTGACAGCGCTGCGAGCCAACAGGGCGTCCGGCGGGATCAATGTGATCGACGTTGACTGGCGGCCGATGCTGTGGCGCGACAGCACCGAAGCGCGGTTGTACCATACGCTGGCGATCGGCATGACGGATGTCGTCCTCGCCAACGAGGCGGAACTGGAGTACATCGGCGGATCGGCGGACCCCCGCGAGGCCAGCGCGGCCGTCCTGTCCATGGGAGCGAAGCAGGTGGTGGCGAAACGCGGCGCAGAAGGCGTGCTGTATTTCGGTCCCGAAGGGGAACGGCAGGCGCCGGCCTTCCCGGTCGAGGTCCTGAACACCCTCGGCGCAGGGGACGGGTTCGGGGCCGCATACGCGTACGCTCTGCTTCAGGGATGGCCGGCGGAACGCCGCCTGGCCTACGCATGCGCGGCCGGCGCGATCGTCGTGTCCCGCCACAGTTGCTCGGAAGCCATGCCGACCGCCCGGGAAGTGCAGTCATTGCTCGAATCCAGCGGGACGAGGTGAACGCATGGAAACCATCCGCCTGACCATGGCCCAGGCATTGCTGCGCTTTTTGGACCAACAGTACGTGGAACGCGACGGCCGGGAGTACAAGTTCATTCAGGGAATCATGGGGATCTTTGGACACGGAAATGTGAACGGAATCGGCGAAGCGCTGGAAGACGAACGCCCCGGCTTGCCCTATATCCAGGGACACAACGAACAGGGCATGGTGCACACTGCGATCGCGTACGCGAAGCAACGCAATCGGCTCGGCATCTTCGCGTGCACGACATCCATCGGGCCGGGCGCGCTGAACATGGTGACGGCAGCCGCCGTGGCCACAGTCAACCGCATCCCGGTGCTGTTGCTGCCAGGCGACATTTTTGCCTGCAGACAGCCCGACCCTGTGTTGCAACAGCTCGAGATCCCGTCCGATTACACCATCTCGGCCAATGACGCGTTCCGTCCCGTCAGCCGCTTCTTTGACCGCATCATGCGCCCGGAGCAGTTGATGACATCCGCTATCCAGGCGATGCGCGTATTGACCGACCCGGCGGACACCGGGGCGGTGACGCTCGCGTTGCCCCAGGATGTCCAGACAGAGGCCTGCGACTATCCCGTGGCATTTTTTCACAAACGCGTCCACCGCCTGGGCCGCCGGCCGCCGGCCGCGGAAGATCTGGCCCAGGCGGTGCGGGCGGTGCAAAAGGCGAAGAGACCCCTTCTCATCGCGGGCGGCGGTGTGCACTACGCGCTGGCCGCCGATGATCTGCGCGATTTTGCGACGGCGTTCCATATTCCTGTGGCGGAGACGCAGGCGGGCAAAGGCGCACTGACGTGGGATCACCCGCAAAACGTGGGCGGCATCGGCGTGACGGGATCTCTCTCGGCGAATCGCCTGGCGCAGGCCTGCGATCTGGTCATCGCCGTCGGCACGCGCCTGTCCGATTTTACGACAGCCTCCAAAACCGCCTTCCCGCCGGATATCCCGCTCGTTGCCATAAATGTCGCCGCGATGGACGCGCTGAAAATGGGAGCGTGTCCGGTCGTCGCGGACGCGAAAGCGGCGCTCAAGGAAATCCACGCCAGTCTTGCGCAGATGGGCTATCAGACGCAGTACGGCCGCGATGAGATCGCGAGGCACAAGGCGGAATGGGATGCCGAGGTGGACCGCCTCTACAGCCTGGAGCTCGAAGACGGTCTCACCCAGACGGCGGTTCTTGGCGAAATTGACCGCAGCATCGGTCAGGACGCGGTCATCGTGGCGGCGGCCGGGGGCCTTCCCGGCGATCTGCACAGGCTGTGGCGCGTGCGATCTCCGAAAGCGTACCACATGGAATACGGATTTTCGTGCATGGGATACGAGGTGGCCGGGGCCCTGGGGGCGAAGTTGGCGGAACCGGAGAGGGAGGTGTATGCTCTCGTCGGGGATGGAAGTTACATCATGCTGCATTCCGAGTTGTTGACCAGTCTGCAGGAAGGCAGAAAGATTGTCGTTCTCGTATTTGACAACTCTGGGTATCAGTGTATCCACGGCCTCCAGCGGGCGCATGGATCGAATGGATTCGGCAATGAATTGCGCTATCGTTCCTCCTCGTCCGGCCTCCTGACAGGGGATTATCTGTCGGTGGATTTCTGCCGCCAGGCCGAGGGGCTCGGCGCCAAAGGCTACTCGGTCCGCACCATGATCCAACTGCGAGAAGCGCTGGAAGGCGCCAGGCAGGCGGAACAGTCGGTGGTCATCGACATCAAGGTGTTTCCGGGAACGGGCACGGATGTATATGAATCCTGGTGGCGGGTCGGCATCGCCGACGTGTCGCAAAACGAGCGGGTGCTCGCGGCGCGCCGCGCGGCCGCCGGTCAGATTGCCAAGGCGCGCAGCTATTGAGGAGCAACGGGAGGTGGACACATGGAGTGGATCGTGCGCGCCGACCCAGGCGCTGCGGGAACCCGGCCCGTGGTGCGGGTCACGCCGGAATCCGCGCGGTGGACGTACGTCGGATTTGAAGTGTACCGTCTCGCGCCCGGAGATTCCCTGTCACTTGTCACGGCGGGGAGAGAAGCGGCCGTGATCGTGTTGGAAGGAACCTGCTCGCTAAACGTGAACGGAGCGCGATTTGATCGTGTCGGCGGGAGGACCTCCGTGTTTGACGCGGGTGCGCCGGAGGCTGTCTATGTGCCGCCGGGGTGTTCGGTGACCGTCGACTCAGACTCGCGCGCGGAGATCGCCGTGGCGTCCGCCAAGACGGACCGGGGAGCCGGCGAAGCGCGCCGCATCACGGCCGCCGACATGCCCTGTGAAGAACGCGGGGACGGTTCCACCCTCCGTTACATCCATCATATCCTGGACGAACACCACCCGGCGCACAAACTGCTGCTGGTGGAGGTCATCACTCCGTCCGGCCATTGGTCGAGCTACCCTCCCCACAAGCATGACGAGGACATCCCAGACCAGGAGTCGTATCTGGAGGAAACCTACTATTACCGGATCCGTCCCTCCCAGGGGCGGGCCATGCAGCGGGTGTACGACAAGCGGAAACTCGACGCCGTCCTCACCCCGGGCGACGGTGATCTGGTTCTGGTCCCGCGCGGATACCATCCGGTCGCCTCCCCGCCGGGATTCACCACCTATTATTTGAACGTGATGAGCGGACACAGCCGCGCCTGGAAGTACACGCTGGACGACGACTATGCGCACCTTGCGCCGAGCGGCGATATCACGGGCCGCACGGCGCCGGTTGCCAGGACACCCGAACAATGAAGTTGGAGGCATCGCGCATGCAACGTGCAGTTCGTTGTGCAGTGCTGGGGCTGGGCCGCCAGGGGTATTGTCACGCGGAGAATATCGCTCACCGGATCAAGGACGCTGAGCTGACGGCGGTTGCGGACATCGGTCCCGATGTCGCGCAAAAGACCGCGGCGCAGCTCGGCGCGAAACGCTGGACCACAAGGGCGGAGGACTTGATTCTGGCGGATGAAGTGGATGCGGTCATTGTCGCGACCCCCACCGACACGCACGCCGCTCTCGCGATCGCCGCGGCGAAAGCCGGGAAAGCCTTGTTCTTGGAAAAACCCCTGTCTTTGGATATGGACGAGGCGCGTCGGGCGATGGACGCGGTCCGTTCCGCAGGCATTCCCTGCCAACTTGGCTTCATGCGCCGATTCGACCCGGCCTACGCCCATGCGCGCAGACGGATCGCGGCGGGCGACATCGGGCGGCCGCTCTACATCAAGGCGATCAGCCGCGATCCGGCGGCGCCTCCCGCAGATTACCTTGCGGCCAGCGGAGGAATCTTCAAGGATCAGAGCATTCACGATTACGACCTGGCGCGCTTCCTGATGGGCGACGAAGTCACAGAAGTGACCGGGATGGGGTCAATCCTCGTGAGCGAGGATGTCGAGCGGTACGGCGACGTGGACCAGGCGCTCACCTTTCTGCGCTTTGCGTCAGGCGCGGCGGGCGATGTGGAGGCATACCGGAACTGCTTCTACGGGTACGACATTCGCACCGAGATCCTCGGCAGCGAGGGAACGTTCGCGATTTCCGGGCTGCAGCAGCACGGCGTGACCCTGCTGCGCTCGCGGCGCTCCTCCTTTGAGATTGTCCCGGGATTTCTGGAGCGGTTCGAAGACGCCTACCGGCTTGAGATGCAGGCGTTCGTGGATTGTGTCATTCAGGGAACGGAGCCGTCCGTCGGCGCGCTCGACGGCTGTCGCGCACTGGAGATTGCCACAGCCGCGCAACTGTCGCTTGAGCGCCGGAGCCCAGTCGCGTTGGAGAGGGAGTGCGCTAGAGCGTGACGCCGGACGAAATCTGGTCCGCCGCGCCCGCCACCATGGTTCTTCCCCGATTATGTCCGGCGCATATACGCACGCACGGTGAGCGGCGCAAAGATCGCCACAATGACGGCGGCGCCCATGAGCGCGATCCCAAAGTCGCCGCCGATACTGCCGGCGTTGACCAGGTCGCGGACAGCCGTGACGAGGTGCGAGATCGGGTTGGCGTTGACAAACCACTGGAGCCAGCCGGGCATGGTCTTGACTGGCACGAACGCGTTGGAGAGAAACGTGAGCAGAAACAGGACGATCACCGAGATCCCCTGCACGCTGGATGCAGTGCGGGCAATCACGCCGAAGAAGGCGAAGATCCAGCTGATCGCCCAGGATGACGCAATCACGAACACCGCGGCGATGACGACATGGCCGAACCCGCCGTGCGGGCGATAGCCCATGAGATACCCCATCGCAAATGTCAGCGCGGTGGCGATCGCGTAGCGGACGGTATCGGCCAGCAGGGCGCCCGCGAGCGGCGCAATGCGCGCGATCGGCAGCGACTTGAAGCGGTCGAACACGCCTTTGTCCATGTCCTCCCGCAGTTGAACGCCCGTCACGATCGAGGTCGTGATCACGGTCTGCACGAGGATGCCGGGAATGATGACCGGCAGGTAGTTGTGCACGTTGCCTGAGATGGCGCCGCCAAAGATGTAGGTAAACATCAGAGTGAAGAGAATCGGCTGCAGGGTGACGTCGAATAATTGCTCCGGCGTACGACGGATCTTCAACAGGCCCCGATACGCCATCGTGAACGAATTGCGCAGCGACTGGCCGACGCTGGCGTGATTTTTTAACGCGCGTTGCGCGCCGGGCGTCAACGGATAGTCGTTCATGCCTGCATGACCTCCGTTTCGTTCCGGTCGGCGGAGGACTGCGCCGGAGGCTCCTTTACGCCGTGCCCGGTGAGGGTCAGAAACACCTCGTCAAGGGTAGGTTTCTGCACGCTCATCTCCGCCAGTCGGACGCCCCCCTGGCGAAACGCGATCAGCAGGTCGGCGACCCGGTCGGCGTCCGCCATCGGTGCCGTGATCTTTCCGGCTTCCGGAGAGATCACGGACTGCGCGCCGAGCACCTGCTCCACGATGCGCCGGGCGCGCTCGATCAGTTGCCCCTCCTGAATCCGCAAATGCAGCGAGGACGAGCCGACGGACGCCTTCAGTTCATCCACCGCGCCCTCGGCAACCACGCGCCCCCGGTCGATGACCGCGATCCGGTCCGCCAACTGGTCGGCCTCATCGAGGTACTGCGTGGTCAACATCACAGTCGACCCGGTCTTCACCAACCGGCGGATGGTGTCCCACATCTGCGCGCGCGTCCGTGGATCCAGCCCGGTTGTCGGCTCGTCCAAGAAGATCAGCGGCGGTTGCGCGATCAGGCTGGCGGCCAAATCGAGGCGGCGGCGCATCCCGCCGGAGAAATTCTTCAGCGGACGCTTCGCGGCTTCTGCCAGTCCGAACTCCTCCAGGAGTTCGGACGCTTTGCGCTTGGCCTCCGCTCGGCCAAGTCCGAGCAGGCGCGAAAAGACAACCAGGTTTTCCGTGGCGCTGAGCGTCTCGTCGACCGACGCGTACTGACCCGTCACGCCGATCAATTGGCGCACAATATGGGCTTCCTTCACCACGTCGTGCCCGAAGATGCGCGCCGTGCCCGCATCCGGCCGGAGCAGTGTGGCCAGCATGCTGATGGTGGTGGTCTTCCCGGCCCCATTTGGACCAAGCACGCCGTACACCGTTCCGGCCCGCACCCTGAGGTCCACACCGTCCACGGCGCGGTTGTCGCCAAATGTCTTGACGAGTCCGCTCGCATCGACGGCCCACACTCCGCTTTGCGGCGCGGACCCCTTGCTTGCATGCTCCATTGCGAAACCTCCTGTATGCCTCCTGTGCGTGCTCGGCGCATACGGTAATTATCGCAGACCCGCGCGGGTTCCATCTCCGTCATGAGACCGATTTGCGGCCGGTCCCAAGCCTGGCTTTCTCAATATCGCTACTTGCAAAATAGGGCTGTGCCAGCCGCCGGGTCCGTGCCATGGGGCCTACAAGGACCGTTGCGCCCCTGTCTGATAGAGGATGGCCATGCTGATGTCACACACGGATTTCCCCGCATTCTGGTACACGTGCGGCGTATCGGCCGAGAACGACAGGGCGTCGCCCGGGCGGAGGGTGAAAACATCGTCGGCGATCCCCATGGTCAACTCTCCGCGATACACCGTGATGGACTCCATCACGCCAAACCCGTGCGCCTCGGCCGCGCGCCGGCATCCCGGATGCAGCCGCACCCGGTACGTTTCGAGCGGCACTCCCTGGACGGAGTATGTGCTGTAGACCTCGAAACGCCCGTCGTCCTCCGCGATTCTCGTCTGGTCCTCTGCCCGAAGAAGCTCAAGGGAGGAATTTTCCGCAATCAGCGCCGTGAACGGAATCCTGAGTCCGGACGCGATCTTCCAGAGCGTGGCCACCGTCGGATTGGATGCGCCCCGCTCGATCTGCCCAAGCATCGGCTTGCTGACGCCCGTCACATCCGCGAGGGCGTCGAGCGACAGTTGGCGCTGCTGGCGATAGCGGCGCAGGCGTTCTCCGATGCGCGCCGACAACGCCTCTTTCTCCATATTGACCGCCTCGCTTTGTGCGTTATATAATACGATATAAATATTATAGCATACAGGAAGGACTGTCCGATGCAGGAAACGTCCTGCGCACCGGCAAACCCAACACCAGGCGGACCCACCCAGAAGGGATTCGCCCGGGCGCTCGTCGACGCCTTTTCGCTGTCTCTCAGCGTGTTTGCCTACGGGACGGCCTACGGAGCGCTGGCGCGTAGCGCCAACCACCTATTGCTCCTCCAGACGCTCGCCATGTCTGTCTTCGTCTTCGCCGGCGCATCGCAATTTGCCATTTTGGCCCTGCTGCACCGCGGCGCCGCGCTGTGGGCGATCGCAGGCAGCGCCTTTCTGATCAATGCGAGGCAGATCCTGTACGGCCTGACGCTGGGCCAGTCGCTGAAACACGTGCGCAAGCGGCAACTGGTCTGGCTGTCGCACGGGCTGACGGACGAGAGTTACAGCATCGCCACCGTGGAGGCGGGGCGGCGTCCCGTGAGCGTCCCGTATCTCGCCGGAGCCGGCACAGCCGTCTTCGCTCCGTGGCTCCTCAGTTCGGCGGCGGGATTTGGACTCGGCGGGCTGATCGTCGGCCCCGCCCGCTTCGGGCTCGACTTTGCCTACACCGGAGCGTTTCTGGGGCTCCTGGCGGCTCAATTGAACCAGCGCCGCCACGTGGCGGCGCTGGCTTACCGCTGGTTCAGCACATCGGGCGCCGTCGTCGCCGGGGCGCTCGCGGCCTTCCTTGCGGGGGTGTATCGGAAGTGAACGCCGCTGGGTACTTCACCCTCATCGCGCTCGCCGCGCTGGCAACCTATCTCCCGCGCTTCCCGCCCCTGCTGCTGGGCCGCTCCCTTGCTCTCTCCCCCCGCGTCCGGCAGGGGTTGCGGCATATTCCGACCGGCGTTTTTGCCGCATTGGCCGCGCCGTCCATTTTTCTGCGCGACTGGGTGCACGGCCGACCCGACTACGCCTTCTGGGGGGCGAGCGTCGCCGTACAGTTGGATGCCCATTTGCATGCGGCATCCGGCGGCGGACCGATACCGTTTATTCTCGGTCAACCGGCATGGGAAAGCAATCGGCTGGCTCCCCATTGGCTCCCCGAAAGAGCCTCACGTTTGCGACAGCCACACGCCGCAGAGGATCAGCGCGGACCCGGCCCAGAAGGAGGCGTCCACCCGCTCGCCGAGCACCAGCCAGCCCAGCGTGACGCCGACGAGCGGCTGCAGGAAAAAGTACAGTCCGCCACTGGCGGCGTCAATCATCTGCAGGCCCTTGTTCCACAGGAAAAAGGCTCCCGCCGTCGAGATGACGCCAAGATAGAGGACGCCGCCCCAGACCACGGGACGCGCCAGCGCCACGTTGCCCATCTGGCCGATCGCCGCGGGCGTGACGACCGCGGTCGCGACCAGGATGGCGTATGCCGTCACCACAAGCTGCGAGTATTCCGCCGGAACGCGCTTCACGAGGACCGACATCAGCGCCCACGTCAAGGCGGCCAGGCAGAGAATGAGTGCGCCTGACCGCATCGACGCGCCCCAGCCGCCGAAGCCCACGATCAGGAGCACGCCGGCCGTGGCCAGCCCGATCGCCAGCGCGCGCCGCCGTGTCACTCGCTCACCGAGCAGGATGCGCCCAAATACCGCCATGAACGCCGGCGTCGCCGACGTGACCATCGCTCCCGTCTGCGCGGACGACAGCTCCGTTCCGCGAAACTGGGCCCAGATGGAGACCGCGTAGCCGATGATCCCGATCGCCGCGACCAGCGGCGCGTCGCGCCAACGGATGCGCCACGACTGCCGGGTCGCCGCCGCCGCAAGAACCAGTGCGGCGAGCGCCACAACGTAGCGCAGCCAGAGCAGCGCAAGCGGCTGCACATCCTCCAGCACAATCTTGCTCACAACGTACATGCCGCCCCAAATGCTCGCGGCCAAAGCCAGGTACATGCCGCCGAGATAGCGCTTGTTCACGTCCGTCATCCCCTCCGCCATTTGTGGATTCTGGCGTACTCCTGACGAAGGGGCCAATGAGAAGTGGGCCAAGTCCGCCCGTTCACCTCCCGGATTCCCCGCGCTCAGGAGCGAAGGGAGTCCGGGACGTCGTTTTCAAACAGTGGTTTGAAGTACAACCGATCCGCCTCCTCTCGGACAATTTTGTCAATGGCGCGCAATTCGCCTGCGATGCCTCTCCCTGCTGGCCTTCGCGCCACCATCACACAGGGCAGGCGACGAAGCGATGCGCGATGCGGATGCCCTCGCTCCAGTCGCCGCCGTTCTTCAAACTCCAGCAGGCTTCAAGCACACCGCGCGCCGGATGATTGAGCAGGTACTGGATCACGTCGAAGTGCACATCGCCGACGATCCCTTTCGGATCGATGACCGCCCACTCCACCGCTCCATCCGGCGCCCCGCGGAGCAGGATATTGTCGTGGTGCAGGTCGCCGTGCAGCAGGACGCTCTCGCCGGTGGACGAGACGAGTTCCGCCAGGGTGTCCCGCGCACGCTCCACCCACCCGCCCGGCAATGGCCCGGCGGCGGTAGCGCGCAAGCGCCGCAAAGTGTTCTTCGATCGACGGATAGTCAGCCCATGCCCGCGCAGACGGCGGGCCGCGGTGACGATACAAAACCGGATCCGCGCCGCGCCCATCGTGCAGGCGCCGGAACACGCGCGAGAAGATCTCCGTGGCCTTTTGGTCGTCTTCGATTGCGGACAGCGGCGTCCCTGGTTCTATGCGTTCCAGCAGCAGGGCGCCTTTTCCCTCGTCCGCATCCAGCAAGCGGACCGCGCCGAGCCCGGCGAACTCCGCCAGCGCGTCCGTGCACTTCGCCCATTCTCGCCACAAACGCCTCCGGGATGATCATCCGCGCACCGCCTCCCCTCGTCCTGGAGCCTACCCGAACATCCCGAGCAGCACGACGCCCGCGGTGATGATCCCCGCCGCCGCTATCCGCCGCGCTCCCCGTCCTTCCTTCAACACGGCGATGCCGAGGATCGCGCCGAATGCGATGCCGATCTCCCGCATGGGCGCGACTCGCGCGAGCGGCAGCAGATGCAGTGCGTACAGGAAGAGCAGGTAGCCGCCGGGCGCGATGACGCCGCCCAGGAGAATCGTGTTGCGGTTGACGCGCCACTCCGACGCCACGGCCCGCGACCGCACGGCCGCCCAGGAGAGTGCGAGCCCGTTGGCCAGATTGCCCGCGTCATTGAGGGATACGGCGGGCACATAACGAAGGGCGACTTTATCCAATGAAGTATAACACGCGATCGACAGCCCAACCGCCAATGCGAGCCGGAAGGCCCGGCGGCCCGCCCGCTTTCCTCCATCATCCGCGCGACCCGTCCGCCAGTCGCCGAGGATCCAGATACCGGCCACAATGCTGCAGACGCCGAGCCACCCGGGCATGGACAGGCGTTCGCCGAGCAGCGTCACACCGATCACCGGAACGAGAAGCGGACTTACGCCGCGCATCACGGGATAGACCTGCGACAGGTCGCCTGCCGCGTACGTGCGGGAGAGGAGCGTGACATACAGCGCGTGCGCAAGGACGGCCAGGACGAGCAGCCACCAGCCGTCCGCGGGGATCGCGCCACGCAGCAGAGCGGGTGCGGCCCACGGCAGATAGACGAGTGTCGCCACGACCTGCATCCACCAGAGAAAGGCCGTTTTGTCCAGGCTCCGCTTGGCGAACAGGTTCCATACGGCATGCAACAACCCCGATGTGACAACGAGAGAAATCCCGACAGCGGCCAAGGAACTCCTCCTCAGGGAGATGGGGCAAGCCCATCTCCACGCCGATCAGACAGCGGTCTGCGAATTCGCCCAACCGGGCCCCTTTACCCTCGTCGCAATGAGCGCAAACTGACTGCACGCGCGGGTCAGGAATCCTCTGCAAACATATCACGTTTTCACCGTTTGACTGCCCATGCAACATTGACCAGACGAAATAATCCGATTATGATTTCGAAGTCGACCGGAAGGTCAAGAAGGTCCGGACTCATGCCGGTCGCGACATCCGCGATTCACTTCACAACTCCCCGAGGAGGCCATGCGTGATGGGTGAGAAGATGCACGTCGACGAATTGGAGATTGACGAGCGAGTCGTGCGTCGTCTGCTTGTCGAACAGTTTCCCCACTGGGCAGAGCTACCCCTTCGGCGGGTCGAATCGGTCGGCACCGTGAACGCCATCTTCCGACTTGGCGACGAATATTCCGTGCGGCTCGCACGCAGGGCGGGGCCGACCGCGCCAGGAGGTCGCGAGTTCACATGGCTGCCCAAACTCGCGGCGTTGGTTCCGCTGGAAATCCCGATGCCCATCGCACAGGGATGTCCGAATGACGAATACCCGTGGTTTTGGGAGGTGCATACGTGGCTTGAGGGCGAGGCCGTGCCGATAGAGGCGATTGACGGGCTTTTGGCAGCGCGTGATCTCGCGGCTTTCGTCGCAGCCATGCAACAAGTCGATTCATCGGGAGGGCCGCCAGGGCGCGGCATCCCCTTGGCTCAACGGGACAAGGACTTCCGATATTGGCTGGCGCGGTTCGATGGCGACCCTTCGGTGTCCGCCGTGTGGGAGTCGGCTCTTGCCTCGCCCCCGTGGAGCGGCCCTCCTGTCTGGCATCACGGCGACCTCGATGCGCGCAACTGGCTCGTACGAGAAGAGCGCATCAGCGGTGTGATCGATTGGGGCGAAATGGGCGTCGGCGATCCTGCGTGCGATGTGATGGTCGCATGGAAGTTGCACTCGCCGGCAGCCCGCGACGCGTTCCGCGAGACCCTGCCGACGGATGACGCCACGTGGGCACGGGCCCGCGGATGGATCGTTTCACAGGCAGTCGCAATCCTCGCGTACTACACTCCGCAGAACAATCCGATTCTGTACAATGAGGCAAAGTCCTGGCTCGACCTGGTCCTGAGCGACGGATTGTCTTGATGGGCGAACGCCAGTGGCCAGGGCCAACAAAGCGCCCTGGCAGTCGGATACGCCTTAGCTTTCGTCCTGTTCCAACAACGCGGCCATCGCCTCCGCCAGCTGCGGAATATCGGCGTGCTTTTCCCGATACTCCTCGCTGATTTTTTTGTTGCCTCTCCGATGATTTCGAGATTTCGAATGACCGCATCCTGAATCATAATATCTGCAAGAAAACGCTCTCTTCCTACCCCGTTTCCATAGGCAGTGATCCGCCGGATAGCTTCCACAATATCCATGACCAGCAATTCATTCGATTTCACAGCG
>JAKACX010000066.1 GCA_021821055.1 Bacillota bacterium
CACGAAGCCCTGGTCATGCAGCCGGTGGCGCGCGACGTGTACAAGTCCGGGGAACTGGTGGCGCGCACGCGGCGGACCAGTTACACTGGGAGCGGGGTGACGGTCGGTGATCGATGAGTACGGCGCAATGTTTCGTCCGGGTGTGGTCCTCGAGCCGCAGGGGTCGGGCGTCCTGTCGGGATTGACATTCGCGGTCAAGGAGACGTTCGACGTCGCAGGAATCGTGACGGCGGCGGGCAATCCGGACTGGCTGCGCACGCATGACCCCGCCGTCAAAACGGCGGCGGCCATCGAGCGACTGCGGGCGGTCGGCGCGCGGCTCGAGGGCAAGACGCACACCGACGAACTGATGTACAGCCTTAACGGCGAGAACGCGCACTACGGCACGCCGCGCAATCCGCGCGCTCCCGGACGCGTTCCCGGCGGGTCATCGAGCGGCTCGGCGGTGGCGGTCGCAGCGGGCGTGAGCGACTTTGCGCTGGGCACGGACACGGGCGGATCGATCCGGGTTCCGGCGAGTTATTGTGGAGTGTACGGCATCCGTCCGAGTCACGGCCGGGTCGACGACGCAGGCGTGCTCAAGCTCGCGCCGAGTTTTTGCACGGTGGGCTGGATGGCGCGCTCGGCCTCCATGCTCGCGGACGTGGGGGATGTGCTGCTCGGCGACGACGGGGACGCGCGCGAGGGGTTTGCGCGCTGCCTCGTGCCGACCGACGTGCTCGAACTGGTCGAGGCGCCGGTTCGCGAGCGGTTCCTGGAGGCGCTGGCGGTCCTGTTCGACGCATTCGCGGAGGTCAAATTCGTTCGCCTCGCCGACGAAGGCCTTGCGACGTGGCTGTGGGTGTTTCGCATCCTGCAGGGCGGCGAAATCTTTGCGCAACACGGAGAGTGGATCGAAAGGGTCAAGCCGTCGTTTGGTCCGGGCATCGCCGAACGGTTCGCCTGGACGAAGACGGTCAAACGGGAGTGGATTGCCTACGCGCGGCACGTCCGCGCGGGCGTGGAGGAGAAACTGCACCGGCTGCTGGCGGAGGATTCGGTGCTGCTGTTTCCGACGGCTCCGGGTCCCGCTCCGCTCATGGGCCTTGACGGCGCATGGCTCGACCAGTGGCGCTCCCGGGCGCTGCAGGCCACCTGCGTCGCGGGCCTGGCGCGGCTTCCTCAGGTCACTGTCCCGTGCCTTGAGCAGGACGGGCTGCCCGTGGGTCTATCTTTGGCGGCGCAGCATGGAGCGGACAGGAGACTGTTGCGCTTCGTGGAGCGGCGTGTCGCGCCGATGCTTCTCGGCGACCATCACCTCGAAGGATAAGGAGTGGCGGGTGGCGCGAGTCTTTCCGCCCGGTCGGCGCGGGGACGAAAAAATGAGGGGGTGAGGGGGTGAGATCGGTCGGCACTCTGCGTCAGGTCGCGCTTGCCATGATGAGGGTGGGCGTCCTTGGCTACGGCGGCGGGCCGTCCGTGATCCCGCTGTTTCGGCACGAAGTCGTCACGCGTCTCGCGTGGATGGACGACGCTGCATTTGCCGAGACGCTGGCGCTCGGGTATGCGCTTCCGGGGCCTATTGCCACAAAGATGGCGGCGTATGTCGGGCACCGCGCGGCGGGGGGCGTCGGCGCCGTGGTGGCCGTGACGGCGCACATTCTTCCGACCTGTCTCGCGACGGTCGCCCTGCTCAGTGTGTTCGGCAGTCTGGAACACCTCCGGGTCGTGCGCGACATGATCGCGGCGGTGGTCCCAGTGGTTGTGGCGATGCTCGCACGCATGACGTTCGATTTTGCCGTGCGGACGAAGCGCAGTCTGGGTTGGAAAAATGGCGCCCTGTCCATGGTTGTGGCCTGCGGGCTACTGGCGGCGCAGGTCAATTCGGCGCTCGTGATCCTGCTCTATCTCGGCTTTGGCGCCGCGCGAAGCCATATCCAGAGGGCATTTGCGGCGCTCCGGGCGAATGGGGGGCGCAGGTCGTGAATCTGCTGCACTTGATGTGGGCGTTTTTTGTGGCCAATGCACTCGGTTACGGCGGCGGTCCCGCTTCGATTCCATTGATGCAAGACCAGGTGGTTCACGGATTCCATTGGGTGACGAACAGCCAGTTCGCCAATATCCTGGCGCTCGGGAACGCGCTCCCGGGGCCAATTTCCACCAATGTGGCAACCTACGTGGGCTATCTTGTGGCGGGATGGCCGGGGGTGCTCGCGGCGCTGGTCGCCACCATCGTGCCGTCGGCCGCGGCGTTTGTGGGGCTGCGCAGTCTTCTGGCGCGCCACAGCCGGTCGGGCTTGGTGAGGGGCATGACGGAACTGGTGCAACCGGTCATCACGGTGATGATGCTGCTGCTGACGCTGCAGATGAGCAGGACGGCGATCGGCGGGGTCGGCGTGTGGCAATTCGTGGGCATTGGCGGACTCTCCCTGTTTGCCATGATCAGATGGCGTTTGCATCCGGCGTTTCTCATACTCGGTGCGTTCGCCTACGGTGCGTTTGTCATGCCGCTGGCGTCGGGCTGACGGGGGTGACGGGGCTGACGGGGGTGCGTTTGGCGCCGGCGACAACGAGACGGTCACATCCGGAGAGTCACTTATTCCTATACAAAGCAACTATTTGACCCTGGCAGGCTGATACCTACAATGATAGGGCACGGATGGGCGCTGTCGGAATGATGGCGCGGTCCAGTTGTGGATGATTCTCGCGCGGAGAAGTCCTGCGCTCCACTGCCGGACCTTTGTGCTGTAGACGAACCTCCTGAAATTGGTCGCGGCATCATGGGCCGGTTCTTGGCAGATTTCAATAGGCACAGCAACCTGGTACTACCGGGGCGTCCGTGAGGCCAGCGGGAAAATGGCAGGACTCGGCAATTTCCACTTGTAGAACGAAGGTATGTGGATACCGGGACTCCATTTCGCGAACCGGGACCGGCGGTGGTTCACCGATCTATAGCCTGCAGGCGACGCGGACGGAGGGTATGGGTGGCGCAAGCACAGAAACTGCGCTTATGTCGCCTATATATTTCCATACTAGAACCACCTTTTGTTGCTATTGCGTGACTAGCACCAGAAAGTGGTGCTAATTAGCCCGCAATTGTAAGGGAAAGGGATGACTAGCGCCAGATTCAGTGCTTATCGCTTGCCGGGGTGGACGGCGCGGCCTCCCGGCGCGGAGTTGCCTGGCGAGGACGAGGCCGCCACCTTGCCGATGGCGGGCGAAGTGCATAGCCGACCTGACCATGCGCAGGATTATCGCTATTTGATTCGGTGCGGTTGCCACGGTCAGTGGACCGCACCTGTCGATGTTTTCCGCGGTTGTCGGCGGGAGGAGGAAGTGGTATTGTCAGAATAGTATTGGCGGCGGACAGCGGGATGATGCTCGTGGTTCTCAGGAATGGCACCGCTTTCGGACAGGGCCGTCATGTCGGGGGAACTGTGAAATTCGATCGGTCCGACACAGGTCTGTCCATATATATGTCCATTTTAGATTCCGCTCCGGACTTTTTCACAGTTCCCCTAGTGTTGAAGGGCTTCAGATTGATTGATCGTAATAAACAATTAGGGATGGTGTCATGGTGCGCAGGAATGTGATCTTCATTACGTCGGACCAGCAACAGGTCGGGGCCATGGGGTGTGTGGACCCGTCGCTCGTGACGCCGAACATCGACGCGCTGGCGCAGCGCGGTGTGCGTTTCACGCATGCCATATCGACATCGGCGCAGTGTACGCCAGCCCGCGCGAGTTGGGAGACCGGGCTCTATCCGCATGAGGTCGGGGTCAATCAGATCGGTCACGCGCTGCGCCCGGACTTGCCGATGGTGGCCAAAGAGTTTGTCAAAGCCGGGTATGCGACGGCGCACTTCGGGAAATGGCATCTTTTCACCCATCGCTCACGCTGTGGCTATCAGGTCACGGAGTATCCGACGGACGGGGTCGATTCGACGGGCATTGACATGAGCCGGCAAGACCTCTGGAGTGTGCGCGACGCTGGCGCGACAGCGCAGGCGGTCAGCTATATTCGGGACGCGGGGGAGAAGCCGTTTTTCCTGGCCCTTTCTTACTATTGTCCGCATCCGGGGAGCACTAAGTTTGAACTGATTGACGCCTATCGCGACCTGTACCCGCTTGAGGAGATGCCGGTGCCGCGCAGTTTCTACGCCGACGATCTGGGCACGAAGCCTGCGTTTCAAAGGGAGCGCGCCGACAGTCCGGAGTGCCGCTTGACGGAGGAGCAGGTGCGCATCGACGCGCAGAAGTACCGCACCATGGTGAGCTGCTTGGACGGCAATGTCGGCCGGATTCTCGCGGAACTGGAGAGCAAGGGGATCCTCCAGGACACAGCGATTGTCTTCTCATCGGACCACGGCGACCTGCAGGGCGCGCACCAGCTGCGGCTGAAGGGAGTGGTGCCGTACAGGGAATTGTACAATGTGCCGCTCATCGTCGTGGACCCTGACGCACAGGTGCGCGGGGGAGTGTCCGATCGGCTGGTGTCAAGCGCCGGCGTGCCGGGGACGCTGCTGAAGCTGGCGGGGTTGCCGGTGCCGGAGGCGTTCGCCGGGGGCGTTCTGCCTTATGCGGAGGCGCAGGCTGGCGCGGATGCGACCGGCGGTGCGTACGGCGCAGGCGGTGTGGGCGGTGCAGGCGGTGTCGGCGGCACGAGCATCACGCCGGGCGAGGCCAGTGAGCCAGCCGATGAAGCGATCGGAGAGCACGTGTTCTTCGAGCACTATAAGGCGTACTGGGGATTCCACCCGTTCTACGGCATTCAGACGCACAAGTGGAAGTATGTCTATTACTATCAGGAGGACATGGAGGAGATGTACGACCTGCTCGCAGATCCCGATGAAATTGTGAATGTTGCCGACACAGCCGCGGTAGCGGAGATGAAGGCGGCGCTTTGGTCGCGGGCGTCAACCTGGTGGCGGGATACCGGTGCGCTGAGCGTCACTCCGGTGAAGGTGCAGGATGCCGGCGGGACGTGGGCCAAGTTGGTGTGACGCGCTGGGCGGGCGGCGAATTCGGGGAGTCTGGTCGGGGGTGGGCGGGTCTTGGTTCAGAGTGTGTACATCGCGCTGCTGCACAGGTTGCGGGCGACGCCGCGCTGGAGTGGCATGGTCTCGCTGCAGGCGGAGGACGTGGCGCAGCACTCCTTTTCGGTGGCGCTGATCGCGCAGGCGCTGTGCGCCATCGAACGGGAGGTTTTCTCAAGGGAGATTGACGTGGGGGAAGTGCTGTCCGCTGCGCTGCTGCACGACGCGACCGAGGCGCTGCTCACCGATGTCGTTGCACCCGTCAAGAAGTTCAGCCCCGCCATTCAGTCCGCGTTCTCCCGCCTTGAGACGCTCGCGCGCGACCAGATGGTCGGATTTCTGCCGCCGGAACTGCAGTCTCCCTACCGTGCGTGGATGGACCCGGCGTCGCCCGCCGTGAGCCAGATCGTGCACGCGGCGGACAAACTGGATGCGCTGTGTCGCTGTCGCAGCGAGGTGCGCCGCGGCAATCAGGACTTTGCCGTCGCGCTGGCGCAGATTCAGTCGACAGTGGACGGGTTCGCGCGGGAGATGCCTGCGGTTCGCTATTTTCTCGATACGTTCATGCCGGCGTTTGATCACAGCATCGACGAGTACCGCTACCTGCAGGCGGGAGACGCGCCGCAGAATTGAGCCTGCGGGCGGGAGCGGAACCGCGCGCGACTGAGTGGCGCGCAATCATGCGGGGGCGATCGCGCAGTTCGAAGAGGAGGAGACTGTTTGTCCAATCAGGATACAGCGACAAATTTACCGAACATCCTGTGGTTCATCATGGAGGATACCAGCCCGCGCTTCGGCTGCTACGGGGACGCGCTGGCGCGGACGCCGAATATTGACCGCCTGGCCGCTGGCGGGACCCGGTTCACGCATGCGTTTTCCACAGCCGGCGTGTGCGCGCCGAGCCGCGCGGCCATCTTCACGGGCCTGTACCAGACGTCTTTTGGCGCCCACCACATGCGGACCACGCACGTGAACGAGCACGTTCCCGAGTTGCCGACGCCCTACGAGGCGGTCCCGCCGCACTATGTCAAAGTGTTCAGCGAGTATCTCCGCGCGCGCGGCTATTTCTGCAGCAATAACCACAAGACGGACTACCAGTTCAAGTCGCCCGTCACCGCCTGGGATGAGAACGGACCGCGGGCGCATTGGCGGCACCGCGCGCCGGGCGAGCCGTTTTTTGCTGTCTTCAACGCCTCCGGAACGCACGAGAGCAAGATGTGGCCGCGCGAGGGCGAGCCGCTGGCCACGGATCCCGATCAGGTGACCGTGCCGCCGTATCTGCGGGACGGCAGCGAGACCAGGGAGGCGCTGGCGCGACACTATGACAATATTGCCGAATCCGACGCGATCCTCGGCCAGTTGCTCTCGGAACTAGACGAGGACGGCCTGGCGGACAACACGATTGTCTTTTTGCTGAGCGATCACGGCGAGGGCCTGCCGCGCGCCAAACGGTGGCCGTATGACGCGGGGATCCGCGTGCCGCTCATTGTCCGCTGGCCTGCGGGCATGGCGTCGGGCGGGGTGTCGGATGAACTGGTCAGCATGGTGGACCTGGCGCCGACGGTGCTGGCGTTGGCGGGGATAGAACGGCCGCTGCACTTCCAGGGCAATATTTTTCTCGGAGCGGAGAAGCGACAGCGCGACCATATCTTCGCGACGAGGGACCGCTACGATGAGGCGTACGACATGATGCGGGCCGTGCGCAGCGCCCGGTTCAAGTACATCCAGAACTTTTATCCGCAGCTCCCCTATCACGTCTGGGTGCGCTACCTGCACCGCCATCCGGCGCATCAGGAACTGCTGCGGGGCTTCGCGGAAGGGACGCTGACCGATGCGCAACAGATCCACTTTGGGGAGCGGCGGCCTGTCGAGGAATTGTACGACTGTGAGGCGGATCCGTTCGAGCTTGTGAATCTCGCGGGCGATGCGCGCCATCACGCGACGCTCGCGCAACTGCGGGCGGCGCTGGAGGAGTGGCGCCGGACGTTCGGAGACATGGGAGAGGTCCCGGAAGCGCAGATGGTGCAGGCGATGTGGCCCGGCGGCCGGCAGCCTGTCACCGCGGCGCCGCTGTTCATCCCACTGGGTCCGGGCCATGTCGGCGTCGCCCCCGCAGAGCAGGACGCGAGCTATGAGGGGCCGCTCGACGTGATGCTGTTCTGTGGCACGCAGGGGGCGTCGATCGCATACACGTTGGAGGATGGAGACGGCGCGCACTGGAAGCTGTACACGGCGCCGCTGCGTCTGGCGGCCGGGTTGAGTGTGGTGCGCGCCAAGGCGATCCGCATCGGCTTTCAGGAGAGCGAGGAACGCGCCATGCGCTTCACGGTGGACTGAGGGTGGATTGAGGATGAGCGAGCAGCGGGGGTGCAGTGATGAATGTCATTCTGATCTTGCTCGACAGCCTGAACAAGCAGCACCTGGAGCCATACGGAGCCGCCGCCGGAAGTTCGCCGAACTTTGAGCGCCTCGCCCGGCGGTCCATCAAGTTTGAAAACCACTACGTGGGGTCGCTTCCGTGCATGCCGGCGCGGCGGGAACTGTTCTCGGGGCGCAAGGACTTCCTGTGGCGTCCGTGGGGTCACCTCGAGGCGTTCGATCACCCCTTGCCGCGGGAATTGGCGAAATTGGGGCATCGGACGCAGTTGATCACCGACCACTATCACTATTGGGAAGATGGGGCGCACGGGTACATCGAATCGTTCCAGGGGTTTGATATTGTGCGGGGGCAGGAGAACGACCCCTGGCGGGTGGACCCTGTGGACATGGACGAACTGCCCGAGTGGGCGCAGGCGATCGAGCGTTGGCGGCCCGGGTGGGGCGTTCAGCACTATCGCAATGTGCGCGATTTCAAGGATGAAAGTGACTTCTTCGCTGCGCAGGTGATGACCAAGGCGGGCGATTGGCTGCGCCGCAACCACGGCCGCGGGGACTACTACCTGCAGGTGGAACTGTTTGACGTGCACGAGCCGTTTCTCGTGCCTGAACCGTACCGCTCCATGTGGACGGAGGCGGACGACCCGTCCTACACGTGCTGGCCGCCGTATCAGGATGCGGCGCGGATGCGGGAATTCTTCGCGCAGGCGACGCAAGGCGAGATCGACTTCATCCGCGGGCAGTACAAGGGCAAGGTGAGCATGGCGGACAAGTGGCTGGGACGTCTGATGGACACCATGGACGACCTCGGGGTCTGGGACGACACCGCGGTGATCGTGACGACCGACCACGGACACGATCTCGGAGAGCGGCAGGCGTTCGCAAAGTCCTTCCCGCACTTTGACACGCACGCCAATATTCCGCTGTTTGTCTGGCACCCGTCGCTCGCGGGCGCGCGTACAAGCCAGGCTCTGACGTCGACCGTCGACCTGTATGCGACGATCCTCGACCTGGCCGGCGCGACCGGGGTCGAGGCGGCGCACAGCCGGTCATTCGTCCCGGTCATCCGGGGCGAGACGGATCACTTCCGCGACGCGGTGCTTTACGGGAATTTCGGAACGGGCGCGTGCTGCACGGACGGCGAGCACGTCCTGATGCAGGGTTATGACAATGAGGCGAGTCCGCTGTACATGTATTCGGGACGACTGGTCCGACCGGGCCGAACAGATGAGGAGATCACGGCCGGCCGATACATACCGGATGTGCCGTACCCCGTGTGGCGGATTCCGCTGGCGGGATGGGGGAAGGAAGGATCGATTCTCGTGTCGCGGTCGGACCCGGTCGGCGAGGAGGAAAACCGCATCGAGTCTGATCCGGACTTGGCCAAACGGATGCGGGATCTGCTGGTCTCGCTGCTGGAGGAGGAAGGGTGTCCGCCCGAGCAGTTTGACCGGCTTGGGCTGACGCGCGTATAGGGAACGCCGCCCCCTTAGGGCGCCTTTCCACGCGTCCTCGTCTTAGTCATCCTATTCTTGATGAGGCGCTGCAAGGAGCGCAACTCACTGTCCGGTGGATAGGCGCTGGCGCCAAACCGCAGGGCCCTGTCTGTCTCGCTGAGAGCCTTGCGGTATTCCCCGGCGTTGTAGTAGGCGCTGGCCAGACCATAGGACGTCATCTTCGGAGCCTGATCACTGGCGGTCTTTTGCAGCTGCGAATAGTAAGGAATCACCGCAGACCTAAAATACGCCGGCGATGACGTGCCGGGAATGGCAGTGTATCTGTTCGCGGGTTGATCCCATCCATATAGTTGAATATTGTAAAGGTTTCCCGTGTTTAAGGTCCACGTCGCGATGAGGTCAGGTCTATTGCGACCGTTATATGGACCAATAGAGAATTTCGTTGCCTGTGCCGTAAATATCGATGCAACTCCTCCCTTGGACCAGGTGAGAATGTCAATCTGCTTGGCCATAGCCCCAATGGCGGCCTGAAACACAAGCTCTTTGTCGCCATTATGGAAGAGGTCCGCTTGTTTGCTGTCATGCAATACATCGCGGACGGAGAGACTGGCAGGCAGCACCAAACCGGTGGGACCGTGGTATTGCCAGAGTTTCTGCAGTTTTCCTTTCCACTTCTCGAAGATAA
>JAKACX010000017.1 GCA_021821055.1 Bacillota bacterium
TAGTTCATGGATACAGTATACCATACAATCTTGTATACTGTGCGAACGGCGAAAAGGAACAGGGATCAAGGGCACGCCTTATATCCCCATGGATGAATCCAGGGGCTTTACGGCGCTGTCAGGTAATTATTTTTATAGAAGACGATTGCTGGGAATGTGGATAGCGCACTCCGCCGCACCACGCAAATTCCAGTATTGACATTTCACCAGGAGATCACTATACTAAAAATAGATAGGAATTCCTCGTATCTACAATTTCGTAGACTCTATGCGTCAAGAGCGAGCCAAGCGCAAGACGAGAGCGCAAGACCACAAGGACTTCGCGATCTGTCGGACGTGCGCCGGTCGCCGACAAGCGATCATGGGCGGTGTCTACCTCTCGGCGGCAGAGGTCGATTTTGTGCTGCCCATTCTTGCATGGTCAATCCGGACAGGCAGGAGGGAAAGCATGTCTTTCGACCATTGGAACGAGATCCTTTTCAGGATCCGAAAGGAAGACAGCTCCTCCTTTGAAGCGGTCATTCAGACGCTTCGCCGCATCCAGTGGCGCTTGATCAAAGGAGAACAACGGCATCGGGTCCGGACAGTTCCCATCGATCAGGCTGTCGCCTCTGACCGACGTCCTGGGTTTCATGAGGCGGATTGGCGGGTGATTATGTCTCAATTGCCCTCGACTGAGGCGGATGCTGCGCCACTGGCGATCCTTCAGGGTTATACGGAGTCGGAAGCAGGGAGCAGTCTGGGCTTCTGCCAAAGCTACGTGCACAAGGTGAAAGAGAAGGCCATCTTCGATCTGGAGCCTGTTTTGCACGAGCAGACTGGATGACCATGTGAAACGCGCCGAGGATGGCGATGAGGACTCCATGATCGCCATCCTGACGCTACTGAAGCCCGACATGTGGGAAATGAGTCTCTTGACCGAAAACCCGGCCGAGGCGTTCCACACCTTGAGAAGTGAACTGGTCCTCGCCGTTCGGAGCGCGCAACCTCGTACATTGGCAAACAGACACGCACCTGACACAACATGCGGTGATTAAAGTGCTCTCTTACGGTCCGAATAGGCGAAGGACTGTCCGAATAGGCGAAGGCAAAACTTTGCGAGGAGGAAGCGCCATTGAGAATGAAGAATTTGATGGCTGGCGGAGGTATCAGCCCGCAAACATTCACGGGCTGGTGGTCCCCAGATCAGGTTTAAGATAAATTGGTGGGGCCGAGTCCTCAGTGGAAGAGGGCTCGGCCGTCTCCACGAGCGCTGGATTCCTCCTCTGGCAGAAGACTGCACCCCCGAAGGATGTCCTGAACTCACCGTTTTGACGAGAGGAGGGTTACGGTGACCCTGATCACCAAGAGGCGGATTTATCAAAAGCGCATGCTGATAGCGGTTTTCGTGTTTTTATTGGTATGCTTTGTCGCATTCTTTTTTCAGTGGATCTATGTACCGCTGACGACGAACTTCGGCGGGCCTGATTTTGCCTACATCAAGGGAGGGACGCCAGCTACCGCCCGCTGGCACCAGATATGCCAAGGTTTTCAGTTGGACAAGTGGATGACCACGGTGGTCAACTTCCCGTTTCCGCTGCTTCCGCTCATGCCCTCCATCTTCGCGTACAATTTCCTCAAAGAGAAGTCGGGGTACTTCACAAACGCCTATACGAGGATCGGTGATTACAGGCGATTCATGTGGAAATCCGTCGGCGTGCACGCCCTGCTCAGCGGCGTCTACTTCTATGCCACCTACCTCGTGTTTTTGGCCGTGGGCATGGTGCTGTCCGCGACGGTCTTCTATGACAACACCGTCTATGGAGCAGAGGCTCGAAAGGTGCTCGGTACGGCGTGGGCGATCAATCCGCACTATTACACGAAGAGCTTCCTTGCGAACGTCTTCGGGAAGTACTTTTTCAACCACTTTCCCATCGAGTTCTACGTCCTGTTTGGGCTCGTCGCGACATTTGTCTTCGGGGTGGTTTACGGTCTGTTCACAATCTCTGTGTCGTTCCTGACGGACAAGAAGTACCTGTCGGTCCTGATACCGTACATCTATTTTGTGTTTGGAAGTCTCCTGTTCTCGTTGTTGCTGAATCGGTTGTTGATATTCGCGCCCATCTCCACCTTTGGCGCACTGGCCTTCAACCGCGAAGGGACCCTATCCAGCGTGCTGCCGCTGGCTGTCCCACTGCTGTTCTCTTTGGTCGTACTGCGGATCAAGATCCATCGGGGTGACAAGCTCGGATTCTAGGGAGGACAAAGTGAAACCTTGGCACTGGAAGGCTGCGGTGGGCCTGGCGGCGTATCTCGCTTTTATCTACACAGCGCAGCCGGCGCATGATGCCGTGATGGCGTTCGGGCGCCATCTTCACGACGTCTTGTTCTGGCAGAGCGGTTTCTTCTTCGTCTTCCCGCTTGTCTTCATCCTGAATGCGCCGACGCTTCACTCGAAGAACCCGATGCACCTTTTGAGACTACATAGGAAATCCGGCGTTTTCAAGCATGACATGAAAAAAATGACCGTCTATTCCCTCGTGTATGTCTCCATCGTCACGCTGTTTGTGCTCACCGCCTCCTTGCTCGTCGGCGCCGACATGTCAGCATCCGTGGTACTGGGTTCTTTCATCACCAGCGAGTTTTCCGCCTTGATCCTGTCGGGGTTCATCGTGGTCTGTACCATGTACATTGGCCATCGTTACACTGTTGTTGTGGCGTACTCGGTTGCCGTTGTCCTGCTCATCGTCCGCGTCGCCATGTTCTTTGACCGCTTCACGCCTTTTGATTTCATCTACGTCGGCAGGGCGCCAGAGCCGCGGCTTGCGGGGTCCTATACGGCGCTGTATGCGGGGTATTTCGGTTTGATCGGACTCCTGTACTTTCTCTATGACCTGCGCGGAAAGCGGGACCTGATATGAAACGGGCGCTCTGGTTTATGCCTACGGTCTTGGTTCTTCTGATCATGCTCCTGTATGCGAGACAGGTAGACCCGAGCGGATCGGCCTATGCAGATCTGAACTACGCGTTTCTCTACGATATGGAAACGGGTGTGCGCATACAGATCACCGCGGACATGGTGCCGTATATCGGACTTGTCACGTTGTATTCGGTTGGCGTGTTGTATGTGATGAATACGGCGCTTGCGCTGCAACGCGACTTCGTGACCTTTGTCATGTGCAGGTTCAATAGCAGGAGGGCGTTTGCCATCTGGAATCTGCGATCGATTCTGGGCAGCAGCATAACCTTCACGCTCTCGCTCGTGGCGGCGATCTTGATCGGTATGGCCGTATTGTTCCACACGGTGTCCGGGATCGGTTCCGAAGCATCGTGGCTGCTTCTGATCAATCTGTGCCTCACCTTCGCCTGGATTGGGCATGTCGCAGTCTATGTCAGCTTGAGGCACGGTCATTTTGCCGCGGCGGTCTCGGGCATGATGGTGCTGGTGGCGATATTCTCCATCGTCATAGCCTTTAACGGGGTGGCTACCGTTACATTTTCGAATCCGCAGGCCATGGCGTGGGGGGTCGTTCTGTCGGGCGCCGTGTACATCGCCACGGCCGTCTTTCTGAAGGTTAGCCTGGGCAACATGGATCTTTGAACATCGCGGCTAAAAAACCGGCGTCACGAAGGAGTTGGATCGGGTCATGAATGGCATCGTCGAGGTTGTCCATGTGAACAAGACCTATAAAGGCAGGAGGGTGCTGAGCGACGTCAGCCTTTCGCTCGAAAGGGGGAAGGGATATGGCTTTGTCGGGCCAAACGGCTGCGGAAAGAGTGTATTGTTCAAGGTGATATGCGGGTTTGTCCGTCCTACGGAGGGCAAGGTGATCGTCGATGGCAAGCGGCTTGGAGCGGATATCGATGTGATCAGGGATGCGGGGGTCATCATTGAGACCCCGGAATTTATCAACGACCTGTCCGGGTTTGAAAATCTGCTCATGCTGGCCCAGATCAAGAAAGAGATCGGCAAACCGGAGATCATGGAAGTTCTGGAGCGGATCGGGCTGGTCGCGGACCGGGACAAGAAGGTCCGGACGTATTCGCTGGGCATGAAGCAGCGCCTGCGTATTGCGCAGGCGCTCATGGAGAACCCGCCTCTGCTCATATTGGACGAACCCATGAATTCGTTGGATAAACAAGCTGTCTCGCATGTCCGGGAGATCCTCAAGCAGCATGTCCGGCGAGGCGGAACGCTGTTGCTCACGAGCCACCATTCTGCAGATATTGAGGAGCTTTGCGATACTGTCTATGAAATGGAGGAGGGGCGCATCCTGGCATAGCGCGCTTTCGGACCGCACGGGACCAAGTGATTCATGGCCGATTATTGCTTGCATTGTCCAAGGTTTCTATCGCGCGGTGCAACTGCGCCAGCAGGGCGGCCGGCTCGGTCTGCAGAGCGAATTCGCGCGCCGCATCCCCCGTCAGCCCTTCAGCAATCTTGTCGCGGATCTGCTGCGCAAGTTGGCGGCGCCTGTCGTCTGTAAAGTGCTCCTGGCGCAGCGTGTACGAAGCGATCAGGCGGCGCGCATCGGCGTCGCACAACTGGATGATGCGCAGCGCCTCGGGAGAGGGTGGATCGGCCGCAGAGTCTGCCGTCGCAGACCCAACCGTCGAAGCGCCTGCCGCTCCGAGAGCCCCTGCAGCAGCCCCCGCCGTAATCGCATCCGCCGCCTCGCGCAGTTTGCGCGCCTTGCGGGACTCACGCGCCTTGCGCGCCTTGCGCCGTTTGCCGGCCGGGTCGAGCGTCCGGCGTTCCATCACCACGATCGTGCCGGCGGCCAGGTCCCCCAGGCGTTGGTCGCGCTTGGTGAGCAGCATGCAGATCATGCCGATGAGGTAGCCGCTTGGCAGAAAGTCCACAAAGCGCACGAGGTTGCGGACGATCGACGCAAACATCGACACGCGCTCACCGCGGGCGCTGACAACGCGCAGCCGCATCCACCGCTTGCCCGGCGTCCGCCCGTTGCCGAGCCCCTCGAACAGCACGAAGTAGAGTGTGGTCCAGCCAAATATTGCCAAAACGTAGAGCCCGATCACGTACGCGTTGAGGTTTTGCACACCGGTGGCGCGCAGCAACAAGGAGAGGCGGTTGGCAACGGCCAGGCCCCCGATACCGAGAACGGCGTCGCCGACTGCGATGATGGCCACATCGATCAGCAGGGCGACCGCCCGACTTCCTATTCCGGCGATATCATAGTCAATCTGCACCTGTTCAGGCGTTGTCACGGTGTATGTGTTCGGCACGAATCTATCCCCCCATCCGCCTCGTCCGCCATCCCCTTCCGGCGTTCTTGAAACGCACGTACTCCTCAAGGGCTGCGGAAAACAGTTCCTCGCGAGATTCGACGACGGTGATGCCGCGCAAGAGCAGCCGCTCGCGAAAACGCGTGCGGTCCGACAGCAACGCGGCCGCCACACCGACGACCACCGCGTCATCCAGTGTCTTCGGCTCCCGTTCGAACACTCCTTGTAACGCGGCGTCGACAAACGACATGACGGCAAGGGAATGACGGGTTTCGATCAGGTGTGCGTGGCGTTCGAACAGGTCGTTTGCGGCCAGATCGGACAGGTCGCTGAACAGCAGCAGGAGGGAGTGGCGCCTGTGGTGTGCGTAAACGGCGTCCGCGAGCACCTGCGGACCGGCGTAGACGGGCAGGGCCGCGAGATTGTACACCGACTGCACGATGTCCGCGATCCGGGCCGATCCGCGCAGCCGTCGCAGATGGCGGTGGATCTTGTCCGAATACGCGATGACGCTCACTTCGTCGCCTCGTTCAAGCGCGGCGGACGCGGTCAGGATCAGCGCCTCGAGCGCGAGGTCGAGCCGTGTCTTGCCTTCGTTTTGCAATGCGGCCATCGTGCGGCCGCAATCCAGCGCGAGGATCACATGCTGGCCGCGTTCCGGGCGGTAGACATTGCGCATGAGTCCGCCGCGTCGAGCGGTCGCGAACCAATTGATCGAACGCGGGTCGTCGCCCGCGGCATAGTCCCTGATGTGCGAGAACTCCGCGTTGCCGCTTGCCATCCTGTGCACGGCGTCGCCGGACAGGCGCAAAGCGCGCTGCAGGGCGGCGCGCTTGCGCGGGACGGGTTTGAGATCCGGCCAGACTGGCTGCGGCGTCCTCGCAGAGATCGTGTACTGGCGGCGCAACATGCCAAGAGGCCCGGTGAGACGCGCGTGGATGTCCTTGAAGGCGACGTCGCCCCGACGGTCGGGTGTTACCTGGTAGGAAAAATGCGTCAGGCCGGGACGGACGCGGCCTCGCTGTTCTTCCCCCCGCCCCCGCAGGGCGGGAGGACAGTCGTCCCACACGTTCGCGCGGTACCCGTCGCCCGGCGCAAGGCCCGGCGCAGCGTCCAGCGACAGCGTGACGTACACCGCCGAGGACTGGCCGACCTCGAGGCGGTCCACCCTGCGCGTCGCGGTGAGGTCTTTCCGGCGGGGTAGGGACCAAGCGTCGAGCAGCACGCCGATAAGCCAAGCGACCGCGGCTGCCAGCGTGAAAAAGCCGGCCAAGCGCCAGACTTCGCTCACAAGAACGAGGAGCCCCGCACAGGCGGCGGCTCCCGCCGCGCGTCCGGTGGGGGAGTAGCTGTTAGCGCGGGACAGCAATGGACGCCAGAACGTCTTCCACGACACGGTGAGCGGTCACTCCTTCCAGTTGTGCGCCGGGCGTGACGATGATCCGATGCGCGAGCACGGGGACGGCGACGCGTTTGACGTCGTCGGGGGTGACAAACGTCCTCCCATCCATGTGGGCGCTTGCGCGCGCCGCCATCAGCAGCGCGGTTGCCCCGCGGGGGCTGGCGCCGAGGGCCACGGTCGGGAGTTCCCTGGTGGCCGCGGCGATCGCCGCAATATAGGCAATGACGGCCGGGGCCGCCTCGACGCGAGCTGTCAGCCGCTGTGCCTCCAGCAGCCGGTCGTCGCCGCGCGCTGACTGAGTCTCGCCGGAAATGTCATCGGCGTGTTTTCGCCCATCATCGTCAAGCGGGGGCACAGCCACTTGCGGACGCCCTGCGTCAGTGAGCGCGGGCCCGCCCTGGTCCGAACGCCATCCATCAAGCGCGGCGCCGCCCTGACGCGGACGCCCTCCCCCTCCGGCGGGCGGCGGTGCGGCCTCTTTGCTGGCAGCCATGCGCGCGATGTGCGCGGGTTCAAACGATGACAGCATGTCGCGTTCGGCCTGCGGGTCCGGGTAGGACATCGTGATCTTCATGAGAAAGCGGTCGAGTTGTGCTTCGGGCAGCGGGTACGTTCCCTCGTACTCGACGGGGTTCTGGGTGGCCACCACAAAAAATGGCTGGGGCAGGTGGAGGGTCTGCCCGTACAGCGTCACCTGCCCTTCTTCCATGGCTTCGAGCATGGCCGCCTGGGTCTTCGGCGGTGTGCGGTTGATTTCGTCCACCAAGACGATGTTCGCGAACACGGGGCCGCGTTCCACGCGAAATATCCCCTCGCGCATATCGTAGAGCACGCTGCCCAGCACGTCGCTCGGGAGCATGTCCGGCGTGAACTGAATTCGCGCCGCGCTGACGTCCAAGGCGGCCGCCAGGCTCTTGGCAAGGCGCGTCTTGCCAATTCCGGGGACACCCTCGAGCAGAATGTGCCCTCCGGCGAGGAGTGCGATCAATACGAGTTCAACGGCCTCCTCCTGGCCTGTCACGCGGTCGTTGAGGTGATCCTTGAGCGCTTCAATCATGGCGGTCAGTCCTCCTTTAGTGGGCGGCCCGCGTCGCGCAGTGTGGCGACCGCCGTCCGGGCGAGTTCGAGATAGGCGCGCTGACGCGTGCGCCGGGCTCGCGCGGCTGGCGGATCCGCCGCTTTGGCGATGCTCTCCCGTCCTGCCGGACGTTCTCCCGCACGCCCTGGAGATGCGCTGTCGCGTCCCGCGAGAAAGACGCGCAGATGTTCTGCCAGCGCGTCGTAGTCCCCGCGCTGCCGGTAGTGGCGCGCCAGCGCAAGAGCCAGGGCGAGGCTCGCGGGTTCGGGAAGCGTTTCGACTTCCGCGATTCCGCCCAGACGGCGGCCGCGGGACCAGATGTAGAGGAGCAGCGCCGCACCCAGCACGGCGGCCGTGTATCCCGCGCCCGGGCCGAGGAGCGGAAGGACGCCTGGCACGAGCGCGAAGCCGTGCACCGTCTCGGCGAAACCGGTGCCGTAGCGGCGAGGTTGCAGAAGGAACAGCAGCGGCCCGAGATTATTGGCCCGTCCGATCATCCCATTGTAGGCGATCGACGGGAGCGTGAGCACGGTGACGGAACCGGCCCCCAGTTTGCGCGTCACGCCGACCACTGTCCAGCGCGCGCCTGTACTGGAGGCCAACCAGCGAGCGTCGGTCTTTGCAATGTGGGAAAGGGTCGGCGTCCGGGCCGGAATGCGGACCAGCCACTGCGCTCCGCGTGCGCCCCCGGGCAATGCCTCCGACGATCCGTCTGCCGGCGCTCCCGGCGGCGCGTACGCCAGGCGCACGGCCGCGCTGGCGCCTTGTGAAGACGCGACCCCCACTTGGCGGGCGGGCGGCGTTCCTGCGCCCGACGGGCCCGCGCGGCGAGCGGACGTGCTCGCGCCCGGACTGTGCCACTTCAGTCCGAGTGCGGCGACAAGCGGGGTGTTTTGATCGGTCAATTCTACGACGCGGTAACCCTGTCGCGCCAGGCGCAGCCACCATGCATCCGTACGCGCGGAATTGTCAATCTGAGGTTCGACGATCAGCAGATTCTTCGGCGTTTGCGGCCAATGCGCGAGCGCCGCGGGTTCAAGCCGCAGGCGGGAGCCGCCCGCGGCGGGATGGTGCGAGACCAGGTCGAAGAGGGCCATCACGCCGTCCGGCGCCGCGCTGTACGATGTACCGGCAGGCAGACCGGCCCGTGACGCAGGAGCCGCGAAGAGCGCGCTGACCCCGTACAATCCAAGCAAAAGTGCGATCCACAACACCATGCGCGAGCGCCTCAAGGTGAATCACCTCCGGCCAGGACGGCGGTCACGCGGTCGCGCGTGCGCCTGGCGAGTTCCGCCGCGTTGCCGTCCGCCGCGCCGTACCACAGCAGGTCGCAGTCGGCGGCGATCGCCCGCAGGGTTTGCTCCTCGGGCAATCGCTGCCGAGTGATCGCGCGGACGTAGTCGCCGTTCGTCTTGTCAGGGGCGAGACGGATATAGCCGCGTTGCGCAAAGTCGGTCAGGGCCGCGCGAAACAGCAGGCGGCTGGCCTCGACATACTCCCCTTGGAGCATCAGCCCGTCCGCCTCCCGTACCCAGTCCGCCGCGGTGCGCGACGCGCCCTGGACGCCCTGGCGCGGGGTTCGGGGGACCCCCGGATTCACCGTCAGCCGGCGAAAGAACAGCGCGGTGACGACGAGCGCGACAACCAGCACCGCGTAGCCTGTCACGGGTGGGATGCGCCCGTGCGGCAAGTGGAACACGAAGATGTGCGTGGCGAGCCAGTGCCACACGGCTTGCCAGAACCAGCCAAAAGAGAGGGTGTGCGTCTGGGGATGGTACCTGGGTTCAGCCAGGATGGTCCGCAGGCGCTGCTGCCACGCGAGTTCTTGCGGCGCCACGTCACGCGTCTCCCGCACCGGCCTGAAGTTCGAGGTCGTAGCCTTCACGCCGGATCCGCAGGTCCACGTAGAGATTGGTCACGAGCAGGCGAATCAGGGGTGCAAGGATGATGCTGATCAGTCCAATGGCGAGCACCTGGATCGGACCGCTCGGGGCGAAGTGGGTGATCAGCGCGTACAGCCCGACATTCGCAAAGCCGAGGACCAGTTCTGCCAGCAGGATGATGCCGAAAATGCGCCAGAAGGAACCCTTGGTAAGAAACCACGAGCGCCTGATGGCGCCCCAGTTGCGCTGTTTCTCCAGGACGACCGCCAGAAAGACGAAGGTGAGGCGGATCGACAGCCAGATGGAGAAGACCACTATGGCGATATATAGGAGGATGGCAAGCAAGACGATGATTCCAACCACACCGGGAATTGCGTGCAGGGTCGAAAGGAGCAGGCCGACCAGGGCAACGATGATCATGAATGCTCCAAATGCGGCGGCTCCCAGTCCGACGAGCAGCCACATGGTGGAGAGATAGGCGCCCCACCTTCGGCTGGCCTTGCCAATGTAACCCCAGACGGTGCCGTCCATCCGGTGTTCGACAAGGGAGTCGCGCCCCAGCAGGTAGTAGGCGCCGTTTGAAAGCGGGCCGACCACATTCATGGAGACCAGCGTGAGAGCGAGCTCTATGGAGAAGTACGACGTCATGGTCGCCATCGTCTGCGGGTGTTGCCGCAGCGCGGCGAGCACGTTCGGGAACGCTCCCGGATGCGCCGGCGTAAAAAGGGACTGGATGAGCGCAGGCGACATCATGTTGCTCAGCCACGCGCCGATCACAGTCATCGGGGCGAGGAAGACGAGTGTGATCAACATGAGCGGGAGAAAAAAGTCCCGGTACTGGCGAAAGACATCGTCGAGAATCGCGTCAAAAGCGCGCACGCGCACGTGTTGTGGCACTCAGAGACCTCCTAGTCGAAGTGAACGCAGCCGCACGGCAGACACGGTGGCGGGATCATGGGCGAACAGGCAGTCCATGGCGGAACTTGCCAACATTATATCAGAATACGCGCCGTCAAACGTGAGGCGGATCTTGAAATGGGATATCGTGCGATGCCGGCGCAAGACGACGATGCGCCGGGACCCGTCCGGTTTTCGTTTCCCTGGCGCGCGCGGTATACTGAAGCCAAGGGAACTGTGGCGATCCAAATGGCGGCAGGCGTCGGAAGCCATATAGGGCGTGACTTCGCCTGCGCCGCGGACGTGATCGCGGTTCCCCGAGGACCGGCTGCACCGGTTGTCGACCCGCGCGCGGAGGCAGCGGGGGCATACGGCGCAGGCGCAAGAGAGGCTGATGATCGTGGACAAACACAGAGTGATGATTCTTGGGACGGGTCCCGCTGGCCTGACGGCCGCGATCTATGCGGCGAGGGCCAATCTTGAACCGCTGGTGGTGGAGGGCGCGGAGCCTGGGGGTCAATTGACCACGACCACAGAAGTAGAGAACTTTCCGGGGTTCCCCGAAGGCGTCATGGGACCCGAACTGATGGAGAACATGCGCCAGCAGGCCGAGCGCTTCGGGGCGAAGTTCCTGACCGGCCTGGCTACGTCGGCGAAGCTCGACCAGCGGCCTTTTCGCGTCACGGTGGACGACGACGAGGAGTTTGAGGCCGATGCGCTGATCATTTCCACCGGGGCCTCGGCCAAGTGGCTGGGGATTTCGGGCGAGGCGGAGATGATGGGGCGCGGCGTGTCAAGCTGCGCGACCTGCGACGGATTCTTTTTCCGCGGGAAGCCCGTCATTGTGGTGGGGGGCGGCGACTCCGCGATGGAGGAGGCGACGTTCTTGACCAAGTTCGCGACGGAGGTCACGATTGTCCACCGCAGGGATACGCTGCGCGCCTCGAAGGTCATGCAGGATCGCGCCAAAGCCAACCCGAAGATCAAGTGGGCGCTCGACACGGAACCGGTCGCGGTGGAAGCGAACGAGAAGACGGTGACCGGGCTGCGGGTGCGGGACAACGCGTCGGGCGAGGAGCGGGTGCTCGCGGCGGACGGCGTCTTTGTCGCCATTGGTCACAGGCCCAATACGGAGTTCCTGGAAAATCAGCTGCAGGTTGATAAAGTGGGATACATTGTGACAAAAGAGCCGTCCTCGGCGACGAGCGTGGAAGGCGTGTTTGCCTGTGGGGACGTGATGGATCCCGTGTACCGCCAGGCCGTCACGGCCGCCGGTTCGGGGTGCAAGGCTGCGCTGGACGTCGAGAAGTTCCTTGAGGCTTCCGTGACGCACGACACTTCGGCGGCAACCGCCTGACACTCTTGCCGGAAGGCAACCGCCTGACCCGGGGCTGCCCGACCCGGCGGTTCATGGACAGGCGTCGCGCCCGCGGCGGCAGGCGTCTTTGCGCCGCCGCGGGAAGTGTCAGGTGCGCACGGCGAGCAGCGCCTGGAAGGGAAAGTGAATCGTCGTATCTTCCCGCGAATACTCGGCGCAGACGCGTCGGCCCCGCGCCAGGAGTTCTTTCAGTATGTCCTCGCGTGCCTGCCACGGCACCGTTGCAAGTTCCTCCGCGAACCAGCCGACGCCGCGGATGAAACCGTCGATGACATCCTCCGGATCATGAAACAGGGTGGGCAGTGTGACGCCGCGTTCCCTGATGGACGAAGCGCCAAATTCAGCGTTGAACCACTGGCGGATCTGCACGCCGGGCACAAGGAAGTCCCGCGGTCGATCCTCGTGCCGTCGCCGTGCCAGTTCCTGCAGGGGAGCGAACCAATCCCGGAAGAACGGCTGATTGTCGAGGCGCTGTTGCACCGGATGGAAGGTGGCGACGGTTCCGCCCTTGCGCACCACGCGCCGCATCTCGGCGAACGCCAGCGGGATGTCGGTGAAGTGCAGAAACGCGAAGCCGAGCACCATGTCAAACGACTCGTCAGGGAAAGGGATCTCCTCGGCCCTGCCCTGCTGGAACTCGATCCAATCCCCGCCGTGCCGCGCGCACTTGTCCTCCGAGCGCAGCAGCATGCCGCGCGACGGATCGAGGGCGGTCAGGCGTCCCCGCCGCCCGACGCGATCCGCCAGCCCTGCTTCAAACGTGAAGATGCCATCGGCGCAACCGATTTCCAGCACGCGCGCGCCAGGCTCCACGCCGACCCAGTCGAGGAAATCAACCCGGGCGGAAAACAGGTGAGGCGTGAGCCGCGCGGCGAGTTCGGCGAGATTGTCAAGCAGGTTGAACTGGGATATGTGCACCTGACGCATCCGGTGCGCCAGATAGCCGGACGCGCCTAGGAGTTGTTCCATGGAGCGGAAGCGTTCGCGGCCGAGGTCCGTCAGGCGCACCATCCGGTGCCCGTCGGCCAGTTCGATCACGTACATGCCGGCCAGCATGCCCACCATGAGTTCGTCGCCAAGCGAGTAGTGGACCCATGGGCGGTGCAGCGTTCCGCGCGTGAACGTGCGCTCGGGGATAGAGCCGTAATACATGAGCGCGTGGTAGTTTTCGTACGCGGTGGCCAGCGTGTAGATGAACACGACCGCCGCGAAGCCGTGTGTGTCAACAAACTCCCGCAGAAGGTCGATCGCCTGGTAGGCGTCCTCGAATGAGGCGTCCGGGTTGCCCAGTTCCTTGTGGGCGATCGAGACGGCCGTCGACGCGAGGATCTCATATGCCAGGGTGTGCGGCAGGCGCTCCGGCATCGGGATGTGGCCGAACACTTCGATGTGCACGGCCTCGGTCCAGTAGGAGCGGCCGATGTCGCGCGCCTCCGAGTCGATCAGAGCGAAGACATCGTCTCCAAAGCGCCGGTCTGTCACCCCGGCGAGCCACGGGCTGACCACGAGGCCCTCCGTGAGGAATGCCGACATCAGTTGCGCAAAATTGTCAGGCGTCTCGCCCAACTTCCACATTATGCATCGCCTCGCGCGAAGAATGGCCGGGCCGCGCCGTCGACGGCGGGACTCGGGGTCAGCCCCGGCGGTTGCGCCGGGGATCAGGGGATCTGGATCGCGCCGATGATCAGTCCGGCAAAAAAGAGCAGTCCGAATGCGATGAGTGTTTGTGACACGGCCTTGAACGCCTTCTGCAGTTCCGGGGCGCTGCGTGTATTGAACTTCCGGGGGACGCGTCTGGCCAGCGGCGCGAACAACAGGGTGAGCGACGCCCACCAGGTGACAAGGCCCCCGGCCATGAGCGCGATGAGCCAAATGTACGCGATGGTGAATGACAGTCCGAGCAGGCGCACCGCATTGTCCCGGCCGATCGTGATCGGCAGCGTGCGCCGCCCGCCTCTTGCGTCGTGTTCGATATCCCGGATATTGTTGGCGAGCAGGACGCAGCCGATGAGGATGGCGATCGGCACAGATGCGAGCGCAGCCGTGGAACTGACCGACCCGACCTGGATGTAGTAGGTGATCAGGATGATGGCGGGCCCCATCACGACGCCCGCGGTTATTTCCCCAAACGGAGTGTACGAGATGGGCTGCGGGCCGGCCGAGTACAGATAGACGAAGACGGTGCACAGGATCCCGGCGGCGAGCACCCACCAGGACGTGCGCCAGGCGATGTACGCCCCGAGCATGGCGGCGGCGAAAAGTGTGGCGCCCGTCACCGCGAGGACGGTGCGCGGATGCATTCGGTCGCGGACAATGGCGCCGGCGATGCCCACCATGTCGGCGTTGTCGAGGCCGCGGCGATGATCGAAGTATTCGTTTAGCATATTGGCCGCGGCCTGGATCAGCATAGCGGAGACAAGCGTCAGCCAAAACAGTTGTGCTCGCGCGTTGTGGTTCTGCCACGCGAGACCGGCCCCGACCAGAACGGGTGTTATGGATGCCGTCAACGTCGGCGGGCGCAGCAGGCGCCATACGATGGCAGGCAGCTGAGTGTTCACGGTATTCCTCCAGATGGGGACCGGCGGTGGTCCAAATTCGGTTTTGCTCCGCTGCGGCGGTACGTTGATCTTACCACAGCAGACTGTGTGATATGTGATAAAGTGTCTCGCGACGCTCCCGAGCAAGATTGTCGCCCACGGGTTCAAACCGACCGGCCAGTCTGTTATAATTTCAGGGTGTCCCGCGTGGGCGAACAAGACTGTGGCAGGGAGGACATGCGCATGATTCCGGCATGGGAACGAGTGGTTGAATACCAGGACATCATCTATGAGAAGGCGGACGGGATTGCGAAGATCACGATCAACCGTCCGGAGGTGCGCAACGCCTTTCGGCCGGAGACTGTGACGGAATTGATGGACGCATTCGCGCGCGTGCGCGACGACGGGACTGTCGGCGTGGTCATATTGACCGGGCAGGGCGAGAAGGCGTTTTGTTCCGGCGGCGATCAGCGCGTGCGCGGACACGGGGGCTACGTTGGCGCGGACCAGGTTCCCCGGCTCAATGTGCTGGATCTGCAGCGGCAGATTCGCCTGCTGCCCAAGGCGGTCATCGCGATGGTGGCCGGTTACGCGATCGGCGGCGGACACGTGCTGCACCTGGTGTGCGATCTGACGATCGCAGCGGACAACGCCGTGTTCGGCCAGACGGGTCCGAAAGTGGGCAGTTTCGACGCTGGCTACGGTACGGGTCTTCTCGCGCGCAGCGTCGGACTGAAAAAGGCGAAGGAGATCTGGTTTCTGTGCAGGCAGTACGGTGCGCAGGAGGCTCTTGACATGGGCCTGGTGAACACGGTGGTGCCGCTTGCGCAACTGGAGGAGGAGACAGTGCAGTGGGCGCGGGAAATCCTCGTGAAGAGCCCGATGGCCATCCGCTTTCTCAAGGCCTCGTTCAATGTCGACACGGACGGCCTGGCGGGCCTGCAGCAGATGGCGGGCGACGCGACGCTCATGTTTTACACGACGGAGGAGGCGCGCGAAGGAAAGAACGCCTACCTCGAACGGCGCGATCCGGACTACTCCAAATTCCCCCGATTGCCGTGAAGGAGGAGGTGCGCGTGACAGACGGGGTCCGTGAAGTGCCCGACTGGTTGACCCGCCTGCGGGATTGCGGCGCGCTCGCGCTGCGCCGCGGGGATGAGGATGTCTCCTACGCACAGTTGTACAGCCGGGCGTCGGCGCTCGCGGCGCTGCTGTTGGCGCGGGGCGTCCGGCCCGGAGACCGGGTCGCCGTGCTCGCGCGCGACGCGCGGGTGTTCGCCGCGGCGCTGCACGCGCTGCGCTTTGCGCGCGCGGTGATGGTTCCGGTCAATGTCCGCCTGACTCCGGGCGAGATTGCCTGGCAGATGGATCGCGCGGACGTGAGGTTTGCGGTGTGCGACGCAAGCCACAAGGCGCTCTGGGATGCGACGGGCCGCGCAAATCCGGTCCTCGCGCTGTCCGGGGACGAGTGGCGCGACGGGGCGGGCGTTCCGGACGGGGCGGCCGGCGTGCTCGAGCCGACGCAGGCCCGCGCGCTGGAGCAGTCCATGGAACGGGTGGACATGGCAGACGTGCAGAGCATCGTGTTCACGTCGGGTACGACCGGGCATCCAAAGGGAGCCCGGATCACGTATGCGAATCATGTGTTTGGCGCGGCGGCTTCCGCTTTCCGCCTCGGGGTCTTGCCGGGGGACCGTTGGCTGACGCCTCTTCCGCTGTTTCACGTCGGCGGACAGGCGGTCCTCATGCGCAGCGTCATCTACGGGAGCGCGGCGGTTATTCACGACGCATTTGATCCCGCCGTGGTCAATCACGCGATCGACCATGACGGGATCAGCCTGGTGTCGGTGGTGCCGAACATGCTGGCGCGCATGCTGCGGGAACGCGGCGACCGCCCGTATCCGGCGGCGCTGCGCTGCGTATTGCTGGGCGGCGGCGCTGCGCCGGCTCCGCTGGTGGACGAGTGCCTGCGCCGGGGGGTGCCGATTGCCGCTACCTACGGCCTGACGGAAGCCAACTCGCAGGTCACCACGCTCGCGCCCGCCGACGCGCGTCGCAAGGCGGGTTCGTCCGGGCGGCCGCTTGCCTTTTCGGAGGTGCGAATCGCGGGTCCGGAAGGAACTCCGGCCCCGCCCCTCGCGGAAGGCGAGATCATGGTGCGCGGACTGACGGTCGCGGACGGCTATGACCGCAACGCGGAAGGAACGGCTGCGGCGTTTCGCGACGGCTGGCTGTTCACGGGAGACATCGGCTATCTGGACGCCGAGGGGTTTTTGTTCGTGCTCGACCGGCGGACCGACCTGATCGTGTCGGGAGGAGAAAATGTCTATCCGGCGGAGGTCGAGGCGGCACTGCTGGCGCACCCGGATGTTCTGGAGGCGGGCGTGGTGGGTGTCCCCGACGAACAGTACGGGCAGGCGCCGCTCGCCGTGGTGCGCCTGCGCGAAGGCTGCGCGGTGGAATTGGACCTGGCGGCGTTTTGCCGCGCGCGTCTCGCTGCCTACAAGGCGCCGCGGCATGTGCGCGTGGCGCACGGCCCGCTTCCGCGCAACGCCGCGGGCAAGCTGATGCGACAGGAACTGAGGGGGTTGTTGTGATGCGCGCAAGTGAATCGCCGTTGGTCCTGCGGCGCGCCGTGCGTTACCACTGTGCGGCTGTGGCGCCGGAGTCCGTGAACGGCGGCGCGCCGTGCGACCCGGTCGCGCGCGATGATCAAGGGTTTGCCGCCTATTGGCGGGCTGTCGGCGGGGCGCGTCTGACGGCGGGCGGCGCGGCGTACGAGGAGCGATTCACGGGCCCGGACGCCATTGCGCAGGCGCAGCGGGCGTGGCGTGACCTGCGCTCGCTCCTGCGCGGCGACGCGGCGGCGCAGGTCCGCGCCTTCTGCGGCTTTGCCTTCGCGCCGCGGACGAAGCGCGATGAATACTGGCAGGGGTGGCCGGACGGACTGCTCGTACTGCCCGAGTGGCTCGCCTGGGAATTGCCGGGCGGGGAGCGCGGGGCGGTGCGCGTCACGGCGGTGCGGTCGGCAGACGAGCAGCCGTGGCCGCCGCAACTGCAGATGGCTTCGCCGGAGCACCTACGGTCGCAACGTCGCGCGGATCACGATGGGACGGTCGCAAAGAACGCTCGGCCGGAGCCTGCGCCTGGCATGTCGGTGGCCAGTGAGCGGGAACGGCCGGCGAACGCCAGGGCGGGACCCGCGACTTCCGGGCGGACGCGACGGCCCGACCGCGCCGAGTGGTGTGCAGCGGTCGCGCAAGCCGCCGCCGCCGTGCGCGAGGGACGGCTGGACAAGGTGGTGCTGGCGCGGCTTGAAGAGCGGACGGCGGCGCAGCCCATCCGCGTGGACCTCGTGCTGCGCGCCCTTGAGCGCGATTACCCTGACGCGACCGTCTTTGCCGTCCGGCAGGGCGGACAGGTGTTCGTCGGGGCGACGCCGGAACGGCTGGTCGCGCTGCGCCATGGCGAGATCGCCGTTGACTGCCTGGCCGGGACGGCCAGGCGGGGGACCGCGACGCTTGGCGACGGGGGCGGGGCCTTCGAGGGGGGGGCCGCCGGGGACGGGACCTCCCGGGAGGCGACGGCCGGGGTCGGCACTGCAGGCGACGGGACCTCCCTGGAGCCGAACGCCGGGGTCGGCACTGCCGCGGACGGGACCTCCCGGGATGGGACTGGCGCGCGCACGGGTGTGGGGCGGATGCGGGACGCGGATCCTGCCGCCGAAGCTGCGTCAGATGAGGACGCCGCGCGGGCGCTGCTGGCGAGCGCGAAGGACCGGGTGGAGCACGACGCGGTCGTGCGGGGCGTGAAGGCAGACTTGGCGGACGTGGCCCACGGATTGGAGACGGCCGCGCAGCCCGCGATTCTGCGGCTGAAGAACGTCTTGCATCTCTATACTCCCGTACGGGCCCAATCCCGCGCCGGGGTGACGGCATTGACGCTGCTCGCCCGCCTGCATCCCACCGCGGCGGTGGCCGGGTTGCCGCGGGGCGCGGCGCTGGCCGCGATCGAACGCTGGGAGGGGATGGACCGCGGCTGGTATGCGGCGCCCATCGGATGGGTGGACCCGGATGAGGAAGGGGAGTTTGTGGTGGCGCTGCGTTCTGCCCTGATCGAAGGAAACAGGGCGGTGCTGTACGCGGGCGTGGGGATCGTCGCGGACTCGCAGTCCGACGCCGAGTGGATGGAGACAGAGTGGAAGCTCGCTCCCATGCGGACAGCGGTGGCTGCCGCCGGCGCCGCTCCCGCACAGGAGGCGTTGCGGCTATGACGGAGTACGAACAGCTCGCGCCAGTCCTGGCGTTTGTGCGCGCTTTGCGTGAGGCGGGCGTCATGCACGTGTGCGTCTCGCCAGGTTCGCGCAGCGCGCCGCTGACGATCGCGGCCGCGCGGGAGCCCGGCATGGAGATCTGGAACCTGCCCGACGAGCGCTCGGCGGGCTTCTTCGCGCTGGGCCTCGCGCGGGTCACCGAAGGCCCTGTCGCACTGGTCTGCACATCCGGAACCGCCGCGGCGAACTACCTGCCGGCGGTGGTCGAGGCGTTTCACGGGCGCGTTGCGCTTCTGCTGCTGACGGCCGACCGGCCTCCGGAGTTGCACGAGGTCGGGGCGAACCAAACGATCCGCCAATCCAGTCTCTACGGGGCGTCTGTCAAGTGGTCGCTCGACATGCCGGTCCCGTCGCGCGAGCCCTCGCTGTCTGCCCACGCCGCTGCCGCGGCGGTTCGGGCCGCGGCCGTCGCCATGGCGGCGCCAAGGGGACCGGTGCACGTGAACTACCCGTTTCGCGAACCGCTCATTCCGGGGCGTCGGCCGGCGCCCCAGCGTGGGGAAGCGGAGGCGCCGACCGACGCGCCGCCGGAGAGCCCGCGCGCGCCGGCGGTCCGTCTCGGGACGCGGCGTCTCTCCCGCGGCGACATCGCGGCCGTGGCGAGTGGGCTCGATGGCGTGGTCCGCGGCGTGGTCGTGTGCGGCCCGCTGTACGACGCAATGGCGGCCAGGGCGATCGCGCGTCTGGCGGAGAGGCTGGGCTATCCGCTGCTGGCCGACCCGCTGTCGCAGTTGCGCAGCACGGATGTGTCCGGCGCTGTGGTGATCGACCAGTACGACACGTTCCTGCGCTTCGTGGGCGGTCCGCCGCCGAGCGGCCGCGCTGGCGTCGGGCCGGCGACGGCGGATGACCCCGCTGCGGATGACGCCGCGACGGGCGCCCCCACGACGGATGACCTCGCGTCTGGCGGCAACGAGGGTGGCCGGGCGGGTGACGGAATGGACGCTTGGCGGCCGGAAATCATCCTGCGCTTTGGCCAGGCGCCGACCTCAAAGACGCTCGGGACATGGCTTTCGCGCCAGGTCTTTGCGCGACAATACGTCGTGGACGAAAGTGAGGTGTGGCGGGACCCGCAACTCATGGCGACCGACGCGTTGATTGCCGACGCCAGGGAACTGTGCGAGGACCTGCTGGCGCAACTGGGCGACCGGGGAAGGGGAGCGCCGGCCGCCGGGAGTGGGCAATCGGCGTGGCTGGCGCGCTGGCAGACGGTGAATCGCGCGACGCTGCAGGCGGTGGGCGCCCACCTGGCGGGGCGGCGCGGCGACGTGGACCTGTTCGAGGGCGAGGTGTGGCGCGAATTGTCCGGCCTGCTCCCGGACGGCAGTGTGCTGGTGGTCGGAAACAGCATGGCTGTGCGCGACGCGGACGCGTTTTTTCCCGCGACCGCCCGGTCGGTGCGCATCATCGGCAACCGCGGGGCAAGCGGTATAGACGGCGTCGTGTCCACAGCGCTTGGCGCCGCCGCCGCCCAACGGCGCGACAAGGGCGGATTGACCGCACTGGTCATCGGAGACCTGTCTTTCTACCATGATCTCAACGGACTGCTCGCGGCCGCAACCTACGGTCTGCAACTGCTTGTGGTCCTGATCCACAATGACGGCGGCGGGATCTTCTCGTTTCTTCCGCCCGCCGGCGAGGCGGACGTGTTCCCGCACTTTGCGGCGGCTCACGGGTTGGAGTTTGCGCGCGCCGTGCACATGTACGGCGGCCGATACCGGCGCATCGCGGCGACGGGCGATGTGCGCGCGGCGGTGCAACGCGGACTGCAGACGGGTGGGCTGTGTGTGCTGGAGCTGCCTTCGGATCGCGGGATCAATGTGACCCTGCACGCGCGTCTGCTTGCCGCCGTCGAGGAGGCGTTGCGCGGCGCTCCGGGGGAGCCGGGGGGTTCTCTTGCGTGACAGCCGGATCGGTTGTGCGCGAATACGTATCGTTGCGCGCCGCGGCATACGGGGTGCGGGTCTGCGGGCCCGAGGGGGCGCCGCTCGTGATCCTGCTGCACGGCTTTTTCGGCGCGGCGGACGATTTCGCGGCGACGCAGCGCCGGCTGTGCGACCACTTTCGCTGCGCGGCTGTTGATCTGCTGGGTCACGGCCGCTCCGACGCGCCGCCCGACCCTGTCCGCCACAGCCTGCCGGAGACGGCCGCCGATTTCGCCGCCCTGCTCGACCACTTCGGCCGCGCGGCAGCGGCCGTTGTCGGCTATTCGTTTGGGGGGCGCAGCGCGCTGGCGTTTGCCGTTCACTTTCCGGAGCGCGTCCAATCCCTTGTGCTGGAGAGCGCGTCGCCCGGGCTTGCGTCCGCAGATGAGCGCGCGATGCGACGCGCGAGTGATGAAGAACTCGCCGTTCGCCTGGAGGCGAACGGCATAGCGGGTGAGGTCGACCGATGGGAGAATCAGGCGCTCTTTTCCACGCAGCGGGACCTGCCCGCCGACATCCGCGCATTGCAGCGCGCCGTGCGCCTGCGGCAACGCCCCCAGGGGCTCGCGAACAGTCTGCGCGGAGCGGGCACGGGGGCGCAGACGCCGTATTGGGACAGGCTGGGCGGCCTCTCGTGCCCCACGCTGCTCGTGACCGGGGACCGGGATGAAAAGTTCTCCCGCATTGCGCAGCGTATGGCCGCTCTCCTGCCGCGTTGCGAGCGCGCGCAGTGTCCCGGCGCGGGGCACAATGTGCATTTGGAGCGGCCCGACTGGTACGCCGCCCGGACGCTGGATTTTCTCCTGCGCACCGCCCGATGACCGGCGCGCGGCGTGTTCGCGGGCTCTTGTCGGATGCTCCGAATGAGTGTAGTCTACATATTGGAGACTGATTTTTGGAAGATGTCGCTTTATGGATGTACAGACGCCGGTCCCGTCTGCTTTGCGCAGCGCCGGCGTCAAGGCCGGGTGGGGAGTGTGGGGGCAGTGGATTCTGACAACGGCAAGCCGGAGCAACTGAGCAGATTTTCAGGGCAATCGCTTGAATTCCCGCAGATCACCCTTTCGCAGATGCTGCAGCGCACAGTGGCGGCCGTTCCTCAGGCAGAGGCGATGGTGTTTTACGGACGGACGTGGACATTCGCGGAACTCGGGACGGCGGTGTCCGTCGCGGCTGCGGCCTGCGCGAAGAGCGGCATCGGGAAGGGCGATCGCGTGGGACTGTTGCTGCCGAATTGTCCGCAGTACGTGATTTCGTACTATGCGCTGGCGCAAGTCGGGGCGATCGCCGTGCAACTCAATCCGATGCTGACGGCCCCGGAGTTGGCGGGCATCGTCGCGGACTGCGGCATGACGGCCGCCGTGGCGCTTGATCGCCTGATCCCCGGCCTGCTGCACGCAGGCGGCGGGCCGCTGCAGCGCGTGATCGCCGTCGCGCTTGCAGCCGGCGATGCCGCAGACGATCCTTCCGGCGATGCGCGCGTGCAAGCGTGGGACGCGTGGCTGGCGGAAGGCGCCTCCCTGCTTCGTTCGGGTGCGCCGGCGCCTGTCGCACAACTCGATCCGCTGGTCGACGCGGCTGTCTTGCAGTATACCGGCGGAACCACCGGACTGCCCAAGGGAGCGGTTCTGACGCACGCGAATCTGCTGGCCAATGTCGCACAGACGATGCAGTTCTTCGTCAGCGGGAACCTCGGGCCTGGGGACCGATGCCTGTGCGCGCTGCCGCTGTTTCACGTCTACGGCATGACCTGCGCCATGAATGTGAGCATAGCCGCGGGGGCTTCGCTTCTGCTTGTTCCCCACTTTGTCGCAGACGAGATCATCGGCCTTGTCCGCACCTACCGGCCATCCTACTTTCCCGGCGTGCCGACCATGTACACGGCGCTCAGCAGGCACCCCGAGGCGGCGTCCGCCGGGCTGGACGCGATCCGCATGTGCATCAGCGGGTCGGCGCCATTCCCGCTTGAACAGATGCGCCAGTTCGAGGAGGCCACCGGGGCGCTCGTACTCGAAGGCTACGGACTGTCCGAAGCGTCGCCGCTGACGCACGTGAATCCCGTGGTGGGACAGCGCAAGCCCGGGAGTGTGGGCCCGCCGGTGGGCGGCACGGACGCGGCCATCGTTGACAGTGAGACCGGGCTCCGGGTGCTCCCGGTTGGCGAGGTGGGCGAACTGATCGTGCGCGGCCCGCAGGTCATGGCGGGGTATTACGGTCACGCGCAAGAAACGGCGGACGCCCTGCGCGACGGTTGGCTGTACACAGGTGACATCGCCCGGATGGATGAGGATGGGTACACCTACATCGTGGACAGGAAGAAAGATGTCATTATTGCAAGCGGATTCAAGGTGTACCCGCGCGAGGTGGAGGAAGTCCTTCTGACGCACCCCGCGATTCTGGAGACGGCGGTGGTCGGGGCCCCGGACGCGTATCGGGGAGAGACCGTCGTCGCACACATTGTCCTGCGGCCCGGAGCCTCGCTGTCGGAGAGTGAGCTTGACGCCTTCTGCCGCGCCCGTATCGCGGCTTACAAAGTGCCGCATGAGGTGGTGTACGCGCAAAGCCTCCCGCGCAGTGCGGTGGGCAAGACGCTGCGTCGCTCACTGCGGGCGGCGCATGTCAGTTCGGAAGGGACACGGTGAACACCGAACCCTTGCCGGGCGTGCTGGCGGCGGTGATCGTTCCGCCGTGCGCCTCGACGATCCACCTGGCCAGGGACAGCCCGAGGCCGGCGCCGTCCCCTCGGCTTTCGTCGCCGCGAACAAAGCGTTCGAAGATGCGGGGCAGGAGCGCCGCCGGAATGCCGACACCGTCGTCGGTCACGCGGATGGTGGACCGCAGCGTGTCGCATTCGACTTCGACCGTGATCGTGGCGCCCGTGGTGGTGTAGGAGAACGCGTTGTCCAGAAGAATGAGCAGGAGTTGCCGCAGTCGCGCGAGGTCGCCGGGTATGACGCAGGCTCCGTGGGGCACCGCCGACGCTATCGTCTTGTTTTGTGCTTCCGCCATGGGCTGCATGGTCTCCACGAGACCCTGCGCCAGCGCGATGAGGTCCACGGGTTTGCGCTCGATCAGCTGCTCGTGCGAATCGGCGCGGGCGAGCATCAGCAGCGTGTCGATCATCTCAGCGGTGCGCGTCGCTTCCTCATATGCGTTGGCGAGGTAGTGCATCTCGCTTTCGATCGTGTGTCCGGGGTGGTGCAGCAGGATGTCCAGGTTTGTCTTGATGATGGTCAAAGGGGTGCGCAATTCGTGCGACGCGTCGGCGACAAACTGCTGCTGCCTGCGCCAGGAGGCGACCATCGGGGACACGCTGCGCGACGTAAGCCAGATGCCCAGGGCGACAACGAGACCCAACGCGACCAGGCCGGAGATGCCGAGGGTCCACAGCAGGCGGGAAAGCATCGCCTGAGTCGGGGCGATCGCGTGGGTCACGCGAATCATGTATGTGTTGTCGGCCATCGGGATGACGGCGAGAAACGCTCTGTACGGCACCCCGTCCATCCGGATGGTCGATACGACGCCGGCCGGGTATTTGAGTGCGGTGCTGTACAGTTGCGCCGCGTTAACAAATGGGTTGCCCTGAACAAATTCCGCAGTCCAGCGCGAGCCATGGCTCGTGATGGAAAACAGGCTGAACAGCACCTGCTGCTGGTCGCCAAGACCGAGCGCGCCGCTGTAAAGTCCGGGGTTGTGCGTGTACTGCTGGATGATGTGCAGGGCGCCAGCCCGCAACTGGTCGTCGAGAATGTGGTAGAGTTCACGGTACATCAGGCTGTAGACCAGGATGAGCAGGAATGCCCAAACCGCGAACAGGGCGCCGATATTGATACTGAAGAGCTTGATCCTGACGGCGAGATATGGGTCTCGTTCAGACTTTGATTGCCAACCGATGTGCAACGTGTGTGCCTCCCGCATTCACCGCTCGCCATTCACTTTTGCAGACTGTACCCCACGCCGCGCACGGTCTGGATGCTCGGCCCGCGCACGGACGCCAGCCGGCGGCGCAGGTGGTGCACATACGTGTCCAGGACGCCTTCGAGAACATCGGCTTCATAGCCCCAGACGGTGTCCATCAATTGTCGGCGGGTCATGACCTGTCCGGCGTGCCGGATGAGCATGATGAGAATTTCTGCTTCTTTCGGCGACAGCGTCTCGCCGTCGGGACACTCGGGCGTCTGCACGATTCTCCGTGCGAGGTCGAAGCGAAGGTCGCCGAACTGCAGGGTGTTGTCCGCGACAAAGTCGGAAGGCCGACGTGCGAGGGCGTGAATGCGGGCGACCAATTCCTCTATGGCGAACGGTTTTATGAGATAATCATCCGCTCCCGCGTTGAGTCCTTCGACCCGATCCGCTATCGAGTCGCGCGCCGTGAGCATGAGCACCGGCGTCGTGATGCTCTTTTGGCGAAGCTGTTTCACGATGTCAAGGCCATTTATACCCGGCAACATCCGATCGAGCACGATGGCGTCATACGGAATGGTGAGCGCGAGGTACAGGCCTTCCTCGCCGTCGGTAGCCATGTCTGCCTGGTAGCTCTCTTCTCTGACAAGGCGCACAAGCGCTTCCGCCAAGCGTTTTTCATCTTCAACAATCAGAATGCGCACAGGCGCCTTCCTCCCCTTCCGCCCATACGATAGCACAGAAGCTGCATTTTGTGCACGTTTGCACCGTAGCGCTGTGTCTGTGAGAAGACAAAAAGAGGACGCCACCATCGGGCGGGCACAGGTTTTGCCCGATGGTGGCGTCTCGCGCGAGTCCGGGAATTCGCCTTATAACGCTTTTGTTCCAACGTCTCCGCCGGGACGAGGAGTGGCGGAGCTGTTTGGCTGATAAGAGTCCTCACGGACGAGGGCGCGATCTTTCTGGACCTTCTGCGGCAGACACCCGCCAGTCTGCCGCGCGGCGCCGTGTGTCAAGGCGCGTCTTTAGCGAGTGCGCGCGGGCGCTCCTGTATCGGGAAGTCCCGTCTGTGCATCGAGTTGATCAAAAGTCAGGTCGGTGCCGGCCTCTTCCACGCTGATGCGCGAGGTCTCCCTGCCAAACACGACAATGGGAAACGCCAGAAACACGAGGGCCACGCCGATGCCGTCGAACAACAGGCTGTGATTCACCGAACTGAGCAGGATCGGTATGAAGAACGTCACCGCGCCCGCGATGAAGCGCGCGGTCATCTCGTTGTAGTATACGCCCTTGCCGCGCAGCCGCGTGGGATACTGTTCCGCGACACTCGTCTTCGCCACCGGGAAAACCCCGAGACCGAAGAAGGACACCAGGAACCCGGCGAGGACGGTCGAGGCGCTGTCGCTGAAGAGTCCGAACAGTCCACACCCGACAGCCGCCAGGCCGTAGTAAAGCGCAAGCACGGGGCGTCTGCCAAAGCGGTCTGACAGGTAGCCCTGGGCGACGGAACCGAGTCCTGCGACGCCCATCATCACGCCTGTGATGACGATGGCGTTGCCGGCGCCGAAACCGCGTGTCCCGAGAATGGACGGCCCGAACGAGAGCACAATATAGAACAGCAGCAGCGCTCCCGTCAACTGCGAGGCTGTGATGAGGCCGCGTTTCAGGTAGGGCTCTTTGAGCAGGGTGGCGAGCGTGGGTTGCTGGTTCATCCCTTTGTGAATGACGGCCAGCGCCCGCTTGTTCACCAGTGTTTCATCGTGCGGCAGTCCGGCCTCATCCTCCAGGCGTTCGACCAGACGGCGCACGCTGTCGCGCGCTCCGCGTTTGAGCAGGTAACGCGGAGACTCCGGCAGCCAGAGCGCGATCGGGATCGTGAGCAGGAGCGGAATGCCGCCGAGCAGGAACGGGACGTGCCAGGCGATCGCGCTCGGGAACGCGCCGAGCGCCCAGGCGCCCACCAGGTTCGGGATGAGATAGGCGGCCGTCAGAATGCCGTTCGTATAGCCGACGGTGACCGCCCGGCGGCGGGTGTGAACGAACTCAGAGAGAAACAGGTAGGGCAGGGGGAGGACCGCCCCTTCGCCAAGACCCGCGAGAAAGCGAATGATGACGAGCGAGTCGAAATTGTTTGCGAGCGCTCCGAGAAACGTGAGGACAGAGAATGCGGTCAGGCCGATCAGCGCGACGCGCCGCCGTCCATACCGGTCCGCCACGGCCCCGGCCGGGATCATCCCGAGCACGACGCCCAGCGTCGAAGCGATCGCGAACGTACCCTGCTGCCCCGCCGTCAGGTGCCACGTCTTGTTCAGCATCGCGATCACCGGTCCCACGATGCCGATGTCGAACGCCTCTGCCAGCCAGACAAACGCGAGCAGGATCATCACGCCGACGATGGTGCGAGTGATCGGAACGCGATCCAGTCGGGCGAGGAGGTTCTCATCCTCGTACAGCTTTGCGGACAAGGCTGCCATCTTGTAACACCTCCCTCAGAATAACACTGCTGTCGCTCCCGTCACGGCGTTCGCGACGAGGCGGTCTGGGTCATCGTCGTCAGCCAGCGCGGCGGATCGGACTTTTGCCCGACAATGTAACTGAGCACAGGCACGCTCGAGATGCCGCGCACAATCAGCATGGCCAAACCGTACACCAGGGCGACCGTTATGGGCAGCAGCGCCCAGCGTTCGATGGCGGTGGTATGCAGGGCGTACACCGCGATCTCGGCAAAGTGGAGCAGCATCGGGTGTACCAGGAAGATGCCGAACGAAGCGGCCGCCGCCGTCTTGATGAAGGCCGAGAACCAGCGCACGCGATCTTTGAGCCGGTGCTTCGACCACACGATGCCCGCGTACATCAGCGCCATCGTGACGACGAAGCTGTATGGGATCATGATCGGCTGAAGGACGAGTACGCTCATGGTTTCGTCCTGTTTCCAGACGAAGCGGTCCAGTCCGTAGTGCGCAAGCAGGACGACGAGTGAACCGATGAGCACTCCGACGACCAGCCGTCCGTGATTTTCGATGAACGCGCGCACCTGCCGGTAGTGGATGGCGAGCACGGCGCCTGAGATGAACCAGAACTGGTACGTCAGGATGTTTCGGTCGCGGTACCGGATCAACCAGTACAGCCAGGCCGGAAAATGCGTGATATTCAAGTTCTGCAGGTAGTCCTTGTACCACCACATCATCGCGATTTCAAGAACGAATGAACCGGCCAGGATCCACCAGTGGTATTTTTCCGTCTTGCGCATAAAGACAACAAACGCAGGGAAGAGGATGTACACCTGCATCGAGATGATCAGATAGTACAGGTAGAACTGATGTCCGGTGAGGACGGAGAAGAGGAAGGTTCCGCCAATATAAGGAACCGACCATTGAAACCCCTTGAGATACATGCCTTCAAACAGGATGTAGATCAGCGTGAAGGCGACGTATGGGATGAATATCAGTTTGAAACGTTTGCTCCAGAATTCGGTCGCCTTGAACTGCTTTCTATAGTAGGTGATGAACAGGACGAGACCCGTGATGTACATGAAGGATTCCCGCGTAAAGTGCAGCGCCGTCAGCGATCCTTCAAAGAACGCCTGCGTGCCCGAAAGCGGTGTGGCAAACAGGTTGTAGAACGAGAATATATGGACGCAGACAACGCCCAGAATAATGAAAGCGCGCATCAGGTCCACTTCGTAAAGATGCTCTTTTGTCTTGCCCCGTTCCAAGCAACACCCCTCCTCTCCGACCCGAATGGTATACGTGCAGGTTTAAAATTTCCTTAACGGCGCCGCAGGCGCGGCCGGAAGGCCGCCGAAGGGCGGGGACGGTCATGCTCCGGCGCACTTTTGTGGCTTATTTTATTCCATCATTAAGGTGGTTTTAAGACTTGTGCGAGAGACTGTGCGCATACAGACAAGAATTTGCGATTGGGGAGATCCAGCATGTCCGAACTCAGTTCATCGCTGCTTCGGAGATTGCAGGCAGACGACGACCGGGTGGTCTTCTTCGATGAACGTTGGCAGTATGGCGCGCAACTGCGCCGTGACGTGACAAACGCGCAGGCTGCGCTCACGCGCCTTGGTGTGGGTTCCGGAGACAGAATCATGCTGGTGGATGAAAACTCTTATGCGTTTATCGTTGGATACCTGGCGATTCTACTGTGCGGCGCGTGTGTCGTTCCCGTGAATCCACACATGCCGGCTCCCGAACTGATCAAGGTGGCCGGTCGGTCGCAGGCTGCCGGAGCTGTCGCCGGCCGGGACGTCCTGCGCACGGTGTTCACCGATCCGGGTTTGCGGGATGTAAACCTGCGGTTTGTGGCGGAACTCGGCGTCGGGCCAGATGGCGTCTTCCTGGCCGGGACGGGCGGCGCGGACGGACCGCCGGGCGGGTCAAGCCCCGCTGCGGAGTTGGGCGCGGGGATCGGTGAGGATGCGGGGGCTCTGCTGCTCTTCACCTCCGGTACGACCGGCGCGCCAAAGGGTGTCCAGCTGACGCACCGGCAGGTCATGGCGACGGTGCACAATGTCATCGGCGCGCACAATTTGACTGAGCGCGACATTACGTACCTGTTTCTGCCCCTGTTTCACATAAATGCGGAGGTCATCGGGTTGCTTGCGACGCTGGTGTCGGGCGGCAAACTCATCGTGGAGAAGAAGTTCAGCGCCTCGCGGTTCTGGCCGGTCATTCAAAAGCACGGCGTGACCTGGGTGTCCGCGGTGCCGACTGTCATCGGCATTCTGATCAAGGCGGCGACGTACTCTCCGGCGCCGAGGCACCTGCGTTTCGTGCGGTCGGCGTCCGCTCCGCTGCCATCCCTGCAAGGACGGCGGTTCGAAGCGATGTTCAACGTTCCGGTCATCGAGTCGTACGGGATGACCGAGGCTGCCAGTCAGATCTGCGTGAACCCCGTGCCTCCCGCCGCGCGGCGGCACGGGTCGGTGGGACGTCCGTACGGTGTCGACCTCAAGGTGGTCGGGAGTGCGGGACGGACGCTGGAAGCGAATGAGATCGGCGAGATCGCGATTCGCGGGGACAGCGTCATCAGGGAGTACGCCTCCGGCGATGCGTCTGGCAATGGTTTTGTCGACGGTTGGTTCATGACGGGTGATATCGGCTGTGTGGATCCGGACGGCTTTGTCTACATCACCGGCCGCAGCAAGGAAATGATCAACCGCGCGGGGCAGAAGATCAGCCCCCGGGAAGTCGAGGAAGTCATCGCGAGGGACCCGGACGTGCGGACGGTGGCCGTGATCGGCCTGCCCGACGACCTCTACGGGGAACGCGTTGTGGCCTACGTCGTTCCGGAAGACGCGGCGGTCCGCAGGCAGGAGACTGGCTTTAAAGAACGGCTGCGCCAGCTCTGCGCGAAGTCCATTTCGGCGTACAAGTGTCCGGTCGAGTACCACGTGGTTGACGAAATACCCCTGGGGCCGACGGGGAAAATTCAGCGCACGCGTCTTCGCGAGCAGGTATTGGCCGTGTCCGGCGCGAATTGAACCTATCGTCGCCGCGCAAAACGTGAGAATGCAGGGGCGGCCGGTCGAGGATCTCTCGATCGGCCGCATCCTGTTCTCGACAGGGCGGCAAGTTACTTAGCCGGGAGTGTGATGCAAGTGGCATTGAAATGGCAGTATGGCGGCGCGGCGGTGCTCCTGGTGGGCGCATTTGCGGTCTTCGCGGCAACGCACGCGCAACCTGGCGCGTCGGCAGCGAGTTCTCGTCAACAGCAGTCGCAGCGAAGCGCCGCGTCAGCAGCGGGCGCATCAGGACACACGCAGGCGGTCCGGACGCCGACCGTCAAGCCGGTGGCCGCCCGGACGAGTACGCCGACGAATACCATTACGGCGATGACGCTCGGCTCGTCGGTCGCCATGGGCTGGGACGACAAGGTTGGCGGCGGATACCTCAGGCGCGGGTTTCGCGCGGCCGCGGCGCAATCGGGCAACCACTACGTGGTCGTGAGCCGGGCTCAGGCTGGCGACTGGGCGGGCAAGATCATGCCCGGTGACTATACGGACTGGCTGAACACCGTAAAACCGCAGATCGTGGTCATCTCCTGGGGCATTCTCGACGACGCGCACCACAAAACGCCCGTCAGTTCGTTTCGGGCTACGATTCACGAGCAGATCCAAATGGCGCTCGCGCGTCACATGGTGGTGTTTATCGTGACACCTCCGGTCACGCGGGCATCCTATACGCAGTACAAGACGATTGAACCGATGTACCTGAACAACGAGGTGCAGGTGGCCCGCAGTTTCCACAGTCCCAACGTCTACGTGTTCGACGTATTCGACCAGATGAAGGGGTATATCCGGGTCCACCACCAGACGTACGTGCCCTACATGGCAGACGGCTGGCATCCGAACACGGCGGGCCACGCGCTGGCGGGAGGGCTGTTGGCGGGAGACATCATGCGCCAGTTTGGCAAGACGCCTGTACACTTCATTCAGTGAGCCAGCCGGGTCGGGGTCTTGCGCGGGCGAAGGCGCACCACGGTGAAAAACAGCGCGGCGAACAGAGCGATGCCCGCCTCCATGAAGAAGAAGACATGTGGCGTCAGCAGGCTGTAGAGTGCGCCGCCCGCCGTGTTGCCCACCACATTTCCTAGGGCGGTCGTACCGGCGAAGGCGCCCTGGGCGGTTGCCCTCCACTTCGGCGGGACCGCTTGGCGGAGATACATGACCGTTGCCGTGTAGAAGAAGCCAAACGCGATTCCGTGCACGACCTGGATACCGATGACCGCGAAGTCCGACGGTGCGAGTCCAACCACGATCCAGCGCACAGCGTACGCCAGGCCGGATGCCACGAGCATTCCGCGGGCGCCGATTTTGGCGAATACCCGGCTTGCGAACGGCATGGTGAGCAGTTCGCTTCCGGAGGACAGCGTATAGGCGATCGGTATGATCGATGTAGGGAAGTGCAGGTCGTGGATGTACAGTGGAAAGAATGAATAGAAGACCGGCATCGTGAGCGACAGCGCAAATATGCCGCAGAAGAACAGCACGAGCCGCGCCCGCGGCGTCGACGGCTGCGCGGCGTTTTCCACGGCGCCGTCCCCCGGCGAGGTCGATCCGGGTCGCGCCGCGTCACGTTGCCCCGCGCCGGACGGCGGCGAGGCGAGCTGCGCAGAGTCCTGCGATGCGCGCATGGGCGCCTGATCCCTGGCCGAGGGATCGCGGATCAGCCAACTGACCATGAACGTCATGGTCACAAAAGGCACGTAGAACAGGTAGAGACTGTTGATCGCGTGGTAGCGGAGAAACAGGCTGATGGACAGGTTCGCCGCGGAAAACCCGAGCGACCCAAACACGCGGACGCGTGCATAATCAATCTTGTCGCGCTGGGCAAATTCCAGCGTCAGGTGGTCGCACAGCGGTATGGCGCCGGTCAGGAACAGGGAGATCAGCACGAGCAGCGCCACGGCGAATCCGATGGCGTTCGTGCGGTACAGCAGGAAGACGAGTATCGGCAGGGCGACAAACTGGATGCGCAGCCATGGGATCGTCACCCCGGTTCGGTCGGCCAAGCGGCCCCAGAGGGGCGGCAGGATGGCCCCCACGAGCGGATTGACACTCAAGAGCAGTCCGATGACAATCGGGGAGAAACCCCGGCTGGCAAACAGGAGTGGAAGATATGGCATCAAGGAGCCGAGACTGGCGAAATACAACAAATACATCGAACGCAGTTTCCAGGTATTGTGCGCCGTGCGGTGTTCTTCGGTCAAGGCATGTACCTCGCTTGGTTTGCGTGAGCGCGCTTCCATGAGTACGGACTCTGGCAAGCCGGCTGAGGGACATGTGATCATGTCCGCACGTGTACGCTTCGCATATCACATATCCCCAACCGGAGTGCGGCGTCCATTCTGTCACACATCCGCTTGATAGAGCGCAGCATGCCCGTCGAACGTATGGCCCAGTCCGCACAGACAACATCAGGCCGTCAGACCGCGACTATTTTTTCTTCTTGCGCATCGCAAAATAGATGATGGCGCCAATAATCACAACTGCGAGAATGACATAGCGAATCACATGGTGCCCAGGTCCCACAGATTTCTTCCCCCTCCGCGCCAGACGTTCTGTTCGGTTCGATCATGGAGCGCAGCCGGGCGATCGTCCGCCTTGGCCGGATCCCTTGTCCACTATACTATGCGAAACGGCAATTGTCAGCATCCTCTGTCCCGCGTCCAAATGTTGTATAGTAAGTCTGTACAGAAAGGGGGAGTTGCATGAGCGCGACATTGAGACAGACTTGGGACTTGGAATCCCTTTTCCCGGGAGGCAGCAAGTCGGACAAACTGCGGGCGACTGTCCAGGCGCTGCAGGAGGACCTGAACGAACTGCTGCCGCAACTGAGGGCGGCGGGGGGCGCCGCCGACGCTTCCCACGCATTGGCGGGGTTCATCCTGGCCGCGGAAAACATCTCGGCCCGTCTGGCAGAAGCAACGTCATTTGTAGGCTGTCTCCAGGCGCAGGACGTGGATGACAAGCTGGCGGACCAGTGGAACGGCCGCGTCAATGAACTGTCGGCGCTTGACGAGACCGCGTGGACGTTGCTCGAAGGCCTGCTGGCGAAGCTTGACGAGCCGTCGTGGATGGAACTCAGGGCCCTGCCGGACATGGCGCCGATTGCGTTCGCGTTGCATGAAGCGAGGCAGATCGCACTGGAGAAACTCGACGCCGACCGGGAAATCCTGATCACTGATCTGGCGATTGACGGGTACCACGCGTGGGAGAACCTGCGCGACGCCGTCGTGGGACGCATGAAAATCACCGTGGAAGAAAACGGAGAGAAGACCGTCCTGTCCGTTGGCCAGGCGGACAATGAACTGGACAGTCCGGACCGTTCGCGACGCGAAGCGGTTTTTCGCGCGTGGACCCAGTCGTGGTCCGATGAAGCGCAACTGTGCTCGCTCGCGCTGAATCACATCGGTGGGTTCCGGTTGCACGTCTACGGCCACCGCGGCTGGGAGGACGTGTTGCAAGAGCCGTTGCGCCGCAACCGGATGTCACGGGAGACGCTCGACGCCATGTGGCAGGCGGTGGACGAGAGCAAGGCAGCGCTCGTGCGATACCTTGAGCGCAAGGCGCGCCTGATCGGAGTCGACAGGCTCAGTTGGCACGACGTCGAGGCGCCGCTCACAACGGACGCGGTTGCGAAGAACGTAACCTATGAAGAAGCGCGCGACTTTATTGTGAAGCACTTCGCCAGTTTCAGCGAAGATATGGCCGCGTTCGCCCATCAGTGCTTTGAACGGGCGTGGATTGAGGCCGAGGACCGTCCTGGCAAGCGGCCGGGGGGATTCTGCACGTCCCTGCCGGTTTCCGGGCAGACGCGCATTTTTCTCACCTATGCGGGTGTTCCGAGTTCGGTTTCGACACTCGCGCACGAAATTGGCCACGCCTACCACCAGCACGTGATGGAAGGGATGCCCTATCTCGCGCAGCAGTATGCGATGAACGTGGCGGAAACGGCGAGCACGCTGGCCGAACTGATCGTGTCGTCGGCTGCGCTGGCGCAGACACAAGGCTCCGGGTCGCGCATCGCGATGCTGGACGACAAGTTGCGGCGCTCTGTGGCGTTTCTCATGGATATCCATGCACGGTTTGCGTTCGAGAGCGCCTTTTATGAAAAGAGGCGGCAGGGCATGCTCAGCGTGGAAGAGCTCAATGCCATGATGTTGCACGCGCAGCAGGAATCGTATCGCGGGGCGCTCGGTGAATACCATCCCGAGTTCTGGGCCTCCAAGCTGCACTTCTACATTACAAATCCACCATTTTACAATTTTCCCTACACGTTTGGCTACTTGTTCAGCGCGGGCGTGTATGCGGAGGGCAAACGCCAGGGCGCCCCATTCGCGGCCCGCTACGTGGACCTCCTGCGTGATACCGGGTCCATGACGGTGGAGGATCTGGCGCAAAAACACCTGCGCGCCGACTTGAGGCAGCCGGATTTCTGGCGCAGCGCGACCGCTGTGGCCCTCGCCGATCTGGAGGAATTCTTGCGCGCCACGGACGATATGTGACAGGACCGGACGCCAAGCGCGACAGACAGGGCGCCGCCCATGAGACCGGCGCCCTGTCTGTCGCGCTTTCCGAATCAGTCGGGTGACTCTTCCTGCAACTCGGAGAGACGGTGCGACTCGATGCGTACAACCCTGTTGTGCTCATCCATGTGCACGACGTGGGAAGTCAGATGAGCGTATTCTTCATCCGTAACCCAGGCGAGTGAAAGGATGATGACAAGATCGGTCGGCTGAAACAGTCTCGCGGGTGGACCGTTCAGACAGATCGTGCCGGCCCCGCGGTCGCCTGGTATCGCGTAGGTGCGCCACAGCGCGGCGTTTGCCACATTCGTGACCTGCACCATCTCGTATGGCCGGATGTCCGCCGCGTCCATCAGATCGCGGTCAATCGTGATGCTTCCGACATAGTCCAGACGGGCCTCCGTTACGGTCGCCCGGTGAAGCTTTCCTTTACAGACATTTCGGAGCATCCTGCGCTTCACGCCTTTCTCCTGATGCGCGCACCGCAGATGTGCGGCGGTCGCGGTCGTGCCGTGCCGCTATTGTAACACAGGAGAGAGATGTCCTTTTTGCCAGCGGGACGTCAAACAAACACGTAGCTGCCGGGGAAAATGCCGTATGCGGCCCGCCTTCCGTGTGTGCGCTTCAGGGTCAGGACAATCTGGTCGCCCGAGAGCCGCAGGACACCGACTCCACGGTCCCCCCATGCGCTGTCGCTCCACGAGAAGCGCGCCACGCCGTCGGACGAGAAGCTGAGATTCGCCCCGATATGCGCTGTCTGACTGGCAAACGGACTTGTCTGCCAGAGTGAAAAATGAGCCGCCCTCGGTCCGGAAAAGGAGAGCGTCAAGTCCAGGCCGCCGAGGATGCGCGGGCGGTACTGTTCGCTTTTCCACACCCAGTCTCCGCCATACCGCGAAGCAGGTTCGCGTGTCGGCGGCGGCGAAAGGCGCTCCAGTTTGACGTGAGCCCCGATGAAAGACTGCCCCGGATTCGACCGGGAGAACGACTCGCTGCCCTGGAGGATGGACGGCCCAAGCACGCCGTAGCGCGTGTGATCGAGCGTAACGAAGATGTGATGGACGCCAAGTGTGATGTGGCAAACGCCGGTTCCGTTTTGCCTGTCATTGAAGGAAAACGCCGCCGTCCCCGCGTCGTTGAACGTCACGCGCGCCGTCAATTGGGCAAACACATCGGACTGGTGACGTGAAGGGGGCGCAAGTTGGAACAGATTCACGACCATGAGGTTGGAGACGCGCCCGGACTCGGCCTCACCAGCCGGACGCAGCGCGAGAAAGACGGTCTCTTCGTCCGGCGCCTGTGCAGGCACCACCCAGGCGCCGCTGTCGAAGGCGGCAAGCCCACTTTCCGATGGTCCGGTCTGCGCATGGGCCGCGTCCGCCGGGAGGAGTGACATGGCGGATGCGATCGCCAGGGAGACGCCGATGTGTGCCGCGTTCCTGGAGTGCGCGGTCAGGGTGCGCCCGCGTCGACCGTCGGCCGCTGTCCGCCTGCCTCTCCGTGCGGACCTGGCTGCCCTGCGGGAACCGCCTGCCGCTTCGTCCCCGGGATGCCGCTTGTTCGAAGTGGGTTCCATGATCGCACCTTCTTCTCACGGGGACCGACACAGAAGCCCCTGAGGGAATGGCCGCGTGGCCTACCATCAACATGCCACGGATGACGCCGTTCGTCAATCACAATTGACACGCGGCGGAGATTGGACGTAAAATCAAGTGTCGAAACGATTCGAACTACATGGTGGGAATGGTATGGTGCCTTGTTTGAAGGACGTGGCGGAGCGCGCTGGCGTGTCGGTGTCCACGGCGTCGATCGCGTTGCGCCAGGACCCGCGCGTGAAAGAAGAGACGCGGCGCCGCATCGCGCAGGCGGCCGAGGAACTGGGTTATCGGCCAAATGGCATTGCCCGCGATTTGAAGACCCGACGGACCGGCATGATCGCCATCTTGCTGCACTCGCTGGGAGGGCCGTTCTTCTCGGAACTCGTGCGGGGAATCGAGGATGCGGTGCATGTATCCGATTTCATGCCGATCGTCAGCAGTTCAGGCAAGGACGACAGCGCCCTGCGCCGGTTTTTGCTCGAGAAGCGCGTCGACGGGGCCATCATTCTGAATTCCAATATCGACGAGGAGGTCCTTCAGACGGTGGCCAGTGAATCCATGCCCATCGTCGTGCTCGACAGATCGATCCACCTGGAACATGTCTACCCTGTGATGTGCGACCATCGGACAGGCGCGCGGCGCGCCACCCGGCACCTGATGGATCTGGGATACCCGGAGGTGGCCTTCATCAGCGGACCGGCGGATTCCTATCACGGACGCCTGCGCCATGACGGCTACGTCGATGCGCACGCCAGTCTCGGCCGACAGGTGGACGAGCGCATGATCTACCATGGGACATTCACGGAAGGCAGCGGGTACGACATCGCCCGGCGAATGGCTGAGAACGGGCGCATGCCGCAGGCGATATTTGCCGCGAATGACGAGATGGCGATCGGGGCGTTGCGCGCTTTCGGCGAACTTGGCGTTCGCGTTCCGCAGGACGTTGCGATCGTCGGTTTTGACGACATCCGCCTCGCAAACTATGTCACGCCGTCGCTGTCGACGGTGCGCCAGCCCATGTATGACCTGGGCGTAACGGCGGCGAAAACGTTGCTTCGCATGTTGAAGGGCGAACGCGGCTTTGCCCCGGCCGAACTGCAGACCGAACTCATTGTCCGTCAGTCCTCGACGGGCTTCCCCGGTTGACGCGACCGCGCTGCTGTGTGCGAATTCACATGATGAAATGTACAGCCATTGATATTCTGTCTATGTCCCCCGCCGCGCAGCGCAAATATAATCGAACCAGTCCGCAAGTAAACTGATCAGGCCTGTGATCCCCGCTCTGTGGGCGTTGTGGTGGTCGCAGGTCCGGCCGGGGACGAATTTGAACTGGGGAGGACGCGGCGTGGAATTCACCGTTGCTTCGTATTCGTTTCACGGTTTGTTCAAGGCAGGCGGAATGGACATCTTCGGGTACCTGGAGAGTGTCAAGTACCGTTACCATCTTCAGGCAGCCGATATCTGGAACATCATGTTGGCAAGTTACGAGGAAGACTACCTGCATAAGGTCAGAGACGCTCTCGACGAGCGCGGTCTGTACCTGGCGAATCTGTGCGTCGACGGCGCCGAGGTCTGGAACGGCGACGCCGAGGTCAGGGATCGCCTGTACGAGAATGCCAAACGCAATCTGCGTGCGGCGGAAATCCTCGGCGCCCGCACGGTGCGCATCGACATGGGCGGACGGGAACTGGAGATGACCGACGAACAGTTTGCATATACCGTGCAGCGATACCGCGAATACGCGCAGTTCGGCCATGAAAGGGGATTCGCGGTCGGGCCGGAAAATCACTGGGGAGCCTCGCGCGTTCCGGACAATATCCGGAGGCTTTACGAGGCGGTCGATCACCCCGCGTTCGGCATCCTGCTGCACTTTGAAAACTGGGACGTCGACAAGGAAAACGGCGACCGGCTGTGCGCGCCCTACGCCTTCCACACCCACCTCGCCGCGTGGGTCATCCCCGCGTGCGCCGACAAGCTGCGCATTGTGCGGGACGCCGGCTATGCGGGTCACATCGGGATCGAGCATCACTCGGGGACGAACGAGTACAGCCAGGTGGAGTGGCAGCTTGCATCCGCCCGCAATGTCTGGAACAGCCTGCGGGCAGACGGCGTCGGAGGTGCGGCGGCGAATGGATAAGGTGCGGATTGGCGTCATTGGCGTCGGAATCATCGGGAAGGCCCACCTGGACAGTTATGCGCAGATCAGCGGCGCGGACGTGGTCGCGATCTGCGACTTGGATGAGGCTGAACTGCAGCGGGTGGGGGAGAAATACGGGATTGCGGACAGGTATACGAGCGTCGACGAGTTGCTGCGGCGCGATGACCTGGACGCCGTTGACGTCTGCCTGCACAATCACCTGCATGCCCCCATGACGATCCGGGCGCTGCAGTCCGGGAAGCACGTCTATTGTGAGAAACCGATCGCAGGGTCGTACGCCGACGGGAAACGGATGGTGGACGCTGCGCGGGAGTCAGGCAGGCAGTTGCATATTCAACTGAGTTTTTTGTACTCGGTTGAGACCCGCGCGGCGAAAGCCCTGATCGACGACGGGCAACTCGGGCGGCTGTATCACGCGCGCTCGGCGGGTTTTCGGCGGCGTGGGCGTCCGTTCGTCGACGGCTACGGGACAAAGGACTTCAACAGCAAACGGATCGCAGGGGGCGGGGCGCTGATTGACATGGGCGTCTATCGCATCTCCCAACTCCTCTATCTGCTGGGACGGCCGGAGATCAAGTCTGTCACGGGCAAGACGTACCAGGAAATGGACATGGATGAATCGCGCAGGGCCATAGGCGGATTTGACGTGGAGGAACTCGGCGTCGGGTTTGTGCGGTTCGCAGGCGGGATCACGATGGACATCATTGAAGCGTGGTCCATTCACCTGGGAGGATCGGAGGGCAGCAGCCTTGTGGGCAACAAGGGGGGCGTCCGGTTTCCGTCGCAAGTCAACGACGTGCGCTTGCCCTTCACATTTCATTCGACCACCAGCGGCATTGACATGGACGCCACCTTCCAACTGGGAGGGGCGGAGTACAGGCGGCATCAACTGGAAGAGGATGCGGATGCGTACGACTCGTCGCAACATCACTGGATCGCCGCGCTGCAGGGACGGGTTCCGCTGCTGCCCACGGCGGAACTGGCGCTCGAGACGATGCTGATCAGCGAGGGGATCTACCTGTCGGACCGTCTGCAGCGCGAAGTCGCCGCGGAGGAGATCATCGGCCTGTCTGCGGGCGTCTCCGGATGACACGAGACGGCGGGGCGTCCGTTTGCGCGTGCAGCGGCGGGCGCCGGTCTCAGCGCTGCACGCGCGTGGGCGCCGCGCCCATCCATTTTTTGAACACGCGGTTGAAATGGGACTGATCACAGTAACCGAGGTACTCGGCCACCTCCCTGACGGTCATCTGGGTGTTGTCAAAGAGGTGGAGGGCCGTGTTGATCCGAACCTGGTGCACGTATTGAATCGGCGTTGTCCCGGTCACCTCGCGAAAGAGTATCGTCACGTAGTTTGGACTGACGCCCCCGATCTCCGCCAGTTCCTCCAGCGTGATCGCGTCGCGAAAGTGATACAGGATGTGGTCCTGCATTTTCCGTACAACGCGTTCCTTCGACGGCGAGGCGTGGTGGGCGGCGCGTTCCTGGGCGGTCAGCATCAGGAGTTCCGCCAGGATGTGACTCGTGATTGGTCCATAATGAACGCGCTTTCCCAACCACTGGACAAACATGTAGGCCAGCCGTTGTTCAAAGTAGGCGGTGCTCCGCGGGGTGAGGCGAAACGTCTCGTTCATGCCGTATGTCCCCGGTGCGACGGGGTCGTCCGCCGCTTGCGCAGGGGAGAAGACGACTGTGTACTTTTTGTGCGGGACGCCCGTGCAGTTGGCCCATGAACGGAGGACCCGGGACGGGATGAAGAACAGTTCCCCCGCACCCAGAATGACGTCCTTCCCGTCTGCCTGGTAGTTCACCTGTCCGTCCGTGACGTACACCAGCGTGTCCAGTCCCCTTGACTTGCCGATGTTCCAGGTTGGAGCGACGTCGTGATACACTCCCTTGACTTCAAACATCTCAGGCTGGTCTCCCTCGCAAAGTCAGGAATGAAACATCCAAGTGATTCGCTTTCATGCATTCTCTCACAGTCTATTGGGTTATATCATGAAACTATCTACTCGGAAAGCAGGTCTGTGCCTGACGTTGGGTCTGTGCCCGGGGCTGGCCCATATGCTGTGCCCTGCTCAAACAGCGCGGCTGTGCCGCACAACTCGCGACGGCACGTCACACGGGCCGTCCCCCAAGCTCACCTGTCATGCTTCGTCGGCAGGGCGGCTGCGCCGCACGAGTCGCGACGAGCAAAGGGACACGGGTGACGCGGCGAGTCTTCACTCCATTGCTCGCCTGCGCCACGGTCGCACGTCAAGCCGGCGGTGGAATGAAGGCTGGCGCGAGACCATTTATCGGGCAGACCATTTCGCGACAGGAGAAGTGAGCGATGAAAATCCTTTACATTGACGTGGACTCTCTGCGGCCCGACCATCTCGGATGCTACGGCTACGCGCGCGACACCT
>JAKACX010000067.1 GCA_021821055.1 Bacillota bacterium
GGAGGGTGACGGAGGGTGACGGAGGGTGACGGAGGGTGACGGAGGGTGACGGAGGGTGACGGAGGGTGACGGAGGGTGACGGAGGGTGACGGAGGGTGACGGAGGGTGACGGAGGGTGGCGGGCGACGACGGAGGGTAGCGGAGGGTAGCGGAGGCGGTGCGGATTGCCGCGCGGGGCCGGAGGACGGGAGTCCCGGCCCCCGCGCTTGACACGCTCCGAATGGATTTCGGTCGGCGTGCAATCCTGTACTCTTTGTAAGACGAAGAAAAACAGGAAAGGTTTCAGGCCACCGAAACAAAATTTGTCGAGATGTTCATCGCAATCGCTTTCGCTACATGGTCGAGCCTGTCACAGTTTGCGCAGGCTGACGCCCTGCACGGCGTGGTATTCGCCCTTTACCAGGATGAGGTCGGCGCGGTTGCGCGTCGGTGCGATATTCTCCCGCAGGTTGGGACCATTGATCCGATCCCAGATGTCGCTCGCCACGACGACTGCCTCCTCCGGCGTGAGGCGAGCGTAACGCCTGAAGTAGGACTGCTCCTTGCGAAAGGCGGTAACGCGCAGGGTCTGGAACCGTTCGATGTACCAGCGTCGGGCATGGCGCTCCGGCGCGTCAACATAAATGGAGAAATCAAAGAAGTCCGACACGAACACGGGCGGAATCTGCCCCGTGCTTTGCGGCGTACCCGACTGCAAAACGTTCAGGCCTTCCAGGATCACGATGTCGGGCTGTCGGATGATAAGGCGCTCGTCTGGCTGAATATCGTATTCGAGATGCGAGTAGACGGGCGCCACGACCTCGGGGCGGCCAGATTTCACGTCGGACAGAAACTGGATCAGGCGCTTGATGTCGTAACTCTCCGGGAAGCCTTTGCGCTCCATGATTCCGCGCTGTTTAAGAACCAGGTTCGGATACAGAAATCCGTCTGTCGTCACGAGATCGACGTGCGGCGTTCCGGGACCGCGTTCCAGCAACGCCTGGATGATGCGCGCGGTCGTGCTCTTGCCAACGGCCACGCTGCCCGCAATACCAATGATGTACGGCACCTTGTGAGCCGCCGTCCCGAGGAATACGTGGGTGGCTTCAAAAAGTTGCTGCGCCGCCACGACGTAGAGGTGCAGCAGGCGCGCCAGCGGCAGGTAGATCTGCGAGACTTCGTCCAGCGACACGGGCTCGTTCAGCCCGCGCAGCGCTGAGAGTTCCGTTTCCGACAGGACGAGCGTCGAGGATTCACGCAGCGCTGCCCACTCGCCGCGGTCAAAGTGTATATAGGGAGAAAATCTTCTGGATGTACGCGTCTCATCCATCGTGCGGTGCCTCGCTCCGTGAACTGCATGGGCGGCAACACGCCGTCGCCGCATCTGAACGATGCCACAACGACGCCGCAAACACAAGCGGGAGACGGGCAGGGCAGGGCGAGGCAGGGTGAGGCAGAAGGCAGAAGGCAACACATTTGATTATAGTGCGCCAGGAAAATCACCCTGATCAGCGGATGCGGGAGATGTGGTTCACCAGCACACAGACTGCAGATGGCATGGACGGAGGTGGCATAAGCGCCAATTTCAGTGCTTATTGTGTGCAGGGAGGACCGCATGCCATGCCCGGGCGCGGCATCCTGGACGGCCTGCCATTCTCAGATTGAGGTACTCTCCTCGGAATAACATGGGCGCATGAGCTGCAACAACACATTGTTGCCATGCGCTACAAATGACTGGGTGGTGCAAGCGCCGTTTCGGCAGTGATTGCCGCTCCACGTCACGGCGCAAGGGCTCCAAACGCCCCCGCGTTGGTGGGTTCCTGCGACAGTGAGCGGGGATCCGCCGGATTGGACGCCGCCGAGCCGCCGAGCCGCCGGGCCGCCGTCCTCGCGGCGCGGCGCCCCGTACCGTCAGCGCTTCAACGCCTGGAAGATCTCAAGCAGGGAACGGACAGCGATCAGGACGCTCGCAAGGTAGTACCAGAACATGGCGATGATGTGCGTCGGATCGATCACTGTGAGCCATGACAGGACAATCAGCGGGACGGCGCTCATCAGGACCGGGCGCGTGACTGTGTCGGTCATCGCGCCGATCTTCGTGCCTCCCTGGAGACTGACGGCGAGTTGTGTCAGAATGGACAGCCCGAGGAGTCCGAGGGCGACCCACGCAGCGACAAGCATGCCAAAATGATGTGCAATGATGACCATGTCTACTCCCCCTCGCAAGATTCACAGTGCACTGTACGAGGAATCGCGCGCGCAAGTCGCGGCGTCAGCCTGCCCGTCCCCGCCCGGCATGCGAAAAGGGCGTATCTTACTCCAATGCAATTTCGCATATGACATAACCGATAAATAACACTTGGCTTGAGTCCCCCCAAGGGGTATGATAGGTTTGAAGAACGATCGGACCAAGTCCGGGAAAACACATCCCGGCACGGGAGGCGCCATGAAACACCGGAACTTTGTTGCCGCGTGCGCAGCGGCCCTGTTGGCGTTCACCACGTTTGGGCTTCCTCTTGCCCGCGCCGCGACAATCGAGTCAGGCATGCAAAAACGCGAGATCAGTGTCAATGGATCGACCCTCTACAATCCGTACAGTTTCGTGCGCGGCGGCACAACGTACATGCCGATCTGGTATGTCATGAAAGCACTGCGTCAACTCGGCGTTCCGAACGCGTGGAATGGGGCGCGGAGGCAGTGGCGCGTTGCGTTGCAGGCTGGTCCGTCGGCCCTGGCGAAAGTCCGGGTGGACAACGCCGCGGGGATCTACGTCGCCGGAGTGCGCGTCGCCAATGTGCCCAGCATGGTGGCGCGCGACCCTTTATCCGGCGTGAACACGACGTACATGCCGATCTGGTACGTCAGTCGCGTCTTGAAGACTGCGGATATCCACTCGTCTTGGGATGGGCGCGTGTGGAATCTGCTCGTGCACCGATCGAGCGGTCCATCCACCGTCGGTGGGGATGGTTCCACCGCGAAAACGGGCGACTCCATCGGCGTGTCGGTCGGGCTTTCGGCGGGCGGAGCGGGCACGACCGCCGGGACGTCCACGACGGGCGGCGGGAACAACCCGACCGGGTCTTCCGGTGGGGCCGCCAGTGCGGGGGCAGGCGGCAGTTCGAGCGCCGGGAGCGGTTCGTCGACATCAGGCGGCGGTACGGTCGCGAGCCTGTTGCCGGGGCAGATTCCGCTGGTGTCCGTCGCGAACAGCGGCGGGCAACTCACGATTGACGGCCAGACAGTGCCGCAGATCGGCCTGCAGAACGCCGCTGCTCCAGACAGCGCGTGGTGGTCGCGGGCAAGTGCGCGCTTTTACTTGTCGGCACAGACGAACAACCCGGCCACAGGCGCTGCGGGCACCCCGCTGCTGAACGCCGCGCCCGGGCAGACGCTCTACCTGTTCGCGTTTCGCAACACGTCAAGCGTGCCGACGACGGGCGCCAAGTGGTTCGTCAACAGTCCTGACGCCACCATCACGCCGGGCCATGCGGTCTGGACAAGTGGCGGGAACCAGACGGCAAAGGCGGATTTTGTCGCGACCAGACCGGGAGTCTACACGGTGCAGGCGGAGTACGGCGGGAAGTACAGCGAGCCGCTTGTCGTTACGGTGGGGTATAAGCAACTGGGCGCGCAGCCGTTCGCGGTCCCGGCGACGCTGACGGGCGTCCTGCCCCTGCCAGCCGGGATGGCGGCGGCGCAGACTGTCACGCATTCCGGAGTCACCTATTCTCCCTCCCCGGCCGTCGGGGACTGGTTGCCCGTCTCGGGATCGACCACCCGCAACATCGGCAGCGTCACGGTGCTGCTGTTGCCGCAGACCGGACAGGGACAGACCGTATGGGACTTCCGCCTGCCGGTGGTCAACGGCCGCTTCAGCGGGCTTCTCCGGTCGCCGTTTGGCGGCCAGGTTCAGGTCGTATTGTTTCCCGATTATTTGCAGACACTCACCCGTATCGCCGCCGGGAGTGCCAACGGATCGTTTTCGCTGGCGGTGCCGTCGAGTTCCTACACTGTCAATGTTGCGGGTGCTCCGCCGGACGTCTTGGCGCGTTCCCTGTTGCCGTCCTCGCAAGGGGATTACAACATGAGCCCGCGCTTTGCGCACACGGCGGCCACCCTGCTGGAGAATTCGCCGTCCTTGCAGACCGCGGTCCAAGCGATCAGCAATTACGCCAGTGAAGCGCTCGTGTACGACACGAAGGAGGTCCAGGCGGGGCCAAACGGCTCATTGCCAAACTACAAGTACCAGGAAAACCTGGCCGCCTGGAATGCCGGGAGCGGGATCTGCCAGGATTACGCGACCCTGGCGGCGTCGCTGCTGCAGTCGATCGGATTGCCGACGCAACTGCTCGGCGGCTACGCAAATCCGGCGTGGACGGCGCCGCCCGCGTCCGACGCCAACCCGCAGGACTCGCACGCCTGGATTCAGGTGTGGACCGGATCCGCCTGGATTCCCATCGACCCCACGTGGGCCGACGGCGGCGCCGTGACGGTGAATGCGATGATCACGAACCAATTCTTTGGGAATACATCTAACTTCCAGCGCACGCATCTGCTGGTGAACTCACAGAGCTACTACCCTCTGGCGCGTTGACAGTGCCGCTCCCACACGTCAAGCGGATCACGGAGGCCCCTATGCAGACTGTGCACGTGTTCACGCGCAAACAGGAATACGCCAACGCCGCGAGCCACGCGCTGGGCGTCGGGTTCAGCGTCGTTGCGCTGATCCTGCTGATCGTTTATTCCGTCTCGCGCGGAACCGTGTGGGACGTGGTGAGCTTTGCCGTGTTCGGGTCTACCATGCTGCTCCTGTACACGTGTTCCACCCTCCTGCACAGCCTTCCGCAGGGACGGGCGAAGAATGTCTTCGAGATTCTCGATCATGCGGCGATTTACCTGTTCATTGCGGGTACCTATACGCCGATCCTCCTCATGGTCGTGAGGGGTTGGGAAGGGTTTGCGCTCTTCTGGACCGTGTGGGGAATCGCGCTCGCGGGCGTTGTCTTCAAGGTCTTTTTCGTGAAGAGGTTCATGGTTCTGTCTACCGTGGGATACCTGCTTCTCGGGTGGATGGTCGTGCTTGTGCTGGGACCGATCGCCCATAATCTTCCTCTTGCCGGGCTGCTCTATCTCTTTGGCGGGGGCGTCTTTTACACCGTCGGTACGATCTTCTATGTCTGGAAGAGGATCACCTATCACCATGCGCTGTGGCACCTGTTTGTCCTCGCAGGCAGCGCCTGTCACTTCATCATGGTCTTCGTCTACCTCCTCCCCGTGCGGTGAAACTCGGGGTTCGGGCGGATTTCAGTGAATATTGGCATCTTGAAAATGCAGGATCGCGTCTGCCGTCGGATGATCGCCTTCTGGATGAATGCGGATTTTCATGTCCATCGGGTGAACGGAGGGAGAGGATCAAGCGGGGGCTCTTCGAAATCGCGCCGGATTGCGTTATACTGTGAATGGGGATCCCCCGAAACGAGGAGAGGAGGGAGTCTGTGCTGCATATTATCGCACTGATCAAGCAGGTGCCGGACAGCAGGGAGATTCGCATCGATCCAAAGACGAACACGCTGATCCGGCAGGGTGTACCCGCCATTGTAAACCATTTTGATCTGCACGGGGTCGAAGAGGCGCTGCGCATCAAGGAGGACCGGGGCGCACGCGTCACGATCCTGTCGATGGGGCCGCCGTCCGCCGACAAGGCGATTCGCCAGTGTATCGCGATGGGGGCGGATGAAGGCGTGCTGGTGAGCGATCGGGCGTTTGCCGGCGCCGATACGCTCGCAACATCGTACGTGCTGGCACTTGCCATTCGCAAGGCGGAGGATGAATGGGGACCAGTGGATGTGGTGTTCTCCGGGAAACAGACACTCGACGGCGATACTGGCCAGGTGGGTCCGGGCGTGGCGTGCCGGCTCGACATGGACCAATTGACATACGTCGAAGAGGTGGAGTCGCTGGACGAGAACGAGCGGACGCTCACCGTCAAGCGGCACCTGGAAGACGGCGTGGAGCGCGTCAAGACGACCCTGCCGGTGTTGGTCACGGCGCTTGCGGAACTGAACAAACCGCGCCGCGCAAGCCTTCCAGGACTGTTGCGGGCGGCGGACTACAAGCCGATCATCTGGTCGACGAACGATTTCCCGGATCTCGACCGCTCGAAGATCGGATTGCGCGGGTCGCCGACGATCGTGTCCAAGACGTGGGTTCCGGAACCCAGGCAGGTGGAAACCACGATGATCCCGGTGGACGGCGGAGTGGCCGCCACGGCTGAACGGCTGGTTGCGGCGCTGTTTCAGACGGAACTTCCGGCGCGGCTGGGCTGGGTCTGAGATTGACCGGGACCGGACAGCGAATCCCCCGGCGCCGATGGCGCCATGGGTCGGTGGGCGGTTCAGCAGGGCGAGTGCGGACAGGATTGTGAAACAGATTGCAATCTTGCCGGGAGACAGGCGATGCGCACGAGGGAACTGTGATCATCCAAATCAGGGCAGGCGCCAAGGGGTATGTGCAGCGTCCGACTAGTGCCTCGGACGCCGGGTCCGGCTAGTGCCTCGGACGCCGGGTCCGACTAGTGCCTCGGACGCTGGGTCCGACCAGGGCCTCGGACGCCGTGTCCGGAGTCGCAGTGCCTGCGCGGCGGACTTTATCACAGTTTCTCTGAAGAAGGTGCGCGGGTCGGTGTGAGTTGCATGCGGTGAGCGGGCAAGCTGTTCGGCGACGCACGTGAAGGCGTGCACAAACAGCGGGCGAGTGGCGTGCAATGGATGACAGCGCATACAGTCGGGAGGCGCTTTATGGCAGACGGGACGGCGCGCGAGCGCAGAAAACCGATGATTGGATTACAGCCGGAAAATGAGGCCGATTGGTCGCAGTACAGGGGCGTGATGGTGCTTGTCGAGCACCGCGACGGCGTGGCGAAGAAGGTATCGTGGCAATTGCTGGGTGAGTCGCGGCGTTTGGCGGACACGCTGCAGGCGCCGCTGATGGCCCTCGTCATCGGGCACGGCGTTGCGGATCTCGCCGAGGAGGCGATCCGCTATGGCGCCGACCGGGTCTACGTGTGTGACTCGCCCGAATTGGGGACGTATCGCACAAGGCCGTACAGCAGGGTGTGCCTGCACGTGATCCGCGAGTACAAACCGGAGATTGTCCTGATGGGCGCCACCTATACGGGACGGGATTTGGCGGGCGCGATCGCCACGCACTTGCCGACAGGGCTCACGGCGGACTCGACGCAACTGGATGTGGATGACGAACGGCTGTTGCTGGCCAGTCGGCCGGCCTTTTCGGAGAAAATGCTGGCGACCATCCTGTGCAAGCAATTCAAGCCGCAGATGGCGACTGTGCGCGCAGGGGTGTTTCAGGCGTTGCCGCGCGATGAGACCCGAACCGGGGAGATCGTCGCTGTGGCGCCGCAGATGGATGCGCAGCAGATCGCGACGCATGTCCTTGAATTTGTCGCCGCGAAAGACGGCGTGGACCTTGAGGACGCAGAGGTCATCGTGGCCGGCGGGCGCGGTTTGTCGGGAGCGTCCGGTTTCGCCGTGCTAAAGGAACTGGCCGACGCGCTCGGCGGCGTAGTCGGCGCGTCGCGCGCCGCGGTCGATCTCGGGTGGATCGACCATAGCCACCAGGTCGGCCAGACGGGAACGACCGTGAGGCCCAAGCTGTACATTGCGGCCGGTATTTCCGGAGCCGTGCAGCACGTGGTGGGCATGCAGCACGCGGATTATATCGTGGCGATCAACCGCGATCCGCAGGCGCCGATCTTCAAGATTGCGAATTACGGCATCGTGGGTGATCTCTTCGAGGTGGTTCCGGCGCTCACCCGGGCGGTGCGCGAGCGAAGGCAGAACGGAAGCGACATGGGGTCGGCGGGCGCGGATTTGACGCTGGCAGGGGAACGGAGATGAGATGCGTTGGCAGCTGCGTACTTTGACGTCATTGTGGTGGGCGCGGGGCCTGCGGGGATTTCGGCGGCCTACACCGCGGCTTCGGGTGGACTGAAGGTCGCGTTGATCGAACGCGGAGAGTTTCCCGGGGCGAAGAATATATTCGGCGGGGTGTTGTATCGCAAGCAGTTGGAAGATATTATTCCGGAATTCTGGAAGGAGGCCCCGCTCGAGCGTACGATTGTCGAACAGCGCATGTGGGTGCTTGGCAAGGAGAGCGTCGTGACGTTCGGGCACCGCAACGAGCGCTACAAGGAGCCGCCGAACTGCTGGACGGGTCTGCGCGTGAAGTTTGACCAGTGGTACGCCGGCAAGGCGGAGAAGGCGGGCGCCGTGCCCATCTATGAGACGGTGGTCACCGACTTTCTGCGCGAAGGAGGACGTGTGGTCGGCGTGCGCACGGACCGCGAAGAAGGGGATTTACGCGCGGGTGTCGTCATTGTCGCGGACGGGATCAATTCCCTGCTTGGCAAGGCGCTCGGCGTGCACAAGGAATGGCTTCCCGACCAGGTGTCGCTGGCGGTCAAGGAAGTCATCGAACTGCCCAAGGAGAAGATTCAGGACCGGTTCAATCTGGAGGGCGACGAAGGCTGCACGATCGAATTCGTTGGCGAGACGTTGGGCATGGCCGGTCTCGGGTTTCTCTACACAAACCAGGAGACGCTGTCGCTCGGCGTCGGCGTGATGGTGAGCGACCTGAAAAAGCAGCGCGTCAAGCCGTACGAGATCCTCGACAGCATCAAGCAGCATCCGATGATCCGCAAGCTGATTCAAGGAGGTGAGGCCAAGGAGTACTCGGGCCACCTGATTCCCGAGGGAGGCTTTGACTCGCTGCCGCAGCTCGCCGGAGACGGCTGGATGATTTGCGGCGACGCGGCGCAGATGGTGAATGTGGTCCATCGCGAGGGCACCAATCTGGCGATGCTTTCCGGCAGGCTTGCTGCCGAGACAGCGATGGCGGCGCACGCGGCGGGCAATTACAGTGCGGGGGTTTTGCGCGGGTATCAACAGGCGGTGCAGGCGTCGCTGATTTACCGCGATCTGCGCAAGTATCGCGGAATGCACCACCTGCTGCGCGACATGGACTCTGATCTGCTGTTCGACCGGTTGCCGCAGGCGCTCAACGATGCGGCGTACCAGATGCTCCTGGTGGACGGCACGCCCAAGAAGGATAAGCAGCGCAAGGTCCTCCGGCAGTTGCGCGACGCCTCCGGCGGACGTCTGGATCTTCTTCGCCTCGGACTCAAAGGATGGGGAGCGATGAACGGATGAGCACAGGAATCGAGGAGCGGCTGTACAG
>JAKACX010000068.1 GCA_021821055.1 Bacillota bacterium
GCCGTCGACGAAGTCCGCCGGGCCGAGCAGGTCAAGACACCGGAATTGAAGAAGACACGTTACATCTGGCTCAAGAATGAGCAGGACCTGACGAAAAAGCAGCAGGATACCTTGGCGACCCTGGCGGCGCGTCATTTGCGCACCGCCAGGGCCTACCAGCTCAAGATCACCTTCCAGGGACTCTGGGGATATCCGGCGAGGATGGCTGGCTTATACTTCGACCTGTGGTCCTACTGGGCAACTCATTCCCGCTTAGAACCGATGATCGCGGTGGCCAAGACACTCAAGGCATTCCGGGATCGCATTTTACGCTGGTTTGAGACGGGGATGACCACGGGGATGCTGGAGGCCATGAACGGGCTGATCCAGGCAGCCAAGCGTAAGGCGCGCGGATACCGGCCGACCAAGAATCTGATCGCGATGATCTACTTGATCGGTGGTGGACTTCGGCTCCAAGAGTAAGGCACATCCGGTTTGGCCGCGCATCGGCTCGCCCGCCCGGCTGTGCCCCTGTCCGTCCATAGGATGGCCGAATCCAGAGGAGTTCAATCCTTCTTCAACACTTCGTCCGGGTGGTTCGATGTCATTGGTGAGCCTGTTTGGTTGTGCCCCTGTCCGATCCCTTTACGAGACTTTCGATCTGACAGAGCAATTGCTATGCGCCCATATAGTCTCTCGGCATTGAGGCGTCTCCAAATGGGTAAGGACAGGAACGATGGAATGAGTTTACTGGAAATGGGGTGCCCCCGGTATGTCTGGCTGGTTTCCATAGGGAATTGGGCATGGCAAAGAAGCCACGGCCCGAATCTTTTTTGAAAAGGTCAGCGTGGCTGCGCCGGGATTTTTGTGTGACTCAGGCTACCAAGAGAGTCGACTTCAGATCGATGTCAATCTCGTGATGCCACGCATCCATGTGCTGGCACATCATGATCCCGAAGATCCGGATCAGCCACATTTTTGTGCTGCGATGCCTGCCAGTTTCGAGCTTGTAGTCGACCTTCTCCCGCTTGTTGGAACGCTCGACGGATGTTCTGCGTTTGTAGGTCCCGTTCCACGCCTCACTGTCTCGGGCAACCGACGGAAACAGGCGCGGATTGTCGCGGGTATACGTGTACACGCACCGACCGTAGGCGGAGTCCGAGCAAGGGGCATCGCACGTGCAAACTCCCTGTTTCATGAGGGGACAGCGGTATTTGCGTCTTGCGCGCTTGGCGTCATACCCGTCGTTCTTCATGGCGAGGCCCTTGCGACAGATGGGCACCCCTTGATCGGAGATCGCGATGTCGTCCTTGTACTTCTTGATTCCGGCATGGCGTTTGTTGAGGTCAATGAACGCAAGGGTACCCTTGGACTCGAAGTACCGGTAGAAAGGCATGGCGTCATGAGCCGCATCGAGGAGTACCCGTTTCCAAGACCAATCCGGGTAATAGTGCTCGAACTCTCGGATACTTACGACGAGCGACACGGAATCATGGCGGGACGCTCGACCCAGCCTCGGATAGAGGGGAAGGTCATAGGGGCTGTCCGATGCCGTGAAGCGATAGAGATGGTAGCCGAAGTAGTGGTAGTTGCGATGGCTGTCCCATCCGACGTCACAGTCGGGTTGTGAATACAGACGGGGACAGGCGCACGAGTCGATGCCTTGCTCCCGACAGTCACAGATCCGCTGGCGACGAGGGAAGGTGGCCGTTCGTACCGGTGTTCCGTCCCCGGCGAGCGACAGAGCGGACACGTCCCCCAAGATCCCGAGCGAGGCCGAGACCTGCACAAAGCATTCGCGAAACAGGGACATGAGACGGTCGGTTGGCAAGGCGGTGATGGCAGAGCGGCGGAGCAGGATCCGCTGAACCAGTCGTTCCACCTTTTTGGGCGTCGTGGTCGGGGCTTTTTCCCCCTTCTTGCCCTTGACGGGTTTCTTCTTCCGTTTGGGTTTGATACGACCCGTCAGATGAGGGCTGGCAGCAGGCCAGAGGCGCGCGAGGAAATCGTAGAAGGTCCCCACGCCGGGGGTATGTCCCGGGAGGAACCCACTGACGATGGCGTACAGCGGAACGCGGCGCAATTCATCGACCCACGCCGTCACGGAGGGGCATCCCACCTGCAACATCAGAAGGTAGGAGCGAAGGAGGTCGGCCGGATCGGTCGCCTGGATGCCACGGCTGGCATACTGTCGTCTCAGAACGGATGCGGTGCCCGAGAGGTCCACCAGCCAGAGCTTCTCGATGAAGGTCCAGTCCTTGGCGAGCAGCACCAGGATGCCGCCTGAGTAATGGGTACGCAACTGCTCCAGGACACACGATTGGTACTGGGCATGGGAGCGGACAGGTGGTAACATACGGGGTGAACTACCCCTTTCGTCGAAGGTAGAGTTGGTTAGGCTCTCCGCCGCGATTATTGGGGTAGTTTTCAAATGTCAAGTGTTTTTGTGGGATTTTGGCGTTATTTTTTGTCGGAAATCGAAGTAGAAATTCCAGTTCCCTGCCCTGCGCAGGCAAGGCAGCCCTGTTCATGGTGGAGGGCACCGCACAATACTACGGGCGGGAATCTCAGGAGAATCAACGAAGATCGAATGCCGAGAGGCTATCCATTTCATACGAGGGGTCGAGGAGCCATCTATTCTCGATTGGAGGCGGCACGTATGCTGGCTGGCCAGCCCGGACCCCCTCGTTACCCTGCGTAGAGGGGAGCGTCACCTGAGCCCCTGCTTGGCCCAGGTGACGCTTCTACAATGTTTCGCCAAACAGCCCGCTTTGGCTTGGGCCGACACTAAAGCGTGGAAAATCCGCAAACAAGGGCGTCAAATAAAGAGATCGTAAGAGTCCCTTGCCAGGTATCGGCGCCAATAACAAGCTGGGTCCTCTACAGCGAACCGATCCTTACAGATCAACATGAGGAAAACTTAATGGCAACACGGGACAGGTCTTCCTCAATTCCACCACTGGCAAAGTGAACGGTGTACACAAGGTCCACAACAAACCTTTCGGTCCTCCAATTACCAATAGTGGGGTCTCGCCCGATGAATCAAGCTGGCGAAAAAGAGATAAAGTCGGGCTTAGAACAGACTCTTACAGGGCAAAATCAAGCCACCCGTTGAACGGGTGATCCGGTGACTCTATTCTATAGACTAATCGATCGGCTTCACGCTTGTCTTGTGACGCGCGCCAGAGCATCCCTTTCCACAGGCTGTCACCGCGGAACTCGCGGCCCATTGCATGAGATGGATCGCGGCGTTTACGTCCCTGTCATGTGTCTCGCTGCCGTTCGGGCACGTCCATTTCCCGACAGACAGCGGCAAGGCGTCCATCTTGTGGCCGCAGGAACAGAGTTTGCTCGACGCGAAGAACCGGTCGTCTACGACCCCGAGGCCGCCCCGCATGGCAGCCTTGTACTCCAGTTGCCGCCGGAATTCCCCGGATCCCATGTCGCCCACCCCGCGCCAAATAGAGGTTGGCCATCATGCCTTTGACGTTCAAGTCCTCCATCACGATGGCGCGATCGTTTGACGCCAGAAAGGTGGTCAGCTTGTGCAACTCGTCGTTGCGGATATTGGCAATCCGGGCATGAAGCCGCGCCAGCCTGATTTTCACTGTGCCGCGGTTCTACGATCCCTTCTCCTTCCGTGGTAACGGCAAACGACTACAACAGAAACCCCTGCAACATGTCTCCCGGACCAGCCGCCGCTAAAGCTGCAGCATGTCCTGCACGATATACCGGATCAGGTCACCGCGACTGATGACGCCCAGGACCTCCTTTTGCTCATTGATGACCGGCAGTTTCTTGAACCGTTCCCGTCCGAAGATGTCGACAATCACGTCAATCCCGGTCCCAGGACCCGCCGATACGAGCCGGCGGGCGGTCATGATCGTCCGCACGCGCTCACCGGCGCTGTCTTTTATGCGGTCGGACAGGGCAGTCTTCTCGGCATAGAAAGAAACAAAGGTGAAGACATCCATTGCATGCGGCAGATGTGCCTCCAGGTGCCGCAGCAGGTCTCCGATGGTCACCATGCCGACAAGCCGAGCGCCGTGGTCGAGCACAGGAGCCCCGCTCACCTTGCGATCGGCGAAGAGCAGCAGCATATCCCGGATGCTGGCGTCTGGCGAAACGCTTACAACATCGCGAATCATGACATCCTGTGCTGTCGTCATCCCGGTTCACCCCTACAGGTTTATACGGTTATGGTACTCCCGGCCGGAAGACAATGTCAACGTCCACGTTAGCTTTTTTGCGGCCGGGTCACGCCGGGTCACGCCGGGTCACGCCGGGTCACGCCGGGTCACGCCGGGTCACGCCCGGTCGCCCGACGTCCCTCAGGGTCGCCAACCGTCCCTCCGTCACCTTTGGCATGCCGCCGCGTCACAGTCTGCCGCTACTCCGCTTCCTCCCGCATGAGCCGGGCCACGCCCTGCGCCCCCGCGTCGTTCGATTTTGCCAGGTGCTCCAACACCCGTCCGCGGACCACCTCAGACTTGTTCTGACTCAGCTTGGCCTTCCCTTCAATCCGCGCGATGTCGATGCGGAACCCGACGATCCCCTTCATCATCCCCCGATAAAACGGCTCATCTGCCTGCGACAACAACGCCGAACCCGGCTCGTAGAAACGCACGGTCCTGTGCAGCAGCGCGGCCAGTTGCCCGCCATCCTCCAGCAGCGAGCACGTCCCGGAGACATGCACCGCGGCATAGTTCCACGTCGGGACCGATTCCGGTTCACCGTACCAGGACGGCGAGACATACGCGTGCGGACCGGAGAACACGGCAAGCGCCGACTGGCCTTCAAGGTCGCGCCACGCTGGATTCGCCCTGGCCATGTGCGCAAACAGCGCGTTTTGCTCCGCATCGTACAGAAAGGGCAGGTGCGTTGCGCACAACTCGCCGTCCGCGAAGCTGATCAGAACGCCAAAGCTGTTGGCACGAAGGAATTCGGCGATTCTGGCCGCGTCGTTCATCGCAAAATACGGCGGCGTGTACATGCTACACCACTCCCCGGAATGACTGGTACAATCATGATAGCACACGGCGTGGGCGCGCCAGGAGCGGAGGATGAAAATTCGCCGTCTCACGTCCGCCCACAGGCCAGCCATGGTCCAGCGGCTGGCACAGACTGGTCTTCCGGGTAGCCCATCCGGACAGCATTGCCTGCATCGGCCGCGGGTTTTCACCGCCTGCGAAATTGTGTACTATGGGGACAGGGTCGTCCGCGACCGATTTTCCCCATACATATCCCCTGGAGGTCTGCAAGTGATCCATACGCATCTCATCCCGGCGCTCGTGGCGGGCGTCATCGAGGGCATCGTCGAATGGCTGCCCGTCAGCAGCAAGACCATGATCACACTCTACTTCGCAGCCGTGGGACTCAGCGTCAAAAGCGCGTACAACCTCGGTCTGATCGCCAATTTCGGCTCATTCTTCGCGGCGCTGTACTACTTTCGCCGCGAGGCGTGGGGCGTGCTCAAGGCACTCGCGCACCCATTCGCGGATGAACCGAACGCGCGCCTGCTGCGTTTCCTGTTTATTGGAACACTGGCCACCGGCGTCGTGGGCATCCCCCTGTATGTTGCGGTCCAGAACACGTTCAGCACTGTCGGCGGATCAATTGCCATGATCATTATCGGCCTGCTTCTCCTGGTTACCGCGTTTGTCGCCAGACGAAAAGAACAGATGATGAACGAGGCGACCTCTCTCCAGCGTCCCGAAAAGCCCGTGACCACGGTCTCGGCCATCATCACGGGAGCCATGCAGGGCTTGGCGGCCCTGCCGGGCATGAGCCGCAGCGGGATGACCATCACCCCGCTTTTGTGGATGGGATACTCGGGCGAAGAGGCGCTGCGGCTCTCGTTCATGCTCGACGTACTCGCACTGCTCGGCGCAGGCGTGGTACCGGTCGTCATCGGCCACGGTGGACGGGCGGCCGTGCTACAGCTCGGCTGGGGAGCGACGCTGCTCATGCTGCTCGTCGCCGCGATCGTGTCGTTCCTCGCGATCAACGCCGTGCTGAATCTGGCCAAGCGGTTGCGCACATCGGCGGTGACACTTGCCATCGGCGTGATTACACTGCTCGTGCCGATCGCTTCGCTGCTTAAGCTCTGAGACATGTGATGACGTCCGCCTGCGCTACGCGGAAAACAGGCCTGTGCCAGCCGCCCCGGCTGCCGCAGCGCACGCGACCGGGCCTCCTACCGCGACCCGAAGACACAGGCAGGCGGACGCCACGTGGGCGAATGCTCGTGGGCGCGGTCATCCGCCGCACCCGCGCCGCATGAGGCGCATCGGCCACGGGCCCGCGCCGCTTTGTCATCGTCGACGGCACGGCGCCGCCCCGGCGTGCGGCTCTCGTTCTCCAGTCCTTGATAGACAGCCAGCCATTGCGTCCGGTACACCTCCGCGGTCCGCCCCCAGTCTGCGTCACTCCCGGAGCGCGCGAGTATGCGGGCGCCAAACAGGCGCAACAGTGCAACCCGACAACCGCGCAAGACTGTCTCATCGTACGGAATTGCAAAATAGTCGAGATAGCCTTCGGCCGTGCAGAGTTCAAGAAACGCGGCGCGGTCGGTCGTCATGCGTTCACGCTCCCCGCGATGAGGCGTCGGCGTGTCCACAGACCGGACAGGCGGGCGTTCTGGCGATAGAGACGGTGCGCTGCTGCCACGTCAGGATGTCGAGCCAAAACAGTCGTCCATCCGGTCTCCCCGGCGACGCCGGCGATCCGCTTGATCTCCTCGTTAGCCGCCATTGCCCCCACTGTGGCGCAGGCCGATCCCAGCACAGGGAACTCATCTCCCCGCCAATCCACACGCTCCGTGAAGAGGCAGCACAGGCACGGCCCTGATCCCCTATCCTAATCAACCTTAGCGTCATGTTACCTTACACCACCGTTGCCTTAACCAAAGATTTTCCCGGACATTCTGACCTGGACAGGTTGTCAATGTTATAATTGAGTCTGATATATGTTCTATAATATTACATATCATGTTTTATACTCAAACTGTCCGACAGGAGGGACCGACATTGGCGACTGACTCACGCCTCCCGGCGCACACCGCCGCGTGCCCGTCATCGGCGGCCGGCGAAAGGACGCTTCCCGCAGCGCAGTCCGCACTCGTGGAGCTCCACCCCTGCTACAGCCAGGAAGCGCACCATTTTTACGCGCGCATGCACGTTGCCGTGGCCCCGCGCTGCAACATTCAATGTAAATACTGCAACCGCAAATTTGACTGCGTGAACGAGAGCAGGCCCGGGGTGACCAGCTCCTCACTGGCCGCGATGCCGACCCTGCAACCGTTTCTCGCTGCGGTGGCGACATCGGGCGACGGGGTGGTCAACGAGCACTTCGGTCACGCCAGGGAGTTTCAGGTCTATCGCGTCTCACAAGACGACATACAGTTTATGACTACCTGGAAAATGGATGAATACTGCTCTCACGATTCGGATTGCGCCGAGGCAGTCGATCGCCTCTTGCCGGTCTATAAACTGCTCGAGGATTGCGAGTACTTGCTCTGCCTGCGGATTGGACCCGACCCCGTGGAGCGCCTCGCAAAAAGGGGAATCACGCCGATCATGGCGTACGGCATGATCGAAAAGGCGCTCTACCAGGTGGCGCTGCAACACGCCGGACAGTCGGCCAACGCCGGACAGTCTCCAAAGGAAGTGACCAACGCATGAGAGTACGCTTTTGCGACACGACGCTGCGGGATGGCGGACAGGCGCCTGGCGTGTCCTTCCAACCGCACGAACGCGTCGCGATCGCCCGCATCCTCGACGGCATCGGTGTAGATCTGCTGGAAATCGGCGTCCCGGCGATGGGACGGGAGCAACAGCGGCAACTCCGCCAGTTGGTGGACCTGCCGTTGCGCGCCCCGGTCTGCACCTGGAATCGGGCGCGCATCGCCGATGTGGACGCAACGGTGCAGTGCGGCGCGTCGTACGCCCACATTTCGATCCCGGCGTCCCGGGCGCTGGCAGCCGTCAAATTTCCGGGCGGGCTTCAGGCGGCGCGCGAGCAGTTGTTCACTGCAGTGGACTACGCGTGCGGCAAGGGACTCACGCTGTCCGTCGGCCTCGAGGACGCATCGCGCGCCGCAGTGCCCGATGGAGTTTCACGGACACAACGACTTTGGACTCGCGGTGTCCAACACCCTGACCGCCCTTCAAAGCGGAGCCGAGTGGGTCAGCACGACGGTGCTCGGAATCGGCGAGGGCGCCGGCAATGCGAACATGGAAAGCGTCGCGCTGGCAGCGGACCAACTGCTGCACTACCAGGTCGATCTGTCCCTGACAGGCATGCTCGCGGCAGCGCAGACCGTCGCATCCATGGCGCAAAGACAGATGCCTGTCGATCAGCCCGTCGTCGGCGCCTCCATCTTTACGCACGAATCGGGCATCCACGTCGACGGGACACTCAAGGCGCGCGGCTGCTGGCCGACCACGGAGAGCCATGCACTCCAGACGGCGTCGCGGATCTGCTGCGCGCCATCCAGACCATCGGGCAGGGAAGCAAGACTGCATTGACTGCTGACGATGTCCTCGTACTGCACAGGACGCGCGCAATGCGCGCGTAAGCCGCCGAGGCGGCAAAACCGACATATCCGTGGAACCTGAGGGCGAGGTGACGTCATGAGAATCGGCATGTTGGGAAACGATGCGTTCATGCATCGCATCATCGCCGCCATCGCGGCGGAAGACCGCCACACGCTGTTCCACAGCCGCTACTGGAATGTATTTGAAGAGACCGTTCGGGACGGCTCCTTTCAGTTGCTCATCTATCACTGCCCAATCGGCAATTGCCCCTTTGGCAGGAGGCGTTGCGTACAACTGTCAACAGCACTGCGCATCCCTTCGGTCCTGCTCTATCCCGCCCACACCACGGTGCGCAGGGAAATCAGCGAGCAGACGCTGTTTCATCTTGCGGAAGTCCCGTTTTATCCCATCGATTTCCTCAACCTGATCCGTCTCTTGTCAAAGAGAACCGCCCACCTCGACGCAGCCGCCCGCAATGGGGACTCGCCACCTTTGCCATCTTTGCCGCCGTTGTCGGCGTCGTCGATGTTGCCGACGGGCTCCGGGCCATTGATCGAACGGGACGTCGAACTCGCGCCGCACCTGCGCTACGACCGGGCGGCCAACG
>JAKACX010000001.1 GCA_021821055.1 Bacillota bacterium
GCCATGCGATGCAGTCGCACGAGGTGGCCCACCGGTTATCCGGCATCGCCGAGATGGATGAAGCCTATGTCGGAGGACCCGGCGAAGAGCCCAAACGCGGACGGGGTACCCACAAGACACCGACGCTCGTGGCCTTGTCCCTGCATCCGGATGGCAAGCCGGGGTATCTACGGATGCAGGCCGTCGACAACGTGAAGAAGGAGACACTCGTCCAGTTTGTCGAGGATCATGTACGAGACGATGCAGCCATTGGGGGCGATGGATTCGGAGCCTACCGGGCGCTGGCCGAGATCGACGCTCGGGATCGCCCGCCACAACGAGAGCGGGATCGGACCCGTCCTCCCACTGCGTGCGCTTGGCTGTGTACTCCGAGCGCGCCGCGACCTCACACGAGGCGTAGAGACTCTGCATGTCGGCCAGGCCGTAGATCAGGGCCATCGCTCGGTCATCCCTGCCGCCTCCGCTTCGAGCATGGCGCGTGTGAAGACGGCTTCATAGAGCCGGTTGGCGTGCCGATACTGGACGCGCACGTCGAGCGGGCCGTCTTCGCGCTGGAGGATGGTGATGTCGTGTTGCGTCAGTGCCCGCCGTTGCTCGCGTACGTGATGCCGGATCTGTTCGTGCAGGGTGTCTGCAAGGAGGAAGTCTCGGACGTGCGTGATGGGATTCGTCATGGCGGCCTCCCGAACGTATGTTTCCATATTGGGAGCATAGCGCGTATGCTAGCGAAAAGCAAACGTATGTTCTTGTTGTGTCGCCTATCGGGCTCGCAGCGTCCATTCGCTGTTGTGCCGTTTGTGCGAAAGGTATGTTGTACCGACTCTCTTTTAACATGATCCGGGGGATGTCCGCCGTGGGCACCGTCATGAACACCGACGCGTCCGGGTACAGATGCGAAACCGTCGGCAGCGCGCCGATATGATCGTGATGAGCGTGCGTGATAAAGATGGCTTCAATCTTGGCCTGCTCCCGTTCGAGCACGGCCAGGTCCGGGAGCGCGGGTTTTGTTCGTCCAAGCGAGCCCCGGCGTCGACCAACCACTGTGTCTGTTGCGTTCGGAACCACAGACACGTGGCGCCGATGTCGGTGCCGCCGAGAAAGGGGACGTGTACGATCAACGCTCCTGCCGGTGAAATATGCAGATGCTCAATTTTCAATTTGTATCGACTGCGTTTCATGATCGGCGTTTGAGGAGTCGGTATACCTCGTCGTCGTTGCGGTTGCCAACCAGCATCACATGGACCTCATCCCCTTCCACCTCGTACACCACGCGATACTCGCCAACATCCACTCGGTCATACGGATACCCCTTGAGCTGCTTTGAATCGTGCGGATGCGGGTCTGTTAGGAGCTGCAGAATGGCCATCACGACCTGGCGGAACTGCTTCGCCCGCAACTCCGACAAAAAGTCTCGTGCAGCTTTAGTGATCCGGAGTTTCATTCATGTGCTCCGTGATCCAGACCTTTGTCTCCTGCGCAGTAAGCAGGCCCTCCACCGCCGCCTCTTTCGCACGTTCGCCCCACCAAGCGTCCTCGAGTTCCTGCAGCCGTTCAAACGTCTCGTAAGACAAAATGACCGCCACCGGTCGGCCGCTTTTCTCGACCAGAACCGGCTCTACCTTGAGGCCTTCCACCACCTCGGCAAATTTGTGCCGCAGTTCTGTTGCCGTCAATGTTTTCATGGTCTAACCTCCCTTGGTATTCATTTTACTCATTTTGTTCAAAATGAACACAAGGGAATGCGCCGGTAGTTCAACGCTTTATCGACAGACTTTCTCGGACGGTTTCGTTTCCTGGGTCCATCTTAGTCAGCCCCATGGTCAGCAGGTTCCGGGCCGTTACCAGCTTGCCTTTCAGCTTGCCTCTGTCAAAAACTGCTTCAGCTTGTTTCTGGAGGCTGCACAGATCGCGCAACTCCTAGTCACGCGAAACGTACGTCCCAGTTGTCTGGATCTCGACAAGCCGCTTGAATTTAGAAAACATCCCTGCACTTCAGAATCACACGCTGCAGATCGACTGCATGGAGTTTCCCAAGCCGTCTTTGCAATTGGTCCGCACTGACTGAAAAGAGCTTGGACGTTCTCGCTACGGACGGTTTCGATAAACCGGCTTCCTGCCAATACTCGAGGGCAACATCGAACTCAGATCGGGGCTGTTTACTGGTTACCGAAACCGCGATGACATCAATATCCGTCGCACGTTCATTGGACACGACGATGACTGGCCTAACTTTTTTTGTCTCCGTCCCGTCGCGAAAGCTCACGGCCATCAGATACACTTGTCCCTGCGTCGGTTTCGCGTTCGGCGTAAAGTTCGTCATATATGTCATCCTCTTCATTGAGCCAAAAGTCAAATGCCGGACCTAACACGATGACCTTGTCCGCGTCAAATCTCACTTTTTGCTCCTCCTGGTTATCCATCATATTGAAGACCTCCGTTGACGAATTCGCTCACACTTTTAGTGTTACCCAGTTTCGCGTCCTCGTCAACAAGGAGTCTTTCCCTACACGCACACGCAAAGCGCCAACTGTCCACCGTCATCCACACTCACCAGCACGGCGTCATGGGCGCTGTCTGTCGCATCTTTCGGCACGATCCGGTACCCCAGGTCGTCCGCCAACTGACGTAGCAGCGCTGCTTTGATGTTTTGCGCCCGGTTGGCGCCTGTTGCACCCGCGGCATCTCGTCGCGCGCCTAGCAGTACAAGGCGCGCCCCAGGTCACTGTATCCACCCTTGAGCGGGACGACGAATCGGTTGTCCCATTCCGAGAAATGTTCCAGAAACCGCAGAAACTCCGCATCGCCGTACTCGGTCCGAAAGCCGTGGATGTTGTAGTGGGCAATGAACCCGCAGTGCATGTGGCAGAAGTGGTACGCCCGCTTGTCCATTTTGTCGAGCGAACGTTGCTCCAGGCAGGTCGCGAAACTGCGATAGACCGCCTGTTTGTCTTTGGCCGACAGGAACTTCGAATCCGCAAAAGGTGGCGCCATCAGGCGTTCCCTCCCTGCGTATTCAAGCGTTCCATGACGTCTTCGCACGTTTCGCAACGGACTGGGTCATCGACGAGTACCCGTTGTGAGAGTTGGAAGTGTGAGCACACATGCACGCCCATGCCTTCTTCCGCGAGTTCTCCAGGACTCGGGAATACATACGCCTCGTCCCCGTCGCCGTCACAGATCCGGGCGTCGTCCGTCTGCGCATCGAACTGCTCCGTTCGATCGTTGGGTTCATCGGCGTCGGCCGTCGGATATCCGTTCACCCGTAGCCTCGCTCCCCGTGTCTGGTCGACGTGTGCCGGTTGTGAACACTGGCGGCGCGAGCAAACATGCACGCCGACGCCCGCTACCCTGCTGCCCGCGTTCGTCGTAACTCGAGAACACGCAGAACACATCCCGCGCCACAGTCGTGTCCCAGTCGCTACGTCGACACCGCGGTCCCCCGCGCCATCTGCGCCGCGGCATCACGCTCGATCGACTGCGCAAACGGCTGCGCATCGAACAGCTCCACGTCGCCCTCGTGATTCACCGAGAAGCCGTGATAGGAGAAGTTTGCGCTGCCGACAAACACCTCTCTGCCGTGGTCGACCGAAACGATCTTCGCATGCAGGTACTCCCCGCCGTACGGCGCATAGTAGTCCACCCGCACACCGCCGTCAACCAGCGTGCGCGCCGTCCGGCGATTGTACGATTCGCGCGGGTCAAGCAGCACGCTCACGTGGACGCCGCGCCCCTGCGCCGCCAGCAGCGCGTCCACGAGATCCCGGCTGGTAAACGCGAACGCCTCGATCACGATGGACTGGCGGGCGCCGCTGACCGCACGGAGCAACGCGGGTTCGATCTGGCCGTCATAGATCAGCGGCGGCGCAAAGTCCACCGCCTGCTCGGGAGACGCACCAGCCTCCGCGTAGTCCTGCTCGAACAGGCCTTCGAAACTGGCGTTCGCCCGGGCAAAGTAGACGGACGCATCGTGATTCTGCCAACTGTACGCCCCGAAGTTCATCCCGCCAAGCAGCGCGTGCACGCCCGCGCCGTCCTCCGTCACCAGCGACTTGATGTGCGAGATGCCGCCCGAGACTTTGAGCAGCCGCACCTTGATGTGATGGCTGTGCAGGAACGGCACGGCGTCGGCAAGCGAGTGCGGCTCCGTCGCATCCAGCACGACTTCCACGTCCACGCCCCGTCGCGCGGCCGCCGCCAGTGCGACGAGAATGTCCCGGTCGCCCAGTTCATACATCGTCAGGTGACAGAACTGGACGCTTCGCTCAATCATGTCGACCGCCGCGCCCTTGATCTCGGGTCCCCACAGCAGTGTCTGGTCCCCCATCACAACCGCCTGCGGAACTTCGGGGTCCGCCACGGCCGAGGTCAAGCCGCACCCCGCCGTCAACAACGACAGAACCAGCGGCCAAATCAGTGAACGGAAACGCAACGCCCATCGCATCCTTCCGGTATCCGGCACGGTCTCCCGCGTCCCTGTCTACCGTTAGCGAACGAGCGCCGAACTCCTCTTTCCCGCAGTTGAACAAGTTGCTTATTTTGAAGAAACGGCCCACTTCACAATGTCATTTCCGAAGTCCTTCACGTCCCGCACAAAGGACAGGCGATTTCCGCCGAGGCTGTTGTAGACGCGCACCGCCACCAGGTCAAGCGACGGCACGACGAGACAAACGCACCCGGACATGCCCACGATCTGGTACGACCCCACGGGCACGCGCGCGCCGATCTCACTGCGGTCCGGCCCGGCCGTCTGCATCCACCAGAAAAACCCATGACGCGGCTGGCGCCGCGCAAACTCGGGTGGAGTCTGGAGCGTGCTCGCAAGCGCAAACGCCTCCGGTTCCACTCGCGCAGCACCGGGCGGAGCATCCGCGAGACGCCCGCCAGACAGGTGCAGCCAGCCAAACCGCGCCAGTTCCCTGGCGCTCACGTAGAGGTTGCGCCCGGTCCCGCCGTCATCGCCGAGCGTGAGCGGCAGACGTTTTCCCCCCGAGCCGGAGTCGGCCGCGAGCGCTTCCCCTTCCTCGGTCTCCCAGCCGGTCTCGACAAACGAGAGCGGCCCGAAGATGAGTCGCCGGAGGAGCGTCGCGACACTCTCCCCGGTCGCGGCCAGAATCGCTTCACCCAAGAGATGCGTCCCCGTATTCGTGTAGTGCCACTGCCGACCCGGAGCGAAGCGGCGAAAGACCCTTCCGGGCTCGCCGTCCAGTCCGTGGCTGTGCGTCAGCACATGCCGGATCGTCGTGTCGCCGAGAACGCTTTCCTGTACACTCTCGACATACTGCGCAAGCCTGTCGTCAACGGATCGCAGGAAACCGTGACGAATGGCCCAAGCCGTCGCAAAGCCGATGTACGCCTTGCGTACCGAGTAGACGTTGAAACGCGTCGCAGGGTCGACGGGAACGGCGTTCGCCCCCGTCCTGCGGCTGCCTGCGTAGTACTCGCCCGCCACCTCGCCGCGCCGGAGCACGTACATCCCGTAAGCCGTTGCGGAGCGTCTGGCGCGGGACTCCACTCCTTGCCACACGCGATCAAGGCTTCTCCTGTCCGCAAAAGCGGAAGAAATGCCGGGCACGGCGCCTCCCCCTCCGATGGTGATTCTGCGACGCACGCCGAGCACACGCCGTCGTGCGCGCGGCGACAACCGTCAGCGGGCGGATGCCATCCCCTGGGCGCGCCCCGGGTCGAGGACTTCCCGCAGGTAACGCGTCACCTCACCCTGCATGTCCGGTCTTGTCAATGCCAACCCGACAATTGCCTTGATATAACCCACCTTGTCGCCAATGTCAAAACGCATGCCCTCCACGCGGCAGGCGCACAGACCGTCTGCGAGCATCTGACTGCGCAGCGCGTCCGTCAACTGAATCTCCCCTTGCTTCCCAGGCGGCGTCTCCTCAATGCGGCGAAAGATATCCGGCTTTATGACATAGCGGCCGACGATCGCCAAATTCGACGGCGCCTCGTTCAGCGCCGGCTTTTCCACGAGATCCGACACGCGGTAACGCACCCCATCATCGCTCAATCCCGCAATAATGCCGTAGCTCGACACATTCTCCCGCGGCACCTCCTGCACGCCGACGACCGACGTATCGCACTGCGCGAACACGTCCAGCAGTTGCGCGAGACCCGGTGGACGCCCGTAGATGATATCGTCGCCGAGCAGTACGGCGAAGGGCTCGTCGCCTATGAAGGATTTCGCCATGTACACCGCATGCCCGAGGCCCCGCTGTTCGGGCTGGCGCACATAGTGAATATTCGCCAATTCCGAGATGCGACGGACCTCATCGAGCGCGGCCCGCTTTCCTCTTTCTTCGAGGTGCGCCTCAAGCTCGAACGATCGGTCGAAGTGATCCTCGATCGCCCGTTTGAACTTGCCCGTGACGATCAGGATGTCTTCGATGCCCGCGGCAACCGCCTCTTCAACGATGTACTGAATCGCCGGTTTGTCCACGAGCGGCAGCATTTCCTTCGGCTGCGCCTTGGTGGCCGGCAAAAACCGCGTTCCCAATCCCGCGGCGGGGATCACTGCCTTGCGAATAACACCCATAATATGAGTTCATTCCTTCCACACGCGGGTCACGTTCACCCGCATCTTGTCGACATACGCCCTTTCGAGATCAATGTCCGCGTAATTCGCGAGCTTCGCGATATACGCAAGACAATCGGCGAGTTCCTCCTCCAGCCGCAGACGGGCGCCCTCCATGTCGTCGGCCCGGTCGGGAACCGCGCTCCACGTCCGGAGGCGGCGCACCTCCTTGGCAACTTCGCCGACTTCCTCCACGAGGAGCATCACGTTCGTCGGAAGATCGCCGGTAAACCCTTTCTCTTTATCGAGCCAGCGGTGGAACTGCTGGCAGTCTTTCAAGGTGGGCTGTTCTTTCAGCATCATCGACGTCACGCCTCCGGACGGTCATTCTGTCACAATGGTATCATATAGCGAATCTGGTTGCATGAAGGTCTCCAAAAAACTATCAATATAATGGGCGAAACCATGGCCGAAAATCCATTCGACAGCGCCGGAAGCCAGTCAGGGATAGAGACTGCGCAGCACGAAACCGACGTTGGCCGGTCGTTCCGCGAGGCGGCGCATGAAATATGCGTACCAGTCCGTCCCGTACGGCACGTAGACCCTCACGCGATAGCCTTCACGCGCCAGGCTGTGCTGCAAATCTGCGCGAATACCGTACAGCATCTGGAATTCATAGCGGTCGCGGCCAATCTCATTGCGGTAGGCGAACCCGCGCGCCCAATTGATGAGGTTCTCGTCGTGCGTGGCGATCGCCGTGTAGTTGCCGGCGCGCAGACTGATCTCCACAAGCCGGACAAATTGCGCGTCCACATCGCCCTTGTCGGGAAACGCGATATCCCGCGATTCCTTGTACGCTCCTTTGACGATGCGCAGCGGAATGCCGCGTTGCGCCAGGTCGACCGCGTCCTGCGCACTTCTGTACAGATACGCCTGCAGCACCGCGCCGACATTGCCAAATTGGCCCGCCGCGTCCCGGACAATGTCAAGCGTGGCCTGGCAATGACGAAAGCCCTCCATGTCCACGTGGATGAAATTCCTGTGTCCACGCGCGCGTTCCAGAATCGCATGCAGGTTTTCCACGCACACGGCCGGTTCAATATCGAGGCCCAACTGCGTCAACTTGACGGACAGTGTCGTCTGGAGTCCCGCTCCGGCAATCTTGTCGAGCGCCGTCATGCAGTGATCCCTCGCGGCGGCCGCCTCCGCGCCGTCGTCGACAGACTCACCCAGATGGTCCAGCGTGGAGTAGAGTTTCTCTCGCTCCAACATCCGCACCTTGATTAGCGCCTCGTCGACCGTCTCCCCCGCGACAAACCGGTCCGCCCCGAACCGCATTCCGTAGCGCTTCATCCAGCCGTTGGCGGCCTCGTTGCGGGCAAGCCCCAACAGCAGCGTGCGCAGCGCCTCTTCCAAGCCGTTCCCCTCCCCGCACCCCCGAGCGCGATGCTCTCTGCGTCCGAGGCTTCAATCGGACGCTCTGCGTCCGAGGCTCCACTCGAACACTCAGCGTCCGCTCTCGTTCGCGTCGTTGCGCGCCCCCTGATCGCCGTTGCGCGGCGCGGTGGGCAACAGGTGGTCGTAGTCGACCGTCGCGTACGCCAGCCACGTCTCCGGATTTTCTGGATCGAACGCTTCGAGAAACGAGATCACAGCCCTCGTAACCGGCGTCGGCGTCGACGCGCCCGCCGTCACCGCGACGGTCTCCGCTCCCCGCAACCACTGCGGATCGATCTCGCCCGCGTGCGCCACGCGAAACGCGGGCACCCCCGCAATCTCCTGCGCGACCTGCGCCAGACGGGCCGAGTTGTTGCTGCGCGGGTCGCCCACGACAATGCACAGGTCGGCGTCCCGCGCCTGGCGCGCCACCGCGTCCTGACGGACCTGCGTCGCGTCGCAGATCTCATTGTGCACTTCGGCCCCCGGGAAGCGCGCCACCACGGCGGCCACGAGATCCCGCGTATCCCACTGGCTCATCGTCGTCTGATTCGTCACGATGAGCTGGCGCGGTCCCGCACCGTCACGGCCGAGCCCGACCGTCTCCGGCAGCAGGGCGACGTCCGCAGGGTGTTCAACGAGATGGACGGCATGCGGCGCGACGCCGACCGCCCCCTCCGGCTCCGGATGACCCCGCTTGCCGATGTACACGACCTCATACCCCGCCGCGACCTTCCCGCGAATCAGGTCGTGCGTGCGCGTCACGTCAGGGCACGTCGCGTCCAGTACGGTCAATCCTTTCGCGGACGCCTTCGCGCGCACCTCCGGCGAAATTCCGTGCGCCGTGAAAATAACCGTCCCGTGGTCGATCTCTTCCAGCAGAGACGCGCGGTCTCCGCCGTCGAGCGTGATGATGTCCTGGCGCGCAAAGGCGTCCACCACATACTGATTATGAACGATCATGCCCAAAATATAAATCGGGCGCGGCAACTCCGGTTGCGCCGCCGCCCGCGAGGCGATGACCATCGCGTCCACGACGCCGTAACAGTATCCCCGCGGGGCAATCCTGATCACCTTCAAGCCGTCGCCCCCTTTCACACCCGCTCCGGTCTCACAATTCCACCATGATCGTGGCGCCCTCGCCGGGTTTGCTCTCGGCCCACGCCGTCCCGCCGTGCGCCTCCGCAATCGCGGCGACGATCGACAGGCCGAGTCCGGACCCGCCCGGGTCGCGATCCCGTGCGCCGGACGCCCGGTAGAAACGGTCAAAGATGCGGCCCAACTGATTCTCCTCGATTCCCACCCCGTTGTCGCGGACCGACAGCCGCGCCTTGCCGTCCGCCCCGCCCGTCACCTCCACCCAGATGCGGCCCTTGCCGGATGCCGTGTACTGGATGGCGTTCATCACGAGATTGTAGATGATCTGTCCGACCATGGACTTGTCGCACTCGACCATCGTGTCCTCCAAACGGTACGTGATCGAACGATCGCCAGAGAGAACGGAGAGTTGCGGCTGTAGTTCGCGCACGATTTCGGCGAGATTCACCCTCGCCCTGTTCGGCTGCAGTCCCTCGTCCAACCGCGCCAGTTGCAACAGATCGCGCACCAGCGCGTGCAGCCGCGCCGTCTCCTGCTGGATGGTCTCCATCCCCTTGCGCACGCTCTCGAGCTTTTCCGTGTCCAACAGCGCGCGGCGCAGGGCCGGCACGGACAGGTTCTCTCCCTCGGCCAGCGACTTTTGGATCACCGCCGCCTCCGCTTCATACATGCCGATGCGGCGCAGCAACACGTCCGTGAAGCCGCTCACCGCCGTCAGCGGGGTGCGCAGTTCATGCGATGCCGCGGACACGAACTCCTTCATTTTTTTTGCCGCCTTGGACTCCTTTTGTACGGCCGCCGCGAGCTGGTCTAGAGCGTCGTTGATCACACTGGCCAGCTGGACCGTCTCCGACGACCCGATCAGGGGCAGGCGCTCCTGAAAGGCGCCGGCGCGGATCCGTTCGGCTGTCCTCGCGAGCAGCCGCAGCGGCTTGAGCGGCGCGCTCACGACCGGAAGCAGCAGGGCGGACGCGAGCAACAGGATCAATACGCTGACAAAGAGGAACTGCGCCGCCTGCTCGCGCAGGATCGGATAGATCATCCGCTCCTCGTAGCCCAGCTCCACGTACCCCAGAGGCCGGGAGGACGGACCCACGCGGGCAAAGAGCAGGATCTGCCCCTGCGATTCCATCGTGTAGGCGTGCAGTCCCGTTATCAGGCTCGTCGTGAGGCTCGGCCCGGCCACACGCCTGCCCGTGAGCTGTGCGATCTGCTCGGTCAGCGGCACCAGGTCGACCGGATCGTAGCGCGAGACTGTCTGGCTGATGAGGTGCATGCCGTTGTCGTACAGCCGCACATTGATGCCGCGCGCACTCAGGCGTTTCATCAGTTGGGGAGTCGAGCGCCGGAAGCCCTCGGGAGTCAACTTCCCGAGGGCAGAGGGATGGGCGAGCGCGTCCTTGAGCGCAATGACCAGGCTGTTCTCCCCAGCGATCAGCAGCGCGCCGTGCAGCGACTGGTACTGTACGGCGCCGACCAGACCGAGCAGCACGACGATGACGAGCGCATAGCGCAGATACAGTGCGCGAAATACGGAGCGCCCGCGCAATGCGCCAAACGGGTCACTGGATGTCGACACGGTAGCCGACGCCCCTGACCGTGCGGATCAATTGACGCTTGGAGTCGTTGAGCTTATGGCGCAGGTAGCGGATGTAGACCTCGAGGATATTGTCCTCTCCGTTGAACCCTTCTCCCCATACGCTGGCCATGATCTGTTCGCGCGGGATGGCCACGCCGGGCGTCTCCAGCAGGGTTTCCAGCAGGGCGTACTCCGTCCGGGACAGCGGCAGCGCCTTGCCCTCATAGCGGACAAGCTTTTGCGTCTTGTCAATTTCGAATTTCCCGACGCGCGAAACGGCGATGAGCTCCGGGAACTGGTTGCGAAACCGCGCTTCGATGCGCGCCCGCAGTTCGGCGAAGGAAAACGGCTTGACGACATAGTCATCCGCGCCGCTCATGAGGCCCTTGACGCGATCGTCCACGTCGTCGCGCGCTGTCAGCATGATGATGGCGACGCGGGCGCGCTCCCGCATGAGTTGGCAGACGTCGAAACCATCCATTCCCGGCAGCATGATATCGAGCAGGATCACGTGCGGTCGAAACTCTTCGAGACGGTACAGGGCTTCCTCCCCATCGCGAGCCGTTGCCACGTCGTATCCCTCGTCGCGCAGTCCGAACAACAGGAAATCGCGAATGCTCTGCTCGTCGTCCACGACCAGGATGCGCCCTGCGCGCGCGATGATCGCGTCGCCGGAGCGGGCGGCGTGTTCATCCGTACTTCTTGGGACGTCACGCTCGGGCATGATCATACGGGTGTCATTCATCACGGTTTGAGCCTCCTCGAATAGCGGATTGGTACCCCGCGGACAGTGTCATTCTGAAAACTCGGCTTCCTGCTCGCATCCGGCCAAAAGAATGGCCCAAGACGCACAAAGCAAGTATAATGGACATGGGCCCGACTGTCTCCTGCCCCGGTGTGCCTGTCCTGATTTGATTCATCACACGTCGCCCGGCGGACCGCAGGGGCGCCGTCCGTTGCGACAAACTTTGAACTCCCAAGAACAGCTTGCTTATAAGTTTACTATAAAGGGATTGGTTTCGCATGTATAGCGATTTTCAGAAATTCCCACCCAAAAAACACAAACGCTCCAAACTTGAGCCCAAGAAGAAGGTCAGTTCTGCCCAGGGTCTCACATCCGGACGCCTTTCCCTGCCCCCGCGCGAGCCCATTCCCGAACCTGGCGCGCGCAGGCGCACAGGAACTGACCGAAACCGGACGCCCGGGCGGGTCCCGGGCGGGGCGGCCGGCCGAGCGCCCGGCAAGAAACCGTCCGCAAAGCCGCGGGCGTCGGCCAAACGGCGCACAAGACCAAAGTCGGCCGCCGCGAACAGGCGCCCGGCGTCCTTTCGCAGGTATCGCCTCCGTCGGTTGCGCTGGGGGCGGCTGGTGTTCGTGGCGCTGCTCGCGACCGCGTTCGGGTACGGCGTCTACTGGCTCACCGGACCCGGCTGGACGCTGCTGATGGGAAGGCTGCGCGGCGACATCAGCCAGGCCACAGGCGCAAACGGCCCGTTGCCCTATACGTCCGGCGCGTATGCGCTGCTGGACCAAAGGATCGGAGCGTACCTCGCGACGCAACCTGGGCAGTACGCGCTGGCCGGACAGGACCTGTCGACCGGAGCGAGTTTCGGCATCGGGCAAAGTACCGGGTTCAGCGCCGCGCAGACGATCGCGCTGCCGGTCGTGATCGACCTGTTCAACCAGATGGCGAACGGGTCGCTGAAAGCGACGGCCACCGTCGCACTGACCGCCCGGGACGTCGCGCCCGGGCCGGGCTTCATTGGCGCCATGCCAGCTGGAAGCCGTTTCTCGCTGGACCAGTTGGCCCGCGCCGCCCTGGTAAACTCCGACGCCACCGCGCTGAACATGCTGATCCGCACACTCGGGCAGGGCCAGGTCAACAACTTCGCCGCCGCCATGGGCGGGGGACCGTCCGCGCTGGCCCGGCCCTATCGCGTGACACCGCTCGAACTGACGCGCTACCTGGCCTACCTGTACACGATGGACAACGCGCACCCCAGGGCACTCGCTCCCCTGATGAAAGACCTTGCCCAGGTTCCGTCCGAGGGACGCCTCGCCGCTGGATTTCCCAAAGGGACCCAGATCGCCCACATCGTCGGCGACTGGCCGCATGAGTTCCACGACGCCGCCATCGTCTGGACCATCGGCCACCCGCTCGCCCTAGCTGTCTGCAGCGCCGGCGTCACCCAGGCGGCCGCCGCGAAAGTCGAGTCGCACATCGCCCACATGGTCGCGCAGTTCGAACTCACCGGCGAGTAGGCCGCGCGATGCCGATCAGGCGTCCCGCGTCACGGAACCACTGCCTGCACCATCTGCTGCTTCAGCGCCCACAGTTCCTCGCTCAGATCCACATGGTACGTGTGGGGGTTCAGCGCCCGGCGCGTCTCCGGAGGAATCGCCGCCAGTTCCGCGCGCGCAAAAGTCCGGATGGCGTCGAGCGTCGGCAACTCGTACACCAGTTCACCATCCACGATGATCGGAACCAGCATCTCCCTCACGGAATATTCGACCAGCGTCTTGCGCTTATAAGTGTGAATCGGATCGAACAGCACCACCGGTTCTCCATGTGGCGTCGGCTGGTCGTCGAGCATGATGAGATCCGCGTTCGCCCATCCATCCACGTAGAAGCGGACCCACTTCTTCTTGCCGGGATTCGTCACTTTCGCCGGATTCTCCGACACCTTGATCCGTGGAGCGAAACGCCCGTCCTCCAGTTCCGCCGACAGTTTGTAGACCCCGCCGAGCGCCGGACAATCCTTTGCCGTGACAAGCGCCGTCCCGACTCCCCACGCGTCAATCGGCGCGCCTTGCAGGATCAGGTCGCGAATCGTGTGCTCATCCAGATCGTCCGACGCGATGATGCGCGTCTGCGAAAACCCGGCGGCGTCGAGCTGCCTGCGAGCCGCCTTGGACAGGTAGGCCAGATCCCCCGAGTCGATGCGGATGCCGCGCAACTCGCGTCCCTGTGCGCGCAATTCGCGGGCCACCGTGATCGCGTTGGGCAGTCCGGACCGCAGCACGTTGTATGTGTCGACAAGCAGCACCGCATTGTCTGGAAACGCGTTCGCATAGGCGCGAAATGCCTCAAGCTCCGTTGGAAAACTCTGCACCCAGCTGTGCGCCTGCGTGCCGGACACCGGAATGCCGAAGTACTTGCCGGCCGCCACGTTGCTCGTGCTCGCGCAACCTCCGATGAACGCGGCGCGCGCGCCAAACAGCGCCGCGTCGACGTTTTGCGCGCGGCGCAGCCCGAATTCGCTGATCGGCTGATCATCCGCCAGCGCCACCACGCGCGTCGCCTCGACCATGCGCGCGGCCTTCGTCGCGATGAGACTCTGATGGTTGACAAAACACAACAGGGCCGATTCGATCAATTGCAGTTCAAAGACCCTTCCCTCAAGCCGCAACACGGGTTCCTGGGGGAAAACGACACAACCTTCCGGCACTGCGTAAAGCGTCCCCGAGAAGTGAAACCGGCTCAACTCCTCCAGAAACGGTTCGTCAAAAATGCCCAGGCTGCGGAGATACTCCAACTGGTCTTCTTCAAAGCGCAGCCCGCGCAGGTACATGACAGCCTGCTCCAGACCCGCGGCCAGCACGTACCCGTTCCCGCATGGGTTGACGCGGTAGAACAGGTCGAAGACAACGCGCTTGTTCATCCGCCCGCTCTTGAAATAGCCGTACATCATCGTCAATTGATACAGATCCGTCAGAACACTGAAGTCCGACCGCCTGTAGACGGGCAGCGCGGCAAGTTCGCGCTCCCGTTGCAGCACGGACCCTTCCGGCAACACCGACCCGTCTCGCAACTTGTCTTCCGCCTCCCGTGCACTCAATACTCCACAGAGTATATAGCCGGAAAATGGCCTTGTGCCTGGGGCCAGCCCATATGCTGCGCCCTGCCCAAACAGCGCGGCTGCGCCGCACAACTCGCGACGGCACAGCACACGGGCCGTCCCCCAAGCTCACCTTTCATCCTTCGTTGGCGGCTGGCGTGTCCACATCGAGGTCGCGCAAGAGCGCGTCGTGAATCCGCCCGTTTGTCGCCACCGCATGCCTCGTGGTCAACGCGTAGGCGCCGCCGTGCACATCGGTGGCGCTACCGCCGGCCGCCTGCACCATCACCATGCCCGCGCACAGGTCCCACGCATTCAGGTCGTTCTCCCAGAAGCCGTCCAGTCGGCCGCACGCGACGTACGCCAATTCGAGCGCGGCGGTGCCGAGCGCGCGCACATTGCGCACGTGGCGCCCAAAGCGCCTGATCTGTTCCGCGTTGCGCTCGCGGTACTCCCCGTTGGGAAATCCGCTGGCGAGCACCGCGTTTGCCAGGCGGGGCTCGGGGGACACGCGCATCGGCTGTCCATTCAACGTCGCACGGCCGTCCGCCGCACAGAACATCTCGTCGCGCATCGGATCGTAGATCACCCCAAGCGCCGGGACACCGGCGACGACGAGCCCGATCGACACCGCGCACAGCGGAATCCCTTGAATGAAGTTGAGCGTTCCGTCGATCGGATCGACCACCCACAGAAACCTCTGGTCCGCGTGGGCCGCCGCCTCGTGCGCCGCCGCCGCTCCCGGTTCGACGCTCTCCTCGCCAAGCAGCGCGCTGTCTGGAAAGTCCTCGCCCAGGACCGCCTCGATCCGCTTCTGGCACGCCTTGTCCACCTCGGTCACGAGGTCGTGCGGCGACGACTTTTCCGTCGTCATCCGGGGGCGCCCAATCCACTCCAAAATGAGCTCTCCCGCGCTGCGCGCCGCCTTCTCGGCCGACGCGAGCGCCCTCATCGAATCGAGTGCCATATCCCACATCCTTTCCCAACAGACTTCGCGCGGGAGAGGAATCTCCCGCCGTTTCGACAACAGTCTACAATGCGTCACGTGAAACCTTTTTCAGCATCCCGTTCCCACTATACAGCGGAAACCGCCGGACGCCAAACGGGCGTGCCCCGTCGACACGCCAAAAAAACCACGAACCCCAGCGGCTGATTCAACCCGCTGCGGATGGAACCGCGCCTGACGACGCAATATACTGGATGGGCTGCGTTCCAAACGCGCCGACCAGGTCCTCGAACAGAAAGTGACCGGCCAGCGCATGTCCGGCGGCGTTCGGATGCCAACCGTCCGCCATGAATTGCGTATAGGAGAGATGATTCTGCTGCAGATAGTTCCACATTTGGTCGAACACATCGAAGACATGCACGTTCGGGTTATTCATCGCCTGGGCCACTTTCATTTCTGCCTGGAAGTAGAGATACGGCTCCTTGTTCAACCCGTTGACGGCCGCGGCAGCGGTCACGGGCGGCGTCACGATCAGGGCGACCGCATGCATCGCCAGCACTTGGTCAATCTCGCTCTTGATCACTGATTCAAATGTCGATATCGGAGTTCCCGCCACCAGATCGTCCATCCCGCCCCAGGAAATCGCGACGACAGCGGGATTCGCGCGTGCGAGCCACTTCGGAAACTGTTTCGCGATCTGCGTGCCGGTGACGCCGCCGAACGCATAGCTCGCGATGCGGTAGTCCGTCTTTGTCGCGGCGGACAGCGAGCGGAACGCCCGCGCCAGATAGCCGCCCATACCGGGAGCGTCGCCCCAGCCAGCCGCCACGGACGACCCGACCGTCATCACCGTCTCCGTTTGGGATCCGCCCTTCGCGACGTGGCTCGCCTGCTGAGGCGGAGACGACACCGGCATGGGCGCACCTGAGGCGTTGAGCGGCCCGCCGGTGCAACTCACGACGAATCCCAACGCCGACGCGCCGATAACCACCGCAGCAAGATTCCGCAATATTGGCATCGTCGCCGCCCCCATCGTGTCGCGCATCCTCTCCTTGAACTATACAACCCCCTCCCGCGACACACGCCGCAGATGTTTGGAATAGCAGTAGAAGAAGCGTGAAAAATTGCGCCGCCACCCGGGGCGACACTCACTCATACCACTCACCGCGAAGGATTGCCCGCGCCACAACCTCGATATCCGCCGACAGACTGCGATCCCGCTCCACTTCCGCACAGAGGCCGCGCACGCGCGCAAACAGCCGCGCCGTGCGCGGCGCCATGCGGTCCGCGAACGCCTGCTGGCTGATCGCCTCCGCCGCCGCGATGGCCTCGATCGCGAGGACCCGCGCAACATTCTCCACGATCGCCGCAGCCTGGCGCGCCGCCGTCGTGCCCATCGACACATGGTCTTCCTGCCCCGCCGAAGACGGGATGCTGTCCACGCTCGCCGGATGGGCCAGCACCTTGTTCTCCGAGACAAGCGAAGCCGCGACGTACTGGAGGATCATGAGTCCCGACGACAGCCCGGGATCGCGGGCGAGAAACGCGGGCAGACCGCTCAGGAGCGGATTGACAAGACGCTCCACCCGGCGCTCCGCGATGCTCGCGAGCTCGGACACGGCCAATTTGAGAAAATCGAGCGCCAGCGCGACAGGCTGTCCGTGGAAGTGACCTCCCGATACGATCCGCCCTGAATCCGGGAGCACAAGCGGGTTGTCGGTGGCCGCGTTTTGCTCAATTTCCACGATGTTCGCCGTGTACTCCAGCGCGTCGCGCGTCGCGCCGTGCACCTGGGGGATGCAGCGCAAGCTGTAGGCGTCCTGGACGCGCACTTCGCCTTGCGCCGTCGTGAGTCCGCTGCCGTCGAGCCACGCCCGCATCGCCTCCGCCGCAGCCATCTGCCCCGGGTGCGGGCGCAACCGGTGCAGCGATTCGCCAAACGCGTCGCGCACCCCGCGCAGCGCCTCGAACGTCATCGCGGCCACCCCGTCGGCCGCGTGCGACAGAAACCGCGCCCGCATGACGCACAGGGCGCCGAGCGCGGTCATGGCCTGCGTCCCGTTGATGAGCGCCAACCCCTCCTTGGGCGCCAGCGCGATCGGTTCCAGCCCCTGTTCGCGCAGCGCGATGGCGGCCGGGCGCGCCGCGCCGTCTTCGATCACCTCTCCCTCGCCCATCAACACGAGTCCCAGATGCGCAAGCGGCGCCAGGTCGCCGCTTGCGCCGAGTGATCCCTGAGACGGAATGCGCGGCGTGATCCCGCGATTCAGGCAGTCCACCAGCAGTTGCACCGTCTCCATCCGGACGCCCGAGTGTCCCTTGGCCAGGGCGTTGGCGCGCAGCAGCATCATGGCGCGCACGACGTCTCCCGGGAACGGTTCGCCCACCGCGCAGGCGTGGCTGCGCAACAGATTGGACTGAAGCTGCGCGAGGTCCGCGGGGGCGACCGAGATGTTCGACAACTGCCCGAACCCCGTATTCACACCGTAGACCGCCTCGCCCTGCAATATCACGCGTTCTATCACCCGGCGGCTTTCCCTCATCCGCCCCTTGGCGTCATCGGACACGACAACGCGCGGCGCGCCTGGTGCTCCCCTCGCCACCCGCCACACGTCCGGAATGGAAAGATCCCGGCCATTGATCACAATCTCGCCCACAAGACTTCACCCCTTTACTGTGGCAGCGCAAAAGAAAGACCGCGACCGGAGAAGTTAGCCTTCCCCGATCGCGGCCGTCTTTTGCCGCATCGACACGTCACACCGTTCATTGCCTCACCGCTCCCGCGCGCATCCCGCAGCGCATGCCGTCCAGCCGTTTCGTTTCAGCCGTTTCGTTTCAGGCGCCCCGTCCGCATGGCAAACCGTTCCGCCTGGACAAACACGAACAGCCCCAAAGGAATCATCAGAGCCCCGATCAGCAACAGTTTGAGCAGCGGAGCGGCCAGTTGCGCCACGGTCGCCCCGTGCAGCAGCGCCGCGCGCGCCATCTCCAGCGCGTACGTCGCGGGAGACAGGTACGACGCCCACTGCACCCAGTGCGGCAGCACGCTGATCGGATAGTAAATGCCGGAAATCAGCAGGATGACCCCCTGGATGATGTGCGTCGCCTGCACGCCCCGCTCGGTCGACAGGAGCGGCAGGGTCGCCGCGATGAGACCCAGTCCCATGAACGACACGCTCGAGACCACCAGGACGACAACGCCCGTCCACAGATTCGCGGTTGAAAGCGAGATGTGGAAAAACAGCGCGAGCGCCACAAGGACGATGACCGTGCGCACGATGCCGTAGGTCACGGCGTACAGACACATGCCGAGCAGGTGCGTCAGCCGCCTGATGGGCGCCATGAACGTGTACTCGATGGTTCCTTCCCAGCGTTCCCAACTGATCGAATTGGCCACCTCGTCGAACAACAGCGACAGGTAGCCCCAGAGCAACGCGCCGATCAGGAGATAGAGCACCGTCTCATTGCGATGCTGCACGGGCGTGTTGACCCCGATATAGCCGATCGTCATGGCATTGATCGCATTGTAGAACAGAAAGACGATTTCCCACGACAGATAGCGGCGCACAAGGTGAAAATTGCGCTCAATAAAAGCATACAGCGTGCGTCCCTCGACGGCAAGTTCATTCATCGTCTTCTTCATCCCCCCAGGCGCGCCCGACCAGTTCAAAAAACACGTCCTCCAGCGTCTGGACCCCGTCTTGCGCGGCCTTGAGTTCCTCGACAGTGCCGAGTGCCACGATACGTCCGCGGTCGATGATCGAGATGCGGTCGCACAGGCGCTCCGCCTCATCCATGTCGTGCGTCGTCAGCACGCATGTCACACCGTGCTGTGCGTGCAGATTCGCGATCAACTCCTGCACGTCGCGCTTGGAACGCGGGTCGAGTCCGGTGGTGGGTTCGTCCAACAGCAACAGCTTCGGGCGCGTCATGAGCGCCCTGGAAATCGCGACTTTCTGCTGCATGCCGCGCGACAGTTCCTCTAGCGGGGCGCGGATCTTCGCCTTGGAGAACCCGAGTTGGGTCAGCAGTTCCACGACGCGCTCACGCGTCTCCCTGCCCGAGAGATTGTACAGCCTGCCCGCGTACATGAGATTCTCGATCGCGGACAATTTCTTGAAAAACGAGGCCTCGACACTGACGCGGTTCAGCAACCGCCGAACGGTCCGCTGATCCCGCACCACATCGTGCCCGAACACCGAAACGCTTCCCGCATCGGGGTACAGCAGCGTGGAAATGAGTCGAATGAGCGTCGACTTGCCGCTCCCGTTTGCGCCGAGCAAGCCGAACACCTCACCCTGTTCCACGCGCAGACTGACACCGTTGACGGCTATGAACGGCTTGCGCCGACCGTTTCGCTTCCGGTCCCCGGCGAAACGCTTGTGCACTTCCCTGACTTCAATGGCCGGAACCGCGCCCGCGGTCGTGACCTGCGCAATCATGCCCAAAACTCCCCTCCATACCCGGATAAACAACACTCCAAGCGCCAGGCGCCGCGTCAGGGAACACAAAGAAGCGGCCGCAGCGCCTGGCGCTGCGGCCGCCGAATCCCGGACCGCCACCCTACCTCGGTGAGCGTCCCGATCCTCCGCACGGAAGCAGCCACAACACGCCAGCGCGCGCACCGCAGTTCAAGCTTGGCATGATGACCGCCTCCCTTCATTGTCAAAATGATGATAACAGTCTCAACCGCTTTGCACAAGCACGACTTTGCCCGGCCCGCGCGCCATGCGCGTCAGATGTGGCGCAACAGCCAGTGCAGCACCTGCTCGTACCGCTCGTGCCGCAACCGCGGCAGTCCGGCGCAGCCGAAGTTCTCGTCCGCGTGCGGAAACCGCACGAACTCCACCGTCTTCCCCGTCCGCCGCAGCGCCGCATACATCTGCTCGGACTGTTCGACCGGCACCTCGCGGTCCTCTTCGCCGTGCATGAGCAGCAGCGGCGTCACCACTCCGGACGCGTACTTGACCGGGGAGCGATTCCACAACTCGTCGGTGTCGTTCCATGAGTCTACGAGCGGCATCCACTTGAACTCGGATTCCATGAAACGGTACCCCGACACACTGGTCCCGACAAAGCTCGTCCAGTTCGACACCGCTCCCTGCGCCGCCGCCGCCTTGAAACGGTCCGTGTGCGTGACGATCCAGTTCACAAGGAATCCGCCGTAGGACTCTCCGATGATGCCCATCCGGTCCGGATCAAGCGACGGGTACATCGTGAGCGTCGCATCGATAATGGCGAGCACGTCCCGCCCATCCGTACCTCCGCAGTCACCCCGATTCGCGTCCGTGAACTTCTGGCTGTACCCGCCGCTGCCGCGCGGATTGCCATAGACCACCGCGAAACCGGCGGATGCCAGCAGTTGCAGCGACAAGGAAAAGACGTGGCCCACCATGCTGTGCGCCTTCCCCGGCGTCACCGCCACCACGGGAACCCGTTTGCCGGCCGCCGCTTCCGGCGGCGGCAGCATGCACCACCCCTGCAGGTCGATCCCGTCGTACCCCTTCAACATGTAGGTGGTCGGTCGCGCAACCGCCTTGTCCCGTATCCACGGGTTGACATCCGTCAATTTCTTCTCGTGCGTAGTGTTCAATCGCATCATGTACAGGTCGCCCGGCGCTGCGGAATCGCTCAGAACAAACGCGAGCGACCCGGTCGCGGGATGGAAATCGTAACCGGAGATCTGCCGCTCGCCAGTCGCCACCGAGCGCACGAGCGTCGACAGTTGGAACTGCGCCAGAGACACGGCGCCCATGGCCGAATACGGAGCGATGACGCCGTCGCCCTCCGCCGTGAAGATCGGGCCGGGCATGCACTCGGCCGCGCGCATGTCATGCGTGGCGCGGTTGCCGACGCCAAACGTGAAATGCGCCGGAACGATCGGCCGGCAGGAGGCGCCGTCCACCGTCATCACGTAGATGTTCTCGTGCGTGGCGTCCGCGCACGACAGGTCGTGTCCGTAGCACGCCACCATGGTTCCGTCTGCGGAAAACCGCGGCTGGCGCAACGTCAGCCGACCCTTGCTGAGTTTGCGCACATTGCCTGTCGGAAGGTCCAACAGGTAGGCGTCGTTCGTGGTCGCAAACTCGTCGCCGTCGCGCCTCGACGTGACGGCGATGCGGTTGCCGCAGGGAGAAAACGCGAATGTCTCGACGTCGTGCATGCCGTCCGTGATGATGCGGACGCCGCCGGTTTCCATGTCAATCATGCCCAGCTGCCTGAATGTGCCGTCCCACAGCCCGGGCCGACCGGGCTCGCGGTAGTGAAACCGCGGAACTTCGTACGACAGGCGCGGCTCCCGCCGACTGTCCGCCCCGACGGCGTCCGGTTCCAATGTGGGACGCACCCGGGCAATCACCGCACCGTACCGTTCGCGCGGGTCAATCCAGGCGGATTCCACGCCGCCGGTCACATCCGTGAGCTGGCGCACCTCGCCGCCGTGGAGCGGCAGGAGAAACACCTGCACTTCCCGTCCCGCGCGGTTCGACAGGAGAACGATATGTTCGTCCGTCACGCAGGCGATCCGATCGTCAAACAACGTGTCCGTATACATGCGCGATGTCTCGGCGGCGACATCCATCACCAGTATCTGTGTTCTGTACCGCTCCCGCGCCTCTATGGCGCGAATGGTGTAGGCAATATGACTCGCGTCGGGCGTGAAAAACGGCGCTCCCACCCACGATAGGCGAAAAAAATCCTCTGTTGCGAAGCGCTCGCGTGCCACACACGACCCTCCCCTCTGACGCCGCCGCCGCGGAGGCTTCCCCCAGATCGCCTTCCGCCGACGGCCCTCTCTTGAAACCCTGAATCCCCCACATAACTATACAAAAACTACTAGAAAATATATACTCCATTTTGCATCAATCCGTTGTCGATGGTAAAATTCCGCGCATGCGGCGCTGACGCTTGGGCGCCAGGAACCCAGCCCGGGAATGGAGAATCATGCGCGTGATTGTCGAGATCTGTGAGTCAAACGAGATCGTCCTGCTTGTTCCGGAGTTAGAGAAACACGGCATCGACGTCGTGACGTACTCCTGCCTCGACCGGTGCCAGCAGTGTGTCTTGGGCGCCTTTGCCTTCGTCGACGGCTCTCTCGTAGAAGCCGATTCGGCGGCGCAACTGCTGGACGCGATTCTCGGAGAACGGAAATAGCCCGCGATGCGGGCGATCCGATTCCAGACATGGCGTTTGCGGCTTCAATCAAACGCCGTCCGGAGAATTGGCCTGTGCCGGCGCCGCGCAAAGGCGCCATCGCTACTGTCACTCGCCTGCCCTGATTCGGATTACGCCAGGAAGCGATACTGCGCCTCGACCAGATGCCGGTAGCGGCCCGCGCCGCGCATCAGTCCGTCGTGCGTCCCGCGCTCCACCACGCGGCCGTCCTCGAACACGAGGATCAGAGCCGCTTCGCGGATCGTGGACAGCCTGTGCGCCACCACAAACGATGTGCGGCCTTCGAGCAGCCTGCGCAGGCCCTTTTGAATCAGGTGTTCCGTGTGCGTGTCAATGCTCGCCGTGGCCTCGTCAAGAATGAGGATCCGCGGGTCGGCGAGAATGGCGCGCGCAAACGAAATCAACTGCCGCTGCCCCATCGAGAGGCGGCTGCCGCGCTCGCGCACCTCCGTCCGGTAGCCATCCTCCAGTTGTCGAATGAAGTCGTCGGCGCAGACCGCGCGCGCCGCCTCAACCACCTCCTCGTCGCTGGCGGACGGGCGGCCGTAGCGGATATTGTCCATGATCGTCCCGGAGAAGATGAATGTCTCCTGCATCACAAGCGCGATCTGGGACCGGAGCGACAGCAGGTCGCACGCACAGATGTCGACCCCGTCAACCCGGATCACGCCCGCGGTAGGTTCATAGAAGCGCGCGAGCAGGTTGATGACCGTACTCTTGCCTGCTCCGGTGTGCCCCACGAGCGCCACGGACATGCCGGCCGCCGCACGGAAACTGATACCGTCCAAGGCCTTTTTCTTGTCGTCGTAGGCAAACTCCACGCGCGAGAACTCCACATCGCCGCGAATCGCGGGCAGGGCCTGCGCCCCGGGCCGATCCAGCACGCCCGCGCGGGTGTCGAGATACTCGAAGATCCGTTCCGAAGAAGCCATGGCGACCAGGAGTTGATTGTACACCTGCCCCAGTTGGGAGATCGGCGTCCAGAAGTTTCCCAGGTAAGTCGCAAAAGCGACCAGCAGTCCGACCGTCATCGCCCCGTGCATCAGCAGATGGACCCCGAACCAGAACAGCAGGGCGCTGCCGACCGCGCCTGTGAAATCCACGCCGGGCGCAAAGAAACTGCTGAGGAACATGGCACGGCGAAACATCGTCAGGTAATCGGCGTTCATGCCTTCAAAAAACGCCTGGTTCTCATCCTGCCGGACGTACGCCTCCGTGACCCGCATGCCCTGAATGCTCTCATTCAGGTGCGCGTTCAGACGCGACAGCCTGATGCGCACATGCTGCCAACTGCGGCGGATCAAGGCGCGCAGTTTCGTGGAGATGAGAAACATGACCGGGACGACGGTCATGGAGATCAGCGCGAGTTGGATGTTCAGGCTGAACATGATGATGACGATGCCGACCAGCGTGAGCAGATTCGTGATACTGTTGACGGCGCCATTGGTGAACAGGTCCTGCAGGGCGTTCACGTCGTTCATGATGCGCACCAGCACCGAACCTGCCGGACGCCGGTCAAAGAAGTCGAACGACAGCCCCTGCACATGGGAAAACAGGTCTTCCCGGAGGCTGCGGATCACGTTTTGTCCGAGCCAATTTGTCAGCCGAATGCGCGCCCGCGTGGCGAAGAAGTTCAATCCGTAGAGCGCCGCGAGCGCACCGCCGTAAAACAGCAGGGCGGTCGGGTGTGCGCCGCCGATGGCCGTATCGATCGTCGCCCCGATCAGATACGGCGCCGCCAATGCCACCGCAATGCCGCCGCAGGTCGCCGCAAGCGCCGCCCAGACGAGTCTCGGATAGCGCCCCATGTAACGCAGCAGCCGGCCAATCTGCTCCATCTGCAACGGCCGCTCAATGGCGTCGTCGTCCCTGTAGATAAACGGTGCGCGCAGCTCGTCCGCCGCGCGAGTCTCATTGACGCTCACCATAGTCTCCCCCTCCAACGCTCGCCTGCCCGCACGCCGCGTCCAGACCGGGTTCACCCGTTCATCGCGCCGGCGACGGGCGCAAGGGGCTGCCCACCGAGCAACTCCTGGTCGCGAAACTGCATGTCGTAGACCGACCGGTACAGGCCCGGCTCCGCGAGCAGCCGCGCGTGCGTTCCTCGCTGCACAATGCGCCCTTCGTCGAGGACCACGATCTGGTCGGCGTGTTTGAGCGTCGATATGCGATGAGCGATGACAAAGGTCGTGCGACCGGCCATCACTTCGCGCAGCGATCGGGAGATGCTGTACTCCGTCTCCATGTCGACCGCGCTTGTCGCATCGTCCAGCACCAGGACGGCCGGGTCGGCGAGAATCGCGCGCGCCAGTGCGATCCGCTGCTTCTGGCCGCCTGACAGACCAAGACCGCGCTCCCCGACAAGCGTGCGATAGCCGTCCGGCAGCCGGTCGATGAATTCCGCCGCGTCCGCCAGGCGCGCCGCGCGTTCGACGTCCTGCATGGAGGCGGTCGGTCTGCCGTAGGCAATATTGGCAAAAATGGTGGTCGAAAACAGGAAAGACTCCTGAAACACCACAGCAACCTGACTGCGCAGCGCCTGCAAATCCCACTGCCGCACATCGACCCCTTCAACCAATACGGCGCCCTCCGTTGCGTCGTAAAAGCGCGGGAGGAGGCTCACCAGACTGGTCTTGCCCGCCCCCGTCACCCCGAGCAGGGCGACCGTGGAGCCCGCCTCGGCCCGCAGAGAGATCCGGCGCAGCGCCAACTGCCCGTCGTAAGCCAGCGAGACGTCGCGAAACTCCACCGTGCCGCGCGCGGGGTCTGTCCGTCCCGCCGCAGGGCTCGGGACGGTGTCGGGCGCCTCGAGAATATCCAGCAGACGTTCCCCCGCCGCCACGGACTGGGTCCACGTGTTCAGGAGATAGCCAAGCTGGGACATGGGGGCGATGATGTACCACAGGATGCTGAAGAAGGCGACGAGGTCGCCGAGGCTGAGATGGCCCGCGATAACGAGATAACCGCCAACGCCGAGAACGACGACGACTTCAAGGTTCCCGATGAGCTCCATATAAGGGAAGAATGTCTTCCACAGTCCGGCCACGCGGATGTTCGCGTCGAAGTAGGCATTGTTGCCAGACGTGAATTTGTCCTGTTCAAACGCCTCGCGCGCAAACGACTTCACGGTGCGCACGCCCATCACGTTCTCCTGTACGGCGGTGTTCAGCTTGCCAAGACTCTGTCGCACCCTGCGGTACGCCGGCCAGAGCAACGCGTCGAAGCGCACCGCGACAAACGCCAGCAGCGGGATCATGGAGAGCACAGAGAGCGTCAGCGTGACGTTCATGGAAAACATCAGGCCGAGGCCGAACACCAGCAACAAGAAAAAATTCACAATTGAATTGAAGCCTGCCGCCAAAAACAGACGGAACGCGTCGAGGTCGGCCGTCATCCGCGACATCAGGTCGCCCGTGTGGACCTTGTCGTAGTACGAAAACGGCTGGCGGTTCAGCTTGTGGTACAGCGCATTGCGCAAGCCGTAGACCGCGTGGATGCCGAACACCTGGCCAAGGTACTGCTGCCCGAAGTTGCAGGCCCCCTTGGCCAGCGCAGCGATGAGAATCCCGGAGACAAAGAAGATGAGTTCACCGTACTGTTTCTTTTCTATAACCCTGTTGACAATGAGGCGCAGCAGATATGGATAGGCGAGACCGAGCGCGGTTGTCAGGACGAGCAAGACGATGCTCCACGCCAGATAGCGCGCGTGCGGCCGGTAAAAGCTCTGCAAACGGCGGAAAATCTCCATGGTTGGTTCACCTCCTTGATGATCTGGCGATATCTTGCGGTATAATGAATACTAACGCCGCACCACCCTGATCTCACCCCACAGCTTTGCTCGATATTAGGAAGATTTTGCGGCCAGGAGATCGCCTTGGACAGATCGGACCACTTCTACAGGCACCACACGCACGCTCCGAGCGGCACCGCGCAACGCCTGTGGTTCGCCGTGCTCGCGACAGGCTGGTACTTGTGCGCGCCGCACTACCGCGTTTACCGCAAGTCCCTCGCGGGCTACCTGCTTGGCTTTTGCGTGAGCGGGACAGGGCATGCGTCGGTGCACGGCAAGAGTGTCGACGTGCGGCCCGGCCATCTGTTCTTCTTTGACTTGCAGCAGGAGCATGAATACGCTTCCGACGAACGCGACCGCTGGGAGTTTCTCTGGGTCCACTTCACGGGCGCCGCGGCGGCGGACTACTACCATCTGCTTAAGGCGGAAGAAAATCCGCTGTTTCGCCTGGATCGGCCGGAGTCGGCCGAGGTTCTGTTCCGCCAGTTGCTCGATCTGTTCGGCGCCCCGCCAAGCGGCCTGGAACCGCTCTCACACGCGTTGATCACCCGGATACTGACGCTGCTGGTCGCCGACCAGATGCGCGTCGGGAGCGTACAGACCGCCCGCAGCACGGTGCGCTATCCGGACCCCGTCCGGCAGGGTATCGGCTATATGGAGGAGAACTACCAGGCGCCGCTCCAGTTGCCGGACGTCGCGCGCCAGGCCACGCTCAGCCCGTTTCATTACGCGCGGCTGTTCAAACGCAGCACAGGGATACCCGTCATGGAATACCTGCTGCGCTTTCGCCTGAGTCGCGCGAAGTACCTTCTGGACTCATCCGACCTGTCGATCCGGGAGGTGGCGGAACAATCCGGATTTACCGACCAAAGCTACTTCGGCAAGGTCTTCAAGAAGTACGAACGCATGACGCCGTCCGAGTTTCGCGCGCGCGCGACAAAGGGTTGACGGCGCAAGTGGCGGAACCGGGCGTACACGGAGCCGGCGGGCGCTGGGAGACGAAGCGCGACGACGGTCGGCACCGTTTGCGGGCGTCAGCCATATAACAGGGGGTGACGGTCCGTTCTCCGTCGGTTGGCTTCTTTTGGCAAGCGGGGCCAAGCGGGCGGCGCGGGCGGGGAAATTGTGAAAAGGGGAACCAAAATGGCGGAACCCATGGCGCGCAGCGTGTGGGTGCACGTGAAAAACGAACTGTTGGAAAGTGTTCACGCCGAACAGGCCTTCTGTTCCATTGTCGCCGAAATGCTGCTGCTGCCCCAGTTCCGCTCCCAATCCAGCGTCACGGACGCCTACCGTGAGAATTTCGAGACCAGCCTGCTGCGCAACATCGCCGTGGGCCATCTCACCCGCCTGCAGGCTGGTGAACCACAGACGCGCCTGGTGGTGCTCACCGTCGAGGCGCTTGCCACGGCCGTGCTGCACGACCGTCTCTGCCATAGGGCGCTTCAGACGCTGGCCGCGTCGACGCCTGACGACCAGGTGTGGTTGCGGGCGGCGAACAACTGGCGCGAACAGCGCGAGCACTGGCTTCGTCGCGCCGCGTCCACGCTCAAGTCGGGCATCGCGCCCGAAGTCTGGGACCGCGGTCTGTCCATGGCCCGCTAAGGGACATGTGATCACCGGAGACGAGACAGGCGCGGACATGAACACGTCCGTGAAGGCACGCGACCATCCGGATCCGGACAGGCGCTGACGGTTCAGCCTCCCGAGGACTGGCTGCGCAGGGCGTCCTTCGCGGCCGCGAGTTCCACATATGCCAGCGCCTGCAGGACCGCTTCGGCGTAAGCGTCGGCGACCGTCTCTCCGACTCCGATCGTTGCAACCGGCGCCTCGAGGAAGTCGCCGCACAGGTGCACCCTGTACCGTTTCTCCGTCTCCGACAGGGCCACGGCGACAATGTGCTCGGCGGTCAAGCGAAATCCTGCGGATGTGAGCCCCACAGCGGCGCAAAACGCGTGGCCCTCGCTTGCGCCGCTCCCCTGGCCGGGTGCAACGACGCGTTCCCTTGGTTTCATCCACACCAGTTGCGCCGACCACCCCTCGGGCGACCGGGAGAGGCGCGCGCGCATGCGCACGCCGGGTGCGCCGGAAAGTCCGAGTTCCTCCCGCATCAACAATTCCAGCGACGATTCGGCGCCTTCGAAGACGTGCCCCTGCTGTTCGGCGGTCTTGACCCGGGAGAGAATGCGCGCAACCGCCTCTTGATCCGCCGGCAGTCCGAGTTCGCGCAACTGATACTGGACGTTGCTCGCGCCCGACAGTTCGGAGATCAGCACACGGCGTTCGTTCCCCGTCAAGCGCGGGTCCACGTGTTCGTACAACGACGGGTTGCGAACGACCGCGCTCACGTGGATGCCCGCCTTGTGGGCAAACGCGCTGCGGCCGACGTACGGCTGGTTCAGGACCGGTTCCTTGGCCGTCATCTCGTACAGGCGGGTGGACAGTTCGCGCAAACCGGCCAAACCGAGGTCTCCGATCTGCGTCGGGGCTCCCAGCTTGAACGTGAGATTCGGGGCGACGACGCACAGGTCCGCGTTCCCGCAGCGCTCGCCGAACCCGTTGATCGTACCCTGCACCTGGGTGGCCCCCGCCGCGACGGCGGCCAGCGTATTCGCCACGGCGAGCCCCCCGTCGTTGTGCGCGTGCATGCTGATCTGCGCGAGATTTTCGGACTTGACCGCACGCACGGCCCCCGCCACCTCTTCCGGCAGCGAGCCGCCGTTTGTGTCGCACAGGACGAGCCAGTCCGCTCCGGCTGCCGCGGCAGCGCGCAACGTCGCGAGCGCATACTCCGGATTGTTCCGGAATCCGTCGAAGAAGTGTTCCGCGTCAAACAGCACCTCGATGTCATGCTGCTTGAGAAACGCAATCGTGTCGGCAATCATGGCAATATTCTCATCCAGCGTGGTGCGCAGCGCGTCGCGCACATGGAAGTCCCACGTCTTTCCGACGACGGCGCAGTGCTTGAATCCCGTCCCAAGCACCGCCTTCATGTGTTCATCCTCTTCAATGCGCGAATGCTTGCGCCGCGTGCTGGTAAACGCCACCATCCGACTGTGCCGGAGGTTCATGTCCCGGACTCTCGCAAAAAACTCGAGGTCTTTGACATTTGATCCAGGCCAGCCGCCTTCGATGTAATCGACGCCAAGCCGATCGAGCATCTGTACAGCCTCCAGCTTGTCGGCGACCGTAAAACTGATCCCCTCCGTCTGCGCTCCGTCGCGCAAAGTGGTGTCATAGACGAACACGCGTTCCATGCGTTCCACTCCTCCATCTCACATGTGCGCCGGCCCCTGCGCGCCGCGCGCAAACCATCGCGCCTGACGGGTTGCGCAAACTTGCCGAACAACAAAAAGCGCCTTTCATCCATCCGGACGAAAGACATCTTCGCATACCACCGGGCAGCCTCAGGCAAACCGCCTGACTGTCCACTCGATAACGGGAGTCCCGGTTGTGCTACTTCCGCAAAAAGGGTTCACACAGACGCTCGGAGATGATATTCGGCAAGCGACCGCTGTCGGGATTCGCAGCACCACATCCCGCTCTCTGTCAGCTCCACACGCCTACTCGTTCTCGTCATCGCAGAATTGACCGTCAATTGTATCTTCCCGTTCAGTATAGTCCACTCCCATCTGCTTGGCAAGAGCAGAATCGGCGGTCTGCCCGAAGCCCTGCGCGCCGGGCGACCGACCCGCCGCCGCGCAGGGCGGCCTCAGCCATCGCCCACGAGGCGCCAGTCCCGCGCGATATCCCCGATCAGACGGCGCGTCTCCCGTCCCTGCCGCATCAGTCCCATGGCGCTGTGACGGCCCTGGCGCGCGTCCTCGTGAATCAGCGACAGTATCCAGAACAGATGCACCAGGGCGTACTGCAGGTACCCCTGCGCAAACCGCCGCAAGGGCGGCAGCCCGCCGGCCGCCGCGGCGTGGTACGAGGACAGCGCCCGCAGGCGCGACGGGAACATCGGAAGGGCCGTGTGGGGACTGGTCGCGTCGAGCAACTGGAAGATGTCAAAGTACGGATGGTCAACATGAACAAACTCCCAGTCGATCAAGCGGAGTTGCCCGCCGCGCGGCGGCGCCATGAAGTTTCCCGCGTGGGAGTCGCCGTGGCACAGTGCAGGCGCGGTCTCCTCCCAGACTGAAGCGGACCTTTCCTGCAGGCGGGCCAGGATGTCTAGCGCGGCCCGTCGGCCCTGCCCGCCAGGCGCAAACGGGGCCAGCCAGCCGTCGCACTCCCCGGGTGTAGCCCCGTCCACGCGCCTCGCCACCTCAGCAACTCCGGGGGTGTGCGACCGCGCCGTCTCCGGCAACGCAAGATCGCGCAGCCGCGTCGCGTGGAGCCGCGCCAGCACGCGCGCCATCTCGTCCACACGCCGGGGATGCGCGGCGCGCAGACGGTCATCCGCGAACAGGATGTATCCGCCCGGCCCCCGCCCGAACGCTCCGCCGCCCAGGACCGCCGGAGTCGCCACCTTCAACCGGCTGACCACCTGCCCGTGCGCCGCCAACTCGCGACGGAGCGCCCCAGTGTCGCGCGTCAACTTCAGAATGTACATCCGCTCCCCGGAGGCGGACCGCCCCAGCACGCGCCAGACGGCGCTCTCCCGACTTTTGGCGATCAGCCGGAAGCGGCGCGGCGGCGCTCCGAACCGCTCGTCCCACGGCAGGTCCGCGAACTGTCGGACAAGGGGGTCGCCCCCGGGTCGATCCGCGGCGTCCGTCATGTCCGGTCACGTCCGGGGTTCTCCGGCAAGAACCAGGTCGCGTCGCGATGAAACGGCGCCCTCAATTGGATGAAGTGCTCCACCGCACCGAGATGGGCGGCGGCGTCACTGGCGGCGCCCCACAACCAGGCGTTGAGCCCCGACTGGGTGCGATGCGCCCGAAACGCGGCCAGTTTCGCTCCGATGTGCCGACGCACATCCACGGTCATCCACTGCTCCGGTCGCATCCCGTTTGCTTCGAGGTGCTGCGCGGTGCCCGCCCAGGCCACCGCGTACAGACGCGCGTCCCCGTCTTGCGCGACATACGCGTCAAATGCGGAGGCCGTCGCGGCGCCGATGGCACAGTGATCGGGATGTCCCCCCAGCACGTCGTGGAACGTGATCACGGCGTCCGGTTGAAACTGTGCCATCTCCACCCGCACGCGATCCGCCAGCGCGGCCGGTTCTACAATCTCCAGTGTCTTGTCGCGCAGGGCCAGCAGCCGCAGATCCTGAATCCCCAGTGCCGTGCAGGCAGAGCGCAATTCCTCCTCGCGCAACGCGCCAAGCGATTCGCGGGTGGCAATCGGAGGCACACCCATGCGCCGTCCCATCTCTCCGAGCGTGGCGCACACCAGCCCGACCACATGCCCCTCCGCCGCCGCCCGCGCCAACGCGCCGCCGCAGATGAACGTTTCGTCGTCCGGGTGCGCAAATACTGTGAGCAGTCTCGCCACACCGTCCACTCCTTTCCAACCGCCGCTTAAAGAGCGAACGGCTCCAGGCCGACCTCGACCGTCCGGGCAAGGCGCTGCAGATCGTCGTAGCCCGTACAGACGACCATGCCCTCCGCGACCGCCATGTGGGTGAGCGCATCGATCTGCAGCAGGCCACCATCAACCCGCAGGAACAGCCGATAGGGTCCGTCGCCGCGCACGTGCGCGGCATCCAGCCGCCCGCTGCCATTGCGCCAGTAGGCGCCGGGGTTCACTTCAAGGTGTATGTACACGCGCCTGCCCTGCCAGGCGCCAAGCGCGTCCTCCACGGCCCGCGCGTCAAGCGGCGCCATCCGCAAGCCCGCCTCGTTGGACTCCGTCACGACTGAGCACCCCCTTTTGCCGCGCCGGACGATCCGGCGGCAGGACTGCCTGGCGGAACCGCGCCAGCGCCCTGGCTCTTTTGCGCCGTCTGCGACGGTTCGACGAAATGGATCGGTCCATCCCCGTAGTGCAGCCAGATGTCCTGCTCCAGCAGGGAACCGGCGAGTTCGTGTCCCTTGGCGTTTGGGTGCCAGCCGCCGAACTCGTACGGGACGTAACTCAGGTGGTGTTCCGCGAGGTACGCCTTCATCTGATTGAACACATCGAACACAACAACGTTCGGACTGTTGAACGAATCGGCCACGTACACCTCGCTGTTCACGTATTTCGGCTCGAGCGTCAGATACTGCGTGTAGGAAGCCTTCGTAACCGGGGGCGTCACCATCAGCACAACCGCCTTTTGGCGCAACGCGGCGGCGATCTCATGGTGAATCGTCGCGTCGAACGTCGCAAACGGCGTCTTCGGGTAGCAGTCGTTCAGCAGGCCCCAGGAAATGACGACGACCTGCGGTTTGACCGTATTCAGCCAACCCGTGTAGCGTCCCTTGTACAATGTGATGTTCAACTGCGTGCTGTTCGCGCCGATGATCGCCTTGTTGTCGAAGACGTAGTTGCGTTTCGCCTTTTGTGAGAGCGTCGCAAATGCGCGCTTGAGGTAGCCCCCGCCGTGCGGGTCGACCCAGCCGTACGCGACAGAACCGCCGATAGCCATGACGGTCTCGCTCTGCGGAGCCGCGCGCGGAACTGAACGCTTCACGTCGGTTGCGGTCGTCGGATGAACCGGGTTCTTGTTCGCAACGCGCCACCCCACGTCAAACGCCGCAACACCCAATGCACACAGCATGGCCAACCCCGCCAGTCTGATCGCTCGTCTCAATGTGTTTCCCTCCTGGCCGACCGATAGCCAACAACTCCGCACCATGGCTTTATTTTCCCACAGTATACCGTCAGAATCTTGAGGTTGCCTTATGTCGCGCAACCCCATTGCAAGGAAAAACAACGCATTGGTTTGTCTCCTCAAATATGATAAAGTTTTCGAGGGAATCGACAAAGATATACTGTGCACCGTTGCATGGATATATTTTCCATACGATCGTGATCCTGAGTACAGCCCATGCCTGGAGTGATGCGGATTGAACATACTGATCGCCGGAGGCGACGGCTTCTGCGGCTGGCCGACCGCCCTCCATCTGTCTGCGAGGGGCCATGACGTGACGATCCTCGACAACCTCGCGAGACGCGAATGGGACGTGGAGCTCGGAACACAGTCGCTCACGCCGATCGCGGACACGCGGACCAGACTCGCCCGCTGGAGACAGGTGTCGGGGCGGGAGATGCCATTTTACCAAGGCGACATGCAAGACTATGGGTTCGTGCGCGACGTGATTGCCGCGGTGCGGCCGGACGCCGTCGTGCACTACGCCGAACAGCGTTCCGCACCCTATTCCATGATCGACCGGGAACACGCCGTCTTCACTCAGGTGAACAATGTCGTCGGTACGCTCAACCTGCTGTTCGCGATCAAGGAGGCGGCGCGGGACGCCCATTTGATCAAACTGGGGACGATGGGGGAGTACGGGACGCCGAACATCGACATCGAGGAAGGCTATATCCGCATCGCGCACAACGGCCGCGAAGACGTCGTGCCGTACCCCAAGCAGCCGTTCTCTTTCTACCACCTGAGCAAGGTGCACGACAGCCACAACATCATGTTCGCCTGCAAGGCGTGGGGCCTGCGCGCAACCGACCTGAACCAGGGAGTGGTCTACGGCGTCGTCACGGACGAGACAGCCTCCCATGCGGAACTGTCAAACCGCTACGACTACGACCAGGTCTTTGGCACGGTGCTCAACCGCTTCTGCGCGCAGGCGGCGTCCGGGCATCCCTTGACCGTGTACGGCGAAGGCGGCCAGACGCGCGGCTTTCTGGACATCCGCGACACCATCCGCTGCATTGAACTCGCGGCGCTAAACCCGGCGGATCCCGGCGAGTTCCGGGTGTTCAACCAGTTCACGGAACAGTTTTCCGTCCTGGAGTTGGCCGCGCGCGTCGCCGCTGTGGCGCCGGAGGTCGGACTGACGGCCGAGGTGATCCACATCCCGGACCCCCGCGTCGAGAAGGAGCGGCACTACTACAATGCCGCCCACACCCGGTTGATCGACCTTGGACTCGTACCGCACCTGCTCTCGGACGCATTGATCCGCGACCTGCTCGAAAGCGCCGTCCAACACAAGGAACGCATTCGGCCGGAGACGTTTATGCCGACCGTGTCCTGGCGGTGACCGGAGTCACCACAGACGTTCCAGACAGGGGTTCCAACCATGCGCATCGCATTTGTCACGGAGACGTTTCTGCCGTCGATCGACGGCATTACGACGCGCCTGCAGGCCACCATACACCACCTGCTCGCGGCAGGTCACACCGTGGCGGTCGCCGCTCCGGCCGGCAGCGTCTCGACGTGCGGCGCGGCACAGGTCTTCCCGATTCCCGGAATCCCGTACTGGTTCTATCCGGAACGCCGGTTCTGTCTCCCGGCATTCGGCCTGAAGGACTTCCTGGCCGACTTTCGGCCGGACATTGTGCACGTTGTCAATCCTGTGGCGCTGGGCCTCGCGGGCATCTACCACGCCCGGCGCATGCGCCTTCCGCTCGTCGCCTCGTTTCACACCAACCTCGCGGCCTACGCGCAGTTGTACCGCGTGCCGTTCCTGTCTCCCGTCAGCTGGTTCGTCCTGCGCCACGCCCACAACAGGGCGCAACTCAACCTCGCGACGTCCGCCGCGATGGTCGCCGAACTGTCGGCGCGCCGATTCCGCAACGTCGCCCTCTGGCCGCGCGGCGTCGACGCGGCCCGCTTCTCGGTCGCCGCGCCGTCGGCGGGCATGCGCGACCGCCTGACCGGAGGGCGACCCCGGCGCACTGCCCTCCTGTACGTCGGCCGGCTCGCTCCGGAGAAGCGTCTCGACACGCTGCGGCCGCTTATGGACAGTCTCCCGGACGACCTGTCGATCGCCTTTGTCGGCGACGGGCCGGAGCGGTCGCGCCTGGAAGCCTCCTTCTCCGGCACCGCGGCCGTATTCACGGGTTACCTGCAAGGGGACGAACTGTGCGCGGCGTACGCCTCCGCTGACGCCTTCATCTTCCCGTCGACCACCGAGACCCTTGGGTTGGTCCTGCTCGAAGCCATGGCGGCCGGACTTCCGATCATCGCCGCGCGCAGCAAACCGACCATTGAGCTCCTCGGCGAGGACAGCAGCCTCCTGTTCGACGCCGGGAGCGCCGCATCCCTGCAAGACAGCGTGCGCACGCTGCGCGAGAACGCAGACGCGGAGCGGCAGAGAGCGGCGCAGCGGCGCGCGGCCGCCGCGGATCTCGACTGGCGTGACGCGTCCGAGCGCTTGCTGGACTACTATACGCAGGTGCTGACGCAAAGCGCCCACGCGAAATCCGCGCGGCGCAAGTCGTTCTCCAGGCGGTTGGGGCAACCATGAACATCAAGTACCTGCAGACGTTCATCAAGGTGTGCGAATTGGAGAGTTTCACCGCGGCGGCCGACGCACTCGGCATGACCCAACCGGGGATCAGTAAACAGGTTCAAAAGCTGGAAGCCGTCTTCGGCGTTGCCCTGCTCGAACGAGACGCCAACAGCGTCCGCTTCACCGGGGCGGGGCGAGAGATCTACCTGCTCGGCAAGGAACTCCTGGCGCTGTGGGACAAGATGAACGCCGTGGCGCTCGATCGCGCCGGTGCGTTGTCCGGGCGCTTGCGCATCGGCGCCAGCACGATTCCGGCAACGCACCTTCTTCCTCCCGTGCTCGCCCTCCTGCACACCCGCCATCCGCTGATTGAACTCTCCGTGACCGTCCGTGACTCCCGCGACATCGTGGAACTGATCCACCAGGGCGTACTGGACGTCGGAATGGTCGGCATGGAGCCCATCCACGGTGAACTTTGGCGCCAGGTCTGCGGCCACGACCGCCTGTTGCTGATCGGTCCCAGGGCGTCGGGATCGAACGCGGCCAACCCGGACGCGCTTGCGCCCGCCCCGTCATCATGGGACGGCGTCCCGCTCATCCTGCGCGAAAGTGGGTCGGGGACGCGGGCGGCCGCCCTCCAGGCCCTCCAGCGCGAAGGGATTGGAGCGGCGCGGCTGACCCAAGTCGCGGAAGTCGACGACTCCGGGGCCATCATCGCGTTTGTGCGGGCTGGCCTGGGGTTTGCCATCGTCTCCGAGCTCGCGGTGCGCGAAGAAGTGTCGACAGGCGCCGTGACAGCCGTACGGGAACTGAACATCCTGCGCCCCTTCTACCTGACATGCATGCCCGAGACCCGCGAACGCCCGCTCGTCCAGGCGTTTTTCCACGCCGCTGACGGCCCGGCAACCGCTGACGGCCCAGCAACCTCCGATGTTTCCGAACGCGGAAAAATTTGATCGCTGACGTGCGCTTTCCTGGGTGCTACCATAGGCTGCAAGGCGGACAAGCTTTGCCCTCGAAAGGACAGCTGTTGCCTGTTTGTCCGTGTCCAGCATGAATCTGCACCCAGGGAGGACAACACATGAACGCAATCCACAAGATTTGGGCCAAGCCGCCGAGAATGGCCCTGCTCATGGCGGGTGCGACGATCGCGGCGACGATCGCGGCGGGCGCCGTCGCCCCGGCGAGCGCAGCCACGAATCAAACGGCCGTCGTGGTGCATGCCGCGTACCTCAAGACGGCTGCAAAACTCAGTTGGAACAACCTCATCGCACTCGTCCGGAGAGGAACGCGCATGTCGGTCCTTCAAGGCGGGAACGCGTACTGGCTGCACGTCCGACTGCCCAACGGAAGAATCGGGTACATCACCGCGAACCGCTACTATGTGCGGACGCGCGCGATTGCCGCGGCAGCACCGGCGGCGGCACCGGCGGCAGCACCGGCGTCCCATTTCACACTGCCTCCGGGAGTCCATGTGGATCCGTCGCTCACACCGCTCGCCGCGGCAGGAGCCAGCGCGGCGGCGAAGTATCGCGCGGTGCTGCAGATTGCCCAAAGCAAACTCGGAACGCCGTACATCTGGGGCCACAATGAGGATCGCGGCCAATACGGATTCGACTGCTCCAACTACGTCGAATACGTCTTTCACCACGCCCTCGGGTACCTTTTCTCCACATCGTCGCGGACGCAATTCCAGAGCGTCGGCTGGCCGGTTGCGCTGGGCAGCCTGCAACCGGGCGACCTGCTGTTTTTCTCGGACAACACGAATCCGACCGGCTCCGCCCACGTCGGCATCTATGTCGGCAACGGACAGATGATCGAGGAAGGCGGCGGACTTGGCAAGGTCGGATACCTCCCCATCAACACCGGCTACTGGTCGCGCCACCTCGTCGCCGCGCGGCGGATGTTCTGATCCGTCCCTCGCACAAAGCCATCCACGACAAACAGGCGGTCGGTCTCCGGCCGCCTGTTTGCTGGCATAAGGCGCACAATCCGGGCCATACTACACGGAGACAGTACGCCTGCGAGGATGATGCCCGTGTCCGGTCTGACCATCATACGACAGGCCCGGGTGCACGCACCGCGTCCACTCGGGAAGAAGGACATCCTGATGTGCGGCAGACAGATCCTCGCCGTGGGCGACGCGCTCGATGTCCACGGCGCCGGCATCGAAGTACGCGAGCTCGACGCCGACGGCCTTCTGGCCTTTCCCGGCCTGATCGACCAGCACGTCCATATGGCTGGCGGCGGCGGCGAGGGCGGCTTTCATTACCGTACGCCGGAAATCTCCCTCAGCCACATCACGACAGCCGGCGTCACGACCGCCGTCGGCGTGCTCGGGACGGACGGCGTCACGCGCGGGACGCGCGAATTGCTCGCAAAGGCGAACGCACTCGATTTCGAAGGCGTCACGACCTACATATACTGCGGCGCCTACCAGGTGCCGACGCGCACGATCACCGGCATGCCGCGAACGGACATCGTCCTGATCGACAAGGTCATCGGCGTCGGGGAGATCGCCATTGCCGATTCAAGGTCCAGCCACCCGAGCGACCGGGACCTGTCCGAACTGGCGAGTGAAGCCCGCGTGGGCGGACTGCTCGCCGGGAAGGCCGGGGTTGTTCACCTCCACCTCGGCGACGACGAGGAGGGGCTGAGTATTCTCTTTGACGTCCTCAAACAGACGGAACTCCCGCGCTCCGTCTTCACTCCGACACACCTGAACCGCAATCCGGATTTATTGAAGCAGGCCGTCAAATACGGCAGGGAAGGCGGCTACGTCGATGTCACATCCGGCATTCGGCCCGACGAACACGACCACGTGTCCGTGAAGCCATCGAGGGCCATCAAACAACTGCTCGACGGCCGCGTTTCGCCCCAACTCATCACCATGAGTTCGGACAGCAATGGCAGTTCTCCGATCTTCGACGACAAGGGCAAGCTGGTCGCCATGGGAATCGGCTCGATCGCCACGCTCTGGGAGGAAGTCCGCGACGCCATCGTGGAAGAGGGCGTGCCAGTTGAACAGGCGGTCGCCGTGGTGACGAACAACGTGGCGCGCGTCCTCAAGCTGGGTCACAAGGGGAAGCTTCGCGCCGGCTCCGATGCGGACGTGCTCCTGACGGACGCGCAGTACCGCATCCGGCACGTGTTTGCCAAAGGCGTCCAGGTCGTCGAAGACGGACAGGCGACAGTCTTCGGCACATTTGAACAGGTAGACGGCGTTCCCGGCGCGCCCCGGGGCAAGAACGCCGCAGGCAAGTCCGACAGCGACCGCGGACGCGCCATGATGGACCCGGACGACGACGATCCAGACGATTTCCCGGACCGCGACGAGCGGCAACGCAAATCATCCCGCCGCCACTACTGCTGCTGACGCGCGCGGCCTCAGTTCCCGTTCTTGAAGACCTGGCGCGCCCCGAGATACTTCGGTCCCCAGTAGGAATTAAAGATGCTGTCTATCGACACGCCGTAGTCCTGTGCGTCGACCATCAAACCGTTGCCCATGTAGATGCCGACGTGCGTCGCGCCTGGCGCATACGTGCTAAAGAACACCAGGTCGCCCGGCTGCAGGTTGTTGCGCGATACGGGCACCCCGGTGGCAAACTGTTCTTCGGACGTCCGCGGCAGCGACAGGCCGAAGTGATTGAACACGTACTGCGTGAACCCCGAACAGTCGAAACCCGAGGGGCTTGTCCCGCCCCACACATAGGGCGTTCCCATGAACTTGTTCGCATACGACAGAATCCCCTGCGCATTTAGACCCGTCATGGTCGCTTCGGCCTGCGAGACGTACGATTTATTCTGCATGAGCGCTTCCGCGCGGGCGGTCTGCGCCTTGATGTCGGCAATCTGCTGGCTCGTCAGGCGGATCTGTGACTCGAGCAACCCGTGGCGCGCCAGTTCACTGGAGAGTGCGTGCTGCACCTCAAACAGGGCTATGTGTTTGCGTTGCAAAAGAATGGAGTCCTGCTGCAACAGGATCTGCTCCTGCGCTCGCTTTTGCGTCAGGGTGACGTAGCTTGCAGCGGTGTGGCGGGCATCCTCGGCGACCGCCCGCTGCAACGCCATGGTCCGGACTTCCAACTGTCGATTCGTCTTCGAGATCGTCATAAGCAAGTCCATGCGATTGAGGAAGTCCTGCCAGGAGGTGGCCTTAAATAAAACGGACAGGTACGATACGGAACCCTGTTCATACATGACTGTCAACTGACTCTTCAATGCCTGTCGGCACTGGGCCAGTTCCGCGTCGTTACGACGCGTCTTTGCCTTAAGGCGGACGAGGTCGGCCTGCAGTCTGCGCATGCTGGCGCCATTCTGTTGCACAGCGGCCTGGACGGACTGCATGGACACATTGTATTGTTCAATCTGCAGGTGCAGCAGCCTGCTCGCCTGTTGATGCCGGGCGACCGCCGCTCCGGTCGCCGAGACGGCGCTCTGAAGCTGTGCCATGAGTTGCTGCTCGGACGCCAGCGACGCGGCCTGTACAGGGGATGCTGCAGTGAGTCCCGCCATGAGAGAGACCGCCGCGCCGAACACGACTGAACTCCGCATTTTGCGTCGATATGTGTCTATCATTCTCATGATCTGCATTATACCACGAATTTTCTTTGTGAATCACAGAGAATCGTAATACAATAAACTCGGCGATTGCGGGATTGCCAGGAGGTATCCATGGGCAACAGAAAAAAAACACCGAGCACTTCCAAACGGCCGGGCAAACCGGCGCAGCATCCGGCAAACAAGAGCGGCGCCCAGGCCAAACCGAAAGCAAAGCGCAAGCGGGTGTCGCTGTGGACCAAACTCGCCTGGACGGCCAGCGTCGCGGTCATCGCTTTCGCGGCCATGGTCCTGACCTTTCTTCACATGCTACAGGCCACCAAGTTCAATTTAAAGGCGCTCGACCAGACCAGCGCTCCAACGCAGGTGTACGACCGTTACGGCAAACTCATATTCCAGATCCCGCCAAAGGGCGTCATAGACGTCCCGCTTAACCAAATTCCCGTGAAACTGCAACACGCGCTGATCGCAACCGAGGACGCCGGCTTCTACCACCATCAGGGCTTCAGCCTGCGCGGGTACTTTCGCGCCGCCCTTTACGACATTGTACACCACAGCTACGCCCAGGGAGCCAGCACGATCACGCAGCAGCTGGCGAAATTTGTCTACCTGAGCGATGCAAAGACGCTCACGCGCAAGGTGCAGCAACTCATCCTCGCCATCCAGATCGCGAAGCGTTACTCCAAGGGCCAGGTGCTCGACATGTACTTCAACCACGTCTACTTCGGAAACGATGCGACGGGCATCCAGCAGGCGGCGTACACGTACTTCGGAATGCAGCCGCCGCAGATGAAGAACATGAGCCTTGCCCAGGCCGCGCTGATCGCCGGGTTGCCGCAGGCGCCGTCGCTGTACGATCCGCTGATCAATCCGAAACTGGCCCGTACGCGGCGCAACGAGGTACTGGTGCGCATGTACCTCTCGCACTACATCACGCACGCGCAGATGCTCGCCACCGAAAAGCTGCCGCTCCAGCTTCACCCCGGGCAGCCAACGGGAACCGGCGTGCCTCCGCAGTACGCGTATTTCCGCGACTATCTGTACCAGCAGCTCAATCAATTGCACATCAGCACACAGATCCTCACGCGCGGTGGCGTGAAGATCTACACGGAACTGGATCCCCAACTACAGACGGCCGCCTACAACGCCGTGAACAATCCGGCCTTCTATCCGACTCCCCTGCCCTCCGCGACGCAGGAGATCCAGGGCGCCGCAGTCTTTCTGAACCCGCACACCGGCGCCGTCATGGCGCTCGTTGGCGGGAAGCAGAACCAGTACACCTATCGCGGCTTTGACTACGCGACGCAGACGCAACGCTCGCCTGGCTCCGCGATGAAGCCCCTGGTTGCCTACGGCCCGGCCATCCAGACTGGCAACTGGAACGCCAGTTCCGCCCTGCTCGACGGTGTCAACAACCGGCTCTCATTTGGAAATTACACGGTCAGCGACTGGGAGAGCCACCCCACGCAAAATGGTTATGTGAGTCTGCGCTGGGCATTGGCAGAATCCTGGAACGCGCCAGCCGTCTGGTTGCTCCGGCAGATCGGCATTTCAACCGGCATCCAGTTCGCCGAAAAGGCAGGCATCAACCTCAGCAACCCGGCCAACAACAATCTCACGATTGCGCTCGGCAACGTCGTGCCTGGTATCTCGCCGCTCACGCTGGCCGACGCCTACTGCTCGTTTGACAACCAGGGCATCCGTCTCCCGGCCCACGCGATCGACCGGATCGTCAACAACAGTGGCACCGTGCTCTACCAGTACAACGCAAAGCCCGTGACGGTCATGTCGCCGCAAACGGCGCAGCAGATGCTTGCGCTGCTGCAGAACAACGTGGTCAACGGCATCGTCGCCGGGGCGGCCGCCCCGGGACATCAGGTGGCGGGAAAGACAGGATCCGTGGCCTATACGAACACATCCCAGACGGACAGCGACCTGTGGGTCGCGGCCTTCACCCCGAATGTGGTTGGGGCCATCTGGGAAGGGTATCCGACCACGACGTTAGCCAACAGTCTGCCGCAATGGTCGAGCAAGTTTCCGCCGGAGATGTTCTCGGCAATCATTCGTCAGGGCTGGCCGGCTCACGGCGGGTCGTTCGGCGTCCCTCCGGCGGCCGGATCAGACTTCCCGGCTCAGTTGCCGTCGACGAATCCGCAGACCACGACGTCGTCGACCTACACGCCCACTGCCCCCCCTGGTTCGTGATTCCAAAGAGAGATCCCGCAGGTGCCTGCGGGATCTCTCTTTGCTTGCCTGTAACAAGTCACGCCCGTCTCGTTCCCGGGTCACGGCTGATGGACGGCGCGCAGGACCAATTTCCAGATTCCTTTGTCCTGCAACGGCGGATAGTTTTGCATCGTCACCTGTCCGCACGTCGAATCCACCTTGACGACGGCCGTCTGGCCAGACGCGTCCGTGAACGTCACCAAGGCCGAACCCGCGTTGCCCGGAGCGCACTGCACCGTGCGCGGGTCCACCTCCAGAGCGTCGATCGACTGGATCCAGGCGCGAATCATCCGGGAATCGGTGATCGTTGCGAATAGGGGCGCCCTCCCCGCTCCGCGCACGTACTGCACCTGGATGGCCGTCGTAGCCGCGGGCAGCAGGGACGCAGGGGTCTGCGACGGCGTCAACACATCCTTGACCCAGTAGCGCACCAGCGTCCGGTGCCGCGCGACAGCTTCGAAACTCACGTCCACAGCCAGGCCCGGATGACGGCGCGACGTATAGGTAAACCCGTCGCTGCTCTGCCCCGTCTTGAAGTCTCCCATCGTCGCCTCTCCGGTCAGGACGTAGCCCGCGGCGGCAAAGTGCCGGCTGTACCAGGTCTCGGCCGCGGCTCTCGCGGTCTTCACGATATAGTTGTTTCCGGCCACAACGACGTAAGGCGTCTGCGGAGTCGACTGGTAGGCAAGGGGAAACGGGCGCATGCTCGGAAACGACCTGAAGAATAAAGGCAATTGCACTGTAATAGATGTATTGGGCATATTTCCAGGCAATAGTGCGGCCGTCGGCGCAAGATGAAAACTTGCGGTCCGCCCTGTCAGAGAATGGCCGTAGACAACACTCTGCAACTTCGGGGGCGCGTCAGACGCTGAGCCTCCGGCTCCATCACCGGAACTTGCGCCGCACACTGGAGCGATGACCGCAAAGACCGCCGCCACCGTGCCGCCCACCAACCAGGCGCGCATACCGCTTTTCCCCTCAACCATGTGGCTATCTCCCCGGTCCTTCGCTGTCCATGTTTCACCGCTATCAGTATAACTCGCACTGTCTTAAAACGATCTTACAGTCGGTCCACCCGGAAAATACGAGTTCACCTGTACCGCCCCATCTGCGGCGCCCGATTGAGTCGCATTTTCATCCTCCGCTCTCGTGCGGATGCGCCGCACATGGCAAGCCCAGGATGTCGCGCGCGAGGGTCGCGCGGGTCACCCTGGCGCACAGTAGGCGCTGAATGTGGTGCAATCCCTCCCACCGCCTTCCATTTTGTTGAGTGTTAGCACCGGTTTTTGGTGCTGTGCGCGGAATAAGACCAAGAAGTAGTTCTAAAATTACAATTATTAGGCGGCTTATGCGCAGTTCTTGTGCTTATGCTACCTGACCCAGCCGTGCGTGCCGCCGGCAGGCCGTGTAGGGGTGCATCACATCCCCCACACCTATTGATCGCAGTGATATTCGTTGCATTGTATGGGGGAATGTGCCAGCCGCCCGTATCCCTTTGCTCCTGCTCGACAACGCGGCTGCGCCGCGAAACTCGCGACGAGCAAAGGGACACGGGCGACCCAGCAAGCCTTCAGCCTGCCGCTGGCGCTGTGCTGGGACACGGCTGGCCACGGCTGGCGCACCGCCGCATCGGCGTGCGACCGTGACGCAGGGAATTTTCATCCTGCGTTCCCGGCGCGCCCGCGCCATGGGGCCTCACCTGCACGGCCGCGGACAAGTCCGCAAGTATTTCAGCCACCTGATGACGCCCAAGAGTTGATGGCGTAGGGTGTCCGGGAGTTGACCGATAAGTTGACCGAAGCCGTGAATCAGTCAAGGCTTCAAAAATGCTCATAGGCCCTTCGCTGGTATGTCCATGCTCTAAGGGACCCGTGCAGACAGCCAAGGTGAGCCTGTCAAGGCACTCCTTCCAGCCTTGACAGGCGATGAAGGGCACCCATACTGGTGATGGTGGCTGAATCCACGCACTTGTGGATTCAGCACTGGCCCACAAGCGGTCGATGCCAAATCCCCATAAAATGTTGCAGCAAGTCGGGCATCAATGTCCAAGTCGTGAAGTAAAACGGACAAGACCGGTCGTCAGCGCCATTTTGGCGCCAAAAAGTGCTGAGGTCGGATATTTTAGGCTTCCACAATCATCGCCCATAATCGATCGAATAGGGCATTCGGACATGTTTGCCGTCTAAACCAGGACAGCTTGCGCCGTCGACCTTTGGACTGGATAGCTTATCAGTAACACGCAAGTTCGTTCCGTGACAAGGGAAACAAAAGAGAACGCGCCGGTGATGCAGCCGGTCGCGTTCCCTTTTGCGAGACACCCTTAATAGACAGGGACGGTCGTGCATTGTTGCGTGTACGCTGGCACGAGCAGGAAAAACAGGACGAAGATGATCAGAAAAACCACCGCCCAGCGGGTATACCCGCCAAAAGCACCGTACATATGCGTTTCCCTCCCATCCATCTGTGAAGAGTCACTGTATTAAATGACTCCGATCACCCATTGGAAAGGGCGCATATCCCGGGTGGATGCGCCTAATCGCAGCACATCAGCGGATCTCGCCCGCACTCCCCTGCCGGAGCGCCTTCACGTGCGCCGTCAACGCCGGAACGACCTCAAACAGGTCGCCGACGATCCCGTAATCCGCGACATTGAAGATCGGCGCCTCCGGGTCCTTGTTGATCGCGACAATCACTTTGGCGTTCGACATGCCGGCCAGGTGCTGGATGGCGCCGGAAATTCCGCAGGCTATGTACAGATCCGGTGTCACCACTTTGCCCGTCTGGCCGATTTGCAGCGCGTAGTCACAGTACCCGGCATCGCACGCCCCGCGCGACGCCCCGACCGCTCCGCCCAGCGCCTCGGCCAGCTCATAAAGCGGCTTGAACCCGTCGGCGCTCTTCACGCCCCTTCCGCCCGCCACAACGACGTCCGCTTCCGTCAGATCCACGCCGGACGAGGTCTTTTGCAGGACCTCGCGGAGTTCGAGACGAGCTCCGGGCAGTTGCACCGCAAGCGCGCGCACCGCCGCCGGCGCGAAGGGCCCCGCGTCGGGTTTTGGCAGGTTGTTCGGGCGCACCGTCACCACGAAAAAATCCCCCTCCAGTACGACGCGCACGAACGCCTTGCCCGCGTAGACCGGTCTGCGACACACCAACCTGTCCTGTTCCAGGGCAAGAGCCACGATGTCCGACACCTGCGGCGCAGCAAAGCGCGCGGCGATCATGGGCGCGACGTCCCGTCCGACGGCAGAATGTGCCAACATGGCGATCTGCGCTCCGGTGTCGCGCACGGCAGACTCCACGCAGGCCGCCAGCAACTCGCTCCGCCGCCCCGCCAGTTCCGGATGGTCAACGGTCAATACCTCGTCCGCTCCCGAGGCTGCCAGCCGCTCCGCCTGCGCGGCCACTCCATAACCCGCGAGCAACACGCTCACCTTGCCGCCGGACGCCGCTTGGCGCGCCGCCCCGACCGTTTCGAACGTGACCTGACGAACCTCGTCGCCACGCATGTCAGCCACAACAAGAATGCTTCTCGCCAAGACTAGGACCCCCTCGCGATTGGAGCTGGCATCGCGGACTTTATCATATGTCCCCTAGGGAACTGTGAAAAAATCAAAACGGACATCTATAGCGTTTGAGGCTTTGATGGAAAAATAGCCGTTCGGCCATTTTCATGATAATCTTGTGCCCCGCAGGGGCATGGGTGTTTCGCCAAACGCTATAGATGGACAGACCGCCGACGGACCGATCGAATGTCACAGTTCCCCTAGAGCAGCTTGTGCGTGTCGCGCAGCGCGGCGACCAGTTCCTGCACGCGCTGCGGCGTATCGCCCTGAAGAATGACGCCCGCCGCTTTTCCCGGCGCCAGCGCGACGTCCGCGATTTCCAGTTGTGCACCGGCCGACGCGACGCCAAGATCTTCAAGTGTCACGCGCTCGATCGGTTTTTTCGCCGCCTTGCGAATACCGATCAGGGACGGGTAGCGGGGTTCGTTCAACCCTTGCTGGGCCGTGACGAGAAGCGGGAGTTCACCCTCCAGAACCTCAACGTCGCCGTCCGCGTCGCGTTGCGCGGTCAGGCGCGTTCCCGTCACGGACAGACCGGTCGCCGCGCCGATATGGGCGATTCCCAGCAGTTCGGCCGTCCGTACCGCGACCTGGCCCGAACCGTCGTCGACGGCCTGATTGCCCGCGAGGACCAGATCGAACGAACCCCTGCGGCGGATCACCGCCGCGAGCGCCTCGGACACAAGGCGTTCGGAGCCGAACGATGTCTCCTCGTCGACCCAGACGGCCTCGTCGGCCCCCATGGCCAACGCCGTGCGCAGCACGTCCTGGGCCTTTTCAGGTCCCACAGTGACCACGGTGATCTGGCCGCCGGAGGCCTCCTTCAAACGGATGGCGGCCTCCACCGCGTATTCATCGTACGGGTTCATGATCGGCTCAGAACCGTCCGACCGCAAGTCTCCCTCCGCCAGAGAAATCTTCGCCTCTGTGTCAAACGTCTGCTTTACACAGACCACGATGTCCATGTTGTCCCCCCGTATCCTGCGTGTAAATGGGATTGCGCCGCTGGCGCGACGCACCGTACCCGTCCAGTATACGCCTCCGCCCGCCTGAATTTCCTGGGCGGCGCCGGCCTCCTCCCGCCCGTCAGGAGCCGGACTGCGAGGTGAACGACCACAGCCAGGGATCGACGGGATAGCCCGCCGGAGACCACACCACACCCCTCACGCGGGAACTGACCGCGCCCGCCATGTCGGCGTCAAACAGAAAGTCGACCGGAACGTGCGCACTGATCAATCTCTGCCACTGCTGCAACACCGATGCCCTGTAAGGCGTGCTCAGCGCCTGAACACTCGCCTGCTGCGCGATCAACCGGTCGCTCTGTGCGACATTCGGGTCGCTCTGGGACGTCCAGTTCATCGTCTGCTGGTTGAATGGCGCACTGGACAGCCAAACGCTCGAAGGGTTTGGATCATTGCTCAGGTCCCATCCCATGAGATAGCCCTGCAGTGACGGAGCGTGGGTGGACAGGTCCTGCACCAACGTGCGTACAGGGAGTTGCACGGCTCTCGCGTTGATGGAGATGGCGCGCAGGTCCGCAACGATCATCTTCGCCACCTGAGCCCCGTACGGGTCCCCCTGGGCGTAGGCGATCGTCGGTGACAGCACGCTGCCGTTTTTCTGGACGAGCCAGGCTCCCGGTCCGATGTGAAACCCCGCCTTGAGCAACAGGCTCCGCGCCTCTTGCGGATTGTACGGATACGCGCCGTTTAGCGCGTTGTCGTACCAGACGCTCACAGGAGGCAACGGGCCGTTTTCCGGCACGCCGGCGCCATGCAGCACCGTCTCGATTATCGCCTGGCGGTTGATCGCGTACATCATCGCCTGGCGGAACAGCACGTTCGATCCTGGCGCAGCCTGGTCGTTCCAGCCCAGGAAGCGGTAGTGATTGCCCGGGAAAAAGTCGACGCCGACCGCCGGCATGCCCTTGAGGGCGTTTGCCAGTTGTGGCGACAGACCGCCCATCACGTCCAGTTGCCCGGCGCGAAACAGCCCTGGCGCGGCCACGCTTGATACGCTCTTGATCGCCAGGCGCGGGATGCCCGGACGCCCCAGCACAAAGCGCGGATTCGTGGCGAGCGTCGCCCCGGCGGGCGTGTGCCCCGTGAGCAGGTACGGACCCGTTCCGATTCTCGGGTACGTGGCAAACGACGTGGACAGCCACTTTGTCATTGGCAGCTGCCCCAGGAGTGCGGACGGCAACGGCGTGAGTCCCTGGAAGTCGTTGATCAAGGCGGCGGGGTCGACGGCGTTGAGTTGAAAGTAGAATTCGCCCGGATTCACAATGTGGACGCCGCTGACCGTCGATGCGCGCCCGCTCATCTCAGCGCGCGCGCCGGCAATCGGCAGGACGCGGTATCCGCTCTGCCCCTGGAGCGTTGTGTTGTAGTACGGCGACGCGAGAAAATTCACGGTCAGGGCGACATCCTGCGCCGTGACGGGCGTGCCGTTCGACCACACTGCGCGCGGATTCAGTTGCATCCAGAGTTGCGTGCCGCTCTTGTTGTACCACCACTTTTGCACCAGTTCCGGCCCGACCGAGAGTGTCGGGGTGAGTTGCAGGAGCGTGCCGAACTGCTGCTGGTCAAGCAAACGGACTGCCGACGACTGTGACACGTAAGGAAACAGCGGCCCCCCGAGGGTCGACTCGACGCCAATCTGCACGGGCGCGTAGACCGACGACGCCACGCTCGCGGCGCTCACTCTCGCAGGGACGCTGTTCCCGGCCGCATGGGCCAGATGGACGGCTGTCAGGCAGGTCAGGGCGGCGACGCCCGGCACGGCGCCGAGCAGGGCCTTGCCGATACGGCGCGGCCACGGGGATACGACCACCCATCTCACATCCTTCTCAATCATTCTTCTATATCAATCTTCCATGTCCCAGCGCATGCCAGCGAGGATGCTCCCATTCTAGCCTTCCTCCACAATAAGCGCAAACCTGCGGCAGGGACCGCGGGTTTGCGCGGCGGGACGAACGCCGCGTACCGCGTGGAACACGGAGGCTGCGGTTTTGGCGCCAGCGGGCTCAGCAGACTCAGCAGACTCAGCAGACTCAGCAGACTCAGCAGGAGTGATCAGGTGCGGGTCTGCGGATCAAACGCGTCGCGCAGGCCGTCGCCGATGAAGTTCACGGAGAGGATCGTCAGGACGATCATGACAGCGGGGGGCACCCAGGCGTACGGCTCCGTGCGCAGCGACATGTACCCCGTGCTGGTGTTCAGGATGCCGCCCCAGGAGGCAACGTTCGGGGGAACCCCGAGCCCGAGGTACGAAAGCGCCGCGTCGAGGCCCACGTACGCCGCCACCTGGAAGCTGACCAGCACGATGATGAAACTCATCGCGTTTGGCAGCATGTGGCGCAGAATGATCCGCCAGTTGCCGCAGCCGACCGTCCGCGCCCCGACGACGTAGTCCTGCTCGCGCAGTTGGAGAAACACGCCGCGGATCAGGCGCGCCGGACCGGGCCAGGCCGTGATGCCCACGATCAGAATCAGGACCCACTCGCTGGACGTATTGAACACTGCCTCGACGATCAAGACCAGGCTGATGAACGGAAAATTCAGCATGACGTCGACAAAGCGCATCATGAGGGTGTCGATAAAGCCGCCAAAAAACCCCGAGACGCCGCCGTAGAGCGTACCGATCACCATGGTCATCATCGCCGCGCAAAAGGCGACGGTCAAATCGACGCGCCCGCCGTACAGGACCCTGGCGAGGTTGTCGTAGCCCGAGCCGTCCGTGCCGAGCGGATGCAGCGCCGTCGGCGGCGAGTCGGTGTTCATGATGTCGGGCTGGCTTGGGGAAAAATGCGTGAACAGGGGCGCGAAGACGGTCACGAAGACGATCGCGACGAGCATGACCAAGCCCGCCACAGCCAAAGGGCTGTGGAAAAACCGCTCTATGGACAGACGCAGCGGGGACTTGCTCTTCGGCGCGCGCGAGACGCCGGAAGCGTGGGAAACAGCGTTGGCAGCCATGGGCCTCACCTCTTGCAAAGTGTCTCTGGGCAGAACACGGCGGCCTCAGTCATAGCGGATGCGCGGGTCCGCGAACGCCAGCAGGATGTCCGCGAGCAGGTTGCCGATCAGCACAGTGATGGCGAACAGTAGCGTGGTGCCAAGGATGAGCGGGTAGTCGCGATTCAGGTTGGCGTTGATCGACAATTCGCCCATACCGGGCCAGGTGAAGATCTGTTCGAGAATTACCGCACCGCTGAACAGCCCGCCGAGGTCGAGGCCGAACTGGGCGATGATCGGTATAACGGCGTTGCGCAGCACGTGCCGGAACAGGATGCGCGGACCGCGCAGTCCCTTCGCGCGCGCGGTGCGCACAAAGTCCGCCACGATCACCTGGAGGCTGTTGCCGCGCGTCAGGCGGGTGTAGTACGCCAGACCGGGCAAGGACAGCGCAAGGGCGGGCAGCAGGAGGTGGGAGACCCGGTCGGCGAAGTCGCCCGACCACGGCACTCCGGGCGTCACCGTACCGGAAGAAGGCAGCAGGTTGAATGTGAAAGAGAGCAGGTAGATCAGCAGGAGCGCAAAGACAAAGCCCGGAATGGAATAGAACAGCACCGCGATGAACGAACTCAACACGTCAAACGGCCCGTTCACGTTGCGCGCCTGGTAGAGTCCGATGGGAATCGAAACCACGAGGATGATGATCTCCGCCGTGACGGCCAGCAGGAGCGTATTGGGAAGGTAGGTGGCTATGAGTTCGGAGACGGGCATATTCAGACTGTACGATATACCTAGATTCCCCTGCAAAAGATTTTTGATCCAGTCAAAGTACTGAACCGGCAGCGATTGGTTGAGGCCGTTCTCCTGCACGAGGCGGTTGTAGATCGCTGCGGCGTTTTTCAGCCGCGGGTTGAATACCAGCGCCTCAAACGCGTTGCCCGGCATCGCGTGCATCAGCAAAAAGACGATCACCGTGATGACAAACAGGGTCGGAATCAGGCCGAGCAGGCGACGAATGATATAGGTTGCCATACCCTTCGCTCCTTGCGTTCAGTGTGGGAGAGGGGATCCCGCGTCCCCTCTCCGGTTTGCCGCGTTGCAACATCAGGCGCCGCCGCACGCCAAAGCGTCGGAGACCCTGCGGACCCCGTCCCTACTTCGCGGGCGACATCCACCACTTCCACGCGTCGATCGGCGTGCCAAACGTGTACGCCGAGAACACCAGCCCGTGAACATTCTTGTTGTACGCGTAGATGGCGTCGTCCATCGTGAGGAAGTTCTCCGGCATCTGCTGGTTGAGCAGCGTCTGCCACTGGTAGATGATCTTCTTGCGGTAGGCGAGATTGAACGCCGCCGCCGAGTGCTGCAGGTGGATCAGGCGGTCGTTTTCCACGATCGCGGGGTCCTTGGTGTTCGTCCAGTCGATCGACGTGATGTTCAGGTTGTCCGTGGAGCGCCACAGGCCGCGCGGATCCGGGTCGTCAGACAGCGACCAGCCGAGCAGGAAGCCCTGGATCGGCTGCGTGCCCTTGCTGTCGTTGTTCAGCTGGCTGAGCATCGTGTTGAAGTTGATCGGCGGCAGCACGGTCAGGTTGATGTGGACGGCCTTCATGAACTGCGCGATGAACGTCGACTCGGTCACGATGTTCGAATCGCCGGTCGAGATCGTGAGCGTCGGAGAGAACGGTTTGCCGTTTGGCATCGTCCGCCAGCCGTTTGCGCCGACCTTCATGCCGATCGAGTCGAGCAGCTTGTTGGCGGTTGCGGGCGAGTAGGCGTACGTGTTGTTCAGCTTGGAATTGTACCAGAAGTTGATCGGCGGCAGCGGACCGTTCTCCGGCTTGCCGTAGCCCTTGTCGATCGCCTTGACCAGCGCCGGACGGTTGATCGCGTACTCGACCGCCTGGCGAAACTTGACGTTGCTAAAGACGGAACCGTACTTCGCGTTGTTCAGCCGCCATCCGAGGTAGCCGAAACTGTTTGACGGAAAGATCGCCACGCTCAGGTTCGGCAGCGCCTTCATCTTTTGCACGTCCTGCGGATGGATGCCCGCGATGTCCACCTGGCCGGACGCCAGGTCGCCGTTCACGACGTTTGGCGAAATGACCTTCCAGACCACCGTCTGGATGTGCGGCGCCCCAAACACGTAGTACGGGTTACGCACCTGCGTGATCGACTGGCCGGGGACGAGACTCTTGAACACAAACGGGCCGCTGCCGATGGTCGGCACCTTGTTGAACGACGAAGACTTCCACGCCGACATGGGCATCTTGCCGAGCACCGCGGACGGCAGCGGAATGATCCCCGCCCACTGCGACGGCAGGACGGCCGCGTCAGGCTGCGCCATGGAAATCGAGAATTCATGGCTGTTGATGATCTTGAACCCGGATGGCGTGGTTCCGTCCGGCAGCGGCTTCGACGCGCCGACGATGTTCTGCACAAGGTAGCCGTAGGCGCCCTGATCCGTGACATTGTACGTTTTGGACGCCAGCCAGTCGACGGAAAGCTGCACGTCCTTCGACGTGACGGGCGTGCCGTTTGACCAGCGCGCCTTCGGGTTCAGCCAGAACGTGATGGTCGTCTTGCTCTTCGAGAAGGCGTACTTGTCGACCAGGTCGGGGACGAGTTGATCCTTCTGGTTGAAGTTCAGCAGGCTGTCAAACGCGTACGAATCCGCCGTCGCCGTGTACGCCGAACTGTCGAGAAACGGGATCATGTTGGTGCCAAACGCCGTCGGGAACGTCTCCACCAGCGTCCCGCCATTCGGGATGGCCGTGCGCTTGGGCGCAGAAGCCTGCGTCCCGCCGATGCTGCTGCAACCCGCCAGCAGCGTTGTGAGGCTTACGACAGCCGCAGCCGACATCCAAGCTGTGCGTCTTTTCATCTGTGGACCCCCTAAAAATGAATGAGTGTGGCGCGACCGGACAGCGGACCCCCATGACAACTGTGACAAGACAAATCAGGGCAGGCTGGAAAGGATGCCGTCTGGCATCACTGCGCCCGCGCCGCCAGCCTTGTCACAGTTCCCCTAATACAGGTGGCACGCGACAAACTGGCCGGGTTCGCGTTCCTGCAACAGCGGCCGCTCCTCGCGGCAGACATCCATCACCTTCGGACAGCGCGTGTGGAACGGGCAGCCCGAAGGCGGTTTAGCTGGACTGGGGACATCCCCCGAGAGCAAAATCCGCTCCCGGCTGACGTGCCGTTTCGGCTCGGGCGCCGCGGACAGCAGCGCCTCCGTGTACGGGTGCAGCGGAGTTCTGTACAGCAGGGACTTCGGCGCCAGTTCGACGATGCGCCCCAGGTACATGACCGCCACACGGTCGCTCACGTGCTTGACGACAGCCAGATTGTGCGAAATAAACACGTAGGATAGTCCAAACTCCTTGCGGAGGTCAGCTAACAGGTTGAGAATCTGCGCCTGAATCGAAACGTCGAGCGCGGAAACCGCCTCGTCCGCCACGATCAGCTGCGGGCGCAGGGACAGCGCCCGGGCGATGGCGATGCGCTGGCGCTGCCCGCCGGAGAACTCGTGCGGGTAGCGCAGCCGCGCGTTCGCGTCAAGCCCGACCGTCTCCAGCAGGGCGGCCACCCTGTCCGGAACTTCCCGGCGAGGCGCCGAAGCGTTCACGATCATGGGCTCGCCCACGATCGACCCCACGCTCATGCGCGGGTTCAGGGAGGCGTACGGGTCCTGGAAGACCATCTGAAACTTCCTGCGCAAGCCGCGAAGCGCGCCGCCGCGCAACTGCGTGATGTCGCGGCCGTCCAGTATCAGGCGTCCATCCGTCGGGTCCGCTATGCGCATGATGACCCGTCCCATGGTGGACTTGCCGCAGCCCGACTCACCGACCACGCCGAGCGTCTCGCCCCGCCGCAGCGTGAACGACACGTCGTCGACGGCCCGCACTTCCCCCACGCGGCGGCGGATCACCCCCGCCGTGATGGGAAAATACTTCTTGATTCCGCGCAATTCAAGCAATGGCGCGCCTTCTGCCGGAGCCGCCCCCGAAGCGGTCTCCCCGATCGCCAGACTCATCGCCAGCCCCCTCCCTTGGACGCCAAAGTAAACCGGGACCCTTTACGCCAGGTGACAACGCACCGAGTGCCCCGGCCCCAGTTCACGCAACTCCGGCAACCGCTCCCGGCACCGCCCCTCCACGAGCGAACAGCGGTCCGCAAAGCGACAGCCCTCCGGGAAATGCGCGGCGCTCGGCACGGTGCCGGGGATCGCGCGCAGGCGCTCGCGCTCCTCCTCAATGACGGGGATCGAGTCCATCAACGCCCTGGTGTACGGGTGCAGCGGCCTGTCGAATATCTCGTCGGCCGGTCCGGACTCGACGATCTGCCCGGCGTACATGACCACCACGTCATCGGCCATCTCCGCGACCACGCCGAGGTCGTGCGTCACGAGAATGATCGCCGTTCCCGTCTCCTTTTGCAGCGCGCGCATCAGGTCAAGCACCTGCGCCTGAATCGTCACGTCGAGCGCCGTCGTCGGTTCGTCCGCGAGCAGCAGCTTCGGCTGGCACGCCATGGCCATCGCAATCATCGCGCGCTGGCGCATGCCTCCGGACAGTTGGTGCGGATACTCGTGCACCATCTCGTCCGCGCGGGCCAAACCGACATTTCGGAGCAACTCCACCGCCTTCTCTCGCGCCTCACGCCGCGAGATGTGACGGTGCCTCACAAGCACCTCGCCGATCTGATCGCCAATTTTCATCACAGGATTCAGGGCCGACATCGGCTCCTGAAAAATCATTCCGATTTCATTCCCACGCACATCCGACATCTGCCGCTCCGACATCCGGAGCAGGTCCCGCCCTTCAAGCAGGACCTCGCCGCTTACAATGCGGCCCTGCGGACCCTGAACAAGGCGCATGAGAGAAAGCGACGTCACACTCTTGCCGCTTCCCGACTCCCCGACGATGCACAGCACACGGCCCTGCGAAACAGAGAAGTCGACGCCGTCGACGGCCTTGACCGTGCTCTGCTTGCTCACGAAATACGTCTTCAAGTCACGCACCTCAAGCAGTGCTCCGCCCATGACACACCTCCAGGGATCTTGAGTCCGGCGGTTCCACGACAAAGAACGTATGCACGGGTTCCACGGGACATGTGATAAATCCGCAATGCAGGCGCAATTACTCCATCTATATCGGCTGGCGTCAGTTGAAATTTGGTTTATCACATCTCCCCTAGACATCATGATAGAGACTTGCCTGAAAAAGTCAACCGCCGTTCAGAAAACAATCAGAGCGTTCGGACGGCGTGTGCACATCCAAATCAAGGCGCGCGCCTCTGCCACAGTTTCACCATACCACAAAATACGCTCCAATCAATGTAGTGGACATGGAATTTATGCGTGATAAAACATCTGAAATACACAAACGCAGCGGGCCGGAAGCTTAAGCGCCGCTGCGTTTGTGTCAGGAAACCGTCTGTTTATCTAACATCACATCAAGCAATGAGATGTCATTGAGCGTCCGCTCGATGATCTCGTTCAGTTGGGCCCAAACGTTGCGTGTGTGGCAGTGCACCGCGCGCGCGCAAAACTCTTCGGGCGACGCGTAGTCGTCACTCACGCAACCCATGGGCGCCAGGGACCCCTCCAGAATCCGCACGATCCGTCCCATCGGAATCTCGTCCGGACGCTGCGCCAAGAGGTATCCGCCCGTGGCGCCGCGCACGCTGACCACCAGGCCCTCGCGGCGCAGCGAGCCAAAAATCTGGTCCAGGAATGCCTCGGGAATGTCCTCGAGCGCCGCGATTTCACGCAACGGCACGGGATGAACGCCTGCGCCGGATTGCTCCGCCAGCGTCACGAGCGCCCGCAGGCCGTATTCCGTGCGCTTCGACACCTTCACGGTGGATCCCTCCTCGCGGACACTGGCAATCAGCCAATCGAGCCTTCCATTTCAAACTTGATGAGCCGGTTCATCTCGACCGCGTACTCCATTGGCAGTTCGCGCGTGAACGGCTCGATAAAGCCCATGACGATCATGCGCGTCGCGTCCTCTTCCGAGATGCCGCGGCTCATCAGGTAGAACAGTTGATCCTCGCTCACCTTCGAGACCGTCGCCTCGTGCTCCAGCGTGACCGTGTCGTTCTCGATCTCGTTGAAAGGAATCGTGTCGGACGTCGAGCGCTCATCGAGAATCAGCGTGTCGCACTTGATGCTCGACTTGGCGTGCAGGGCCTCCGGAGAGAAGTGCGACAGCCCGCGGTAGGTGGTCTTGCCTCCGTGTTTGCTGATCGACTTCGACACGATGGTCGACGTGCAGTCCGGCGCCGCGTGCACCATCTTCGCACCTGCGTCCTGGTGCTGACCCGCGCCGGCCACGGCAATCGACAGCACCGTTCCCTTCGCGCGCGGCCCCATCATGTAGACCGACGGGTACTTCATCGTCAATTTTGAACCGATATTGCCGTCGACCCACTCCATCGTCGCGTCCTCGTACGCCACGGCGCGCTTGGTGACGAGGTTGTAGATGTTCGGCGCCCAGTTCTGGATCGTTGTGTAGCGCACCCGGGCGCGGTCCTTCACGATGATCTCCACGACGGCGCTGTGCAGCGAGTTCGTGCTGTAGATCGGCGCCGTACAGCCCTCGACGTAGTGCACGAAACTGTCGTCGTCGGCGATGATGAGCGTGCGTTCGAACTGTCCCATATTCTCCGAGTTGATCCGGAAATACGCCTGGAGCGGCACTTCGCAGCGCACGCCGTGCGGGACATAGATGAAGCTGCCGCCGCTCCAGACGGCGGAGTTGAGCGCCGCGAACTTGTTGTCTTCCGGCGGGATGATCGTGCCAAAGTACTGTTTGAAGATCTCCGGATGCTCGCGCAGCGCGGTATCCGTATCCGTGAACAGCACCCCGAGTTTCTGCAGGTCCTCCTGCATCGAGTGGTAGACCACCTCGGATTCGTACTGCGCCGACACGCCGGCCAGAAACTTGCGTTCCGCCTCCGGAATGCCGAGACGGTCAAACGTGTTCTTGATCTCTTCAGGAACTTCCTCCCACGTCTTGCCCTGCCGTTCGGACGGCTTCACGTAGTAGGTGATATTGTCAAAGTCGAGGTCTCCCAGGTCTCCGCCCCACGCCGGCATCGGCTTCGCGTTGAACAATTCCAGGGAACGCAGGCGAAAATCGGTCATCCAACCCGGCTCGTTCTTCATTTCGGAAATCTGCTCGACCACCTTGCGGCTCAAACCCTTCGCGAAGCGCACGACCGATACGTCGCGGTCGATAAAACCGTACTGGTACTCCTCAAGCTCAGGAACTTGACTCATCGACTTTCCCTCCTCTGTCCGCCTGTACGCGTTCAAGTGCATTCCACGCGAGCGTGGCGCACTTGATGCGCGCCGGGAACTTCGCGACGCCTGACAGCGCCTCAAGCTCGCCGAGACAGTCGTAATCCGCCTCGGCGCCCTTCATCATGTTGCGAAACTCGCGCGACAGTTCCATCGCGCGCTCCACCAGCTGCCCCTTGATCGCCTCGGTCATCATGGAAGCAGACGCCATACTGATGCTGCACCCCGAGCCGTGGAAACGCACGTCGTCGACAAGGCCGTCCCTGACGAGCACCTGCAGCGTGATTTCATCCCCGCAAGTCGGATTCTTGAGGTCAATCGTCAGATCGGCTTCATCAAGTTGCCCCTGGTTGCGGGGCCGCGTGTAATGGTCCATGATCACCTGACGATAGAGATCATCCAATTGCATGGCTGAAAAACTCCTTCGCTGTCTCCAGCGCGCCGACCAAAACATCGACGTCCTGTTCGCTGTTGTAGACGTAGAAACTCGCCCGCGCCGTGGACTGCGCGCCGAGTTCGCGCATCAACGGCTGCGCGCAGTGGTGCCCCGCGCGAATCGCCACGCCCTCGGCGTCAAGCACCGTGGCGACGTCGTGCGGGTGTACGCCGTCGAGGTTGAATGTCACCAGCGCGCCGCGCGGCGCCGACGGCCCGTACAGCGTGATCCCCGGCATCTTCCCAAGGCGCTCCATCGCGTAATCCGTCAGGGCCGCTCCGTGCCGGCGGATTGCTTCCATCCCGATATCGTCCAGATAGTCGATCGCCGCCGCCAGCCCGATCGCCCCGGCGATGATCGGCGTCCCGCCCTCGAAACGCGCCGGAATGTCCTTCCACGTGGCGGAGAACAGTTCGACCACGTCGATCATTTCACCGCCAAAGTGGACCGGTTCCATCTCCAGAAGCGCCGCCCGCTTGCCATACAGCACGCCGATGCCCGTCGGCGCCATCATCTTGTGTCCGGAGAAGGCGTAGAAGTCGCAATCCAGGTCCGCGACGTCGACCGGCATGTGCGGCGCCGCCTGCGCGCCGTCGACGACCATCACCGCGCCGCGCTCGTGCGCGAGCTGCGCCACGCGCTTTACAGGATTGACCGTACCGAGCACATTGGACACATGCGTCATGGCCACAACCCGGGTCCTGTCTCCGATCGCCTGTTCGATGTCTTCCCAGAGCAGCGTCCCGTCTTTTTGCAGCGGGATGTAGCGCAGCGTCGCGCCCGTCGCCAGGGCCGCCTGCTGCCAGGGAATGAGGTTGCTGTGATGCTCCATGGGCGTGAGCACGATCTCGTCTCCCGGACGCAATTTGCGTCTTGCGTAACCAAACGCCACCATGTTGAGTCCTTCCGTGGTGCCGCGCGTGAAAACGATATTGTCCTCCGATGGCGCGTGGATGAATCCGGCCGCCTTCACTCTCGCCGACTCGTAGGCATCGGTCGCCTTTCCCGCCAGCGTGTGAACGCCGCGGTGAACGTTCGCGTTGTATTCGCGATAATAGCGCGAAACCGCATCCAGCACACGGTCCGGTTTTTGCGACGTGGCCGCGCTGTCGAGGTACACGAGCCGCTTGCCGTTGACCGTCTGCGAAAGGATCGGGAAGTCGCGCGCGATCAGCGAAAGGTCCATGTCAGGCCAACTTCCTTTCCACGACCTTCTCCATCGCGGTCCGCACCGCGTCAATGGGCAGTTCGGCCAGCACTGGATCGATGAAGCCCCATACGATCATCCGCTTGGCCGCGCGCTCCGAGACGCCGCGGGACATCAGGTAGAACAGCTGGTCGGGATTGATCTGGCCGACGGACGCCGCGTGGCCGCACTTCACGTCGTTCTCGTCAATCAGGAGCATCGGGATCGCGACCGCCCGGCTTTTCGGACTGAGCATGAGCAGTTTTTCCGTCTGCGAGCCGTTTGCATCGTGCGCGTCTTTCTTGATGACCGTCAGCCCGCGGTACACCGCGTTGGCGCGGTCCTGCATGACGCCGCGCGCGCTGATGTCGCTGGTCGTGTGACGACCGGCGTGAACCATGCGCGCCGTCAGGTCGAGGTGCGCCCGCCCGGTCCCGATCGCGATGGCGTGGGCGCTGCTGCGGCCGCCCTCGCCGTCGAGTTCAGAGCCAAACTCCACGATCCCGAATCCGTCTCCGGTTTCACCCGTCACCCAGTCCATCTCGCCGGCGGCGTCCACCGCCGCCCGACGGACGGCCACACTCGTCACACTGCGCGAGAAGTCCTGCACGGTCCCCGCCTTCACCCTGGCGCCGCGCCCGACGGTCACCTCCGTGACGGCGACGCACAACTCGTCGGGCAGGTCCCCGGCCGACGCGTACGCGTCGAGGAAGGTCACCTGGCTGTCCGCCTCGGCCACAATCAGGTTGCGGGGAAACGTCCCGTGACCCGCCGTCGTCGTCACATGCACCAGTTGCAGCGGCCGCTCCATCCGCACACCTTTTGGAACGAAGACAAACGCGCCGTCGCGCCACAGCGCCGCATTGAGGGCGAGCAGCCTGTCATCGGACGGGACAACCGTTCCCAGGGAGCGCGTCAGGTCCGCATGTTCGCGCACCGCGCCGCGCAGACTGGTGAACACCACGCCCTGCCCGGACAAGCCCTCCAGTCCGCGCGTCAACACCACGTGTCCGTCGGCGATCACGAGCAGCGGGTGGCCGTCGTCCGCCCCGATGAACGGCTCCGCCAGCGCGCGCCAGTCACCCGCCCGCTCGGGCCCTGCGACGCTGTACGCCGCCAGGTTGCGCCGCGCGAGGTCGCTGCGCTCGTACTTCGGAACCGGCAACGCTTCACTCCTGACCGCGGCGTCCACCCGGTCCTGCACAAGGCTTTGCGAATCGCCGGCGTCCGTGAAGCAATCACGCACACTTCCGGCGAAAGTCGATACGTCCTGCACAACGCTCATGTCCGCTTCCCCCTAGGCCCCGGCGCCGACAGTTTCGTCCGCGATCCCCAGTTCTTCTTTCAACCAATCGTATCCGCGCGCCTCCAGTTGCTCGACCAGTTCCCGCCCGCCGGAACGCACGATCCTGCCCTGCATCATGACGTGCACGAAATCCGGGTGGATATACTCGAGCAACCGCTGGTAATGCGTGATGATCAGGGCGCCGAACTCAGGTCCGCGCAGACCGTTCACGCCGTCCGCCACAATCCGCAGCGCGTCGATGTCCAGTCCCGAGTCGATCTCGTCCAGAATCGCGATGCGCGGCCGCAGGACCGTCATCTGGAGAATCTCGTTGCGTTTTTTTTCACCGCCGGAGAAGCCCTCGTTCAGGTACCTTTCGGCAAACGTCTCGTCAATCGACAGAGACTTCATCTTCTCCTTGAGTTCGCGGTGGAATTTCAGCACAGGCACCTCGTTGCCCTCGCCGCGCCGCGCGTTTAGCGCGATGCGCATAAAGTTCGCATTGGATACCCCGGATACCTCGCTCGGATACTGCATGGCCAGAAACAGGCCCTTCAACGCGCGCTCGTCCACGCCCATGGCGAACAGGTCCTCACCGTCGAGCGACGCCTCGCCCGCCGTCACCTCATACTTGGGATGCCCCATCAAGGTGGATGCCAGCGTGCTCTTCCCTGTTCCGTTCGGCCCCATGACCGCGTGGATCTCGCCTCCGCGCACCGCCAGGTCAACGCCTCTTAAAATCTCCTTGTGGTCGACCGCGACACGCAGACCGCTGATCTTCAGTTCTGGAATACTCACGATTTATGTCCTCCCGAGCGACCGACATTTCCCGGCTTGCCACGGCAACCCGGAAAGTCGACTAAATTAGTCGTCTTTATGCTACCACATCGGTGAAAAAAAACAAGGCCGCGCATTCTCCGCGCGCGGCCCGCCCGACAGTTTGTTCACGCCATTGTCAAAATCGGCAGGGTCCTCAAAACAGGTAGCGCATGACGGCCTTCGCTTCTTCGGACATCATCTCTTTTGTCCAAGGGGGATCAAACGTCAGGTCGATCACAACCTCGGACGCGCCAAGGTCTTCCACTTTGCGCCTGATGTCATTTTGCAGTTCTTCCATCGCCGGACAGCCCATCGTGGTGAGCGTCATGCGCACCGTAACCTTCTGCGCGTCGTCGTCCACGTCGACGCCGTATATCATGCCCAGATTCACCACATCGATCTGGATCTCAGGGTCGACCACATCTTTCAACTGTTCGTAAATCACTTCCTGCGTCAGCACCGTGCATCCCTCCAGCCCCATGCTTGATTTCAGGATAACAGAGGGCCGACGCGCGTGTAAAGCGAGCCCCCGCCGCCAGTCTGCAGCGCGTCAGCCTCTCCTGCCACAATCTGTTCCTGTGCCGCCCGGGCGCACTCTCGTATACTTGTTTAGAACAGCGATCCCCTCACGGGGGACATACCATCGCCCCGACAGGAGGACTTGCGTTGTCCATTCGCAGCGCCGCCGCGTTGGCGGGAGCGCTCGCCGCACTTTGCCTGGAGGCCCTGCCCGCACACGCCGCGGTGTGGTCCGGAGCGGCGGGTCTCCCACTGTCCGCATCTTTTCCGACCGTCGCCCGCGCCAACCGCAGCCCGGCGCAGACGCAAGCCATCCGCGCCCCTGCACGAAGATCCGCGGGCCAGGGACACACGGTGCGGGGATCCGTGCGGGCAAAGGTCGCACGGATCCCCGCACCGCGATCGCTCACATTTGCCATGGCCATGCTGGCCGACCCTGCCAATCCGGCCGTCACCGCTGGTTCGGTGTACGCCGTTGCCGCGACTGGCCCCGCCACGGCAACCCTGGTGGTCAACGGCCAAAGCGTCTCCGTGCCCCGCGCCATCGTGCGTGAATTGACCGTGCCGGCCGGCGTGCGGCAGCCTGTCAAGCGGATCAACGGCCGGATTGTCCTTGGCTACGACATGGGCAGCGCAGCGCGCCTGGCAGCGGACGCGGCCGATCCGGTCTCTGTGGTATCGCCGCTGGCCTACGTGCTGTCGGATGCACACGGCAACCTGCAAGGCGCGCTCGCCAACGGCGAGATCACGGCGGCAACCGCGCGGGGCGCACAGGTGTGGCCCATCGTGCAGTCCGGTTTCAATCCGGCGCAGACAAGCGCCTTCCTGGCAAGTCCGGCGGCCGCCTTTACGGCGCTGGCGCGGATCGTGTCCATCGAACGACACCGGGGCGTCAGCGGCGTAAGTCTCGACTTCGAGGACATGCAGCCAAACGACGCTCCCCTGATGACGCGATTTGCCAGGGGAACATCCACCGTGCTGCACGCCATGGGCAAGTGGGTGTCGATTGACGTGACGCCGCCGTCGTCGAGCCCCAACTGGGGCGTCGTCTACGATCGCGCGGCGTTGGCCCGCGTCGCGGACTACGTCGCGGTGATGACGTACGATGAGCACTTCCCGGGAAGTCCGGCCGGATCCGTGGCCTCCATTCCCTGGACGGCGAAAAGTGTGCGCGACACCATCGCGTCCGGCGTGCCGGCGTCGAAAATCCTGGTTGGCGTGCCTTTCTACACACGCTCATGGGACACGCTGGCGGGGCGCCTGCAGTCGACGGAATTGCCGCTCACGACCGCCCTGTCCTACCTGTCTCTCCCGGGCGCCACCGAGCGCTGGAGCAGCCGCCAGCAACAGGACGTCCTCACCTACACGCGAAACGGCATTCAGTATGAAATATGGCTGGAGAACGCGGCTTCCCTGAGACTGCGCGGCGGCCTGGTCCGCTCCGACAACCTCGCGGGCGTCGCGATCTGGGATCTCTCCCAAGGGGCGCCGCAGTACATCGCGGATCTGACTCAGTCCTTTTGACGCGTGCGCCGGACGACCACCCTGCGGCCTGGTTCCCGCCCGGGCCGCCCGCTCGCGTCGCGTTCACGGACCGCCTGCTGGACGGAAGCCACATCCGACGGCGCGACGCGCCACGCGGCGTCCGCGAAGCGAAACGTCTCCGCCGACAAGCGCCGCGCGTCGGCCAGTTCCTGCAGCGCGCTGCGCACGGCGGCCGCGTCACAGCGCAGCATATCGGCCACCTGTTCTACATCGAAACGCTTGGTCATGCACCCAGTTTACACAAACGGCCCGCCCGCGTCTCCTAACGCGGGCCGTTTTTCGGTATACTGTTTGCATGAAACTCGTGGGCATCATCGACATCGGTTCCAACTCCATGCGTCTGTCCGTGATTCGCCAACTCGACAACGGCGCACACTACGTCGTGGACGAGCACAAGTCCACCCCGCGCCTCGCCAATCTGATCGGCCGGGACGGAGAACTGGGCGAAAACGCAGTCAATGAACTCATGACCCATTTGCGGGAATTCATGGACCTCTCCCGCGCATACGGCGTGGAACAGATCGTCGCCCTTGGCACCGCCGCACTTCGCGGGGCCGCCAACCGGACGCAGGTCGTCGAGACGGTGTTGCGGCACCTCGGCATCCGGATCGACATTGTCAGCGGTCAGGAGGAGGCGTTCCTCGGATACCTGGCCATCAAGCGGACGCTCGAAGTGGACACCGCCTACCTGATGGATATCGGCGGCGGCAGCACGGAGCTTTCGCTCGTGCAAAACGGGGCGCTTGTGGCCTCGCATTCGCTGCCCTTCGGCGCGGTCACCATCATGCGCCACGCAAGAGAAACGGGCCACGACATGTCTCTATTCCGACTTCCGGAATTTGCCGCCGACGCCCTGAACAGTCTGGCCATGCTGCGGCAGCAGCCGCACGCCGAGGTCATCGGCATCGGCGGAACGATCCGCAATGTCGCGCGCGTCCACCAGGGGGAACGCGCCTACCCCCTGGCGCTCGCGCACAACTACACGATGCCGCCGGGCGACGTCGAGGCCACCTTGCAGCGGATCGCGGACCTCCCGATGCAGCGTCGGCGCAAGCTCGAAGGTCTCTCGCGGGACCGCGCGGACCTGATCGTCCCCGGGGGGGCCATCCTGCTCCACGTGCTGCGCCAGATCGGCGCCTGCCGCCTGCGCGTCAGCGGCCGCGGGCTGCGCGACGGAGCGTTTTACGCACGCATTCTGCTGCAGGACGCCGAGTCGCCCGCACCCATTGTCGAGGACAGCGTCCACAACCTCCTGCGCCGCTTCCTGACATCCGAGGAACACGCGCTGCACGTCTCGAAACTCGCCTTTGCGCTGTTCCCGGCGTTCCCGGAGATGGCCGTTCACCGGCCGGCGGCGGACAAGGTGCTCTACACGGCGGCTATGCTGCACCGCATTGGTGTGCACGTGAGTTATTATGGGTATGACAGGCACACGTTCTACCTCATCCTGTGCAGTCCGATCTACGGACTGTCGCACCGCGAGATTCTGCTTGCCGCCCTGGCGGCTTCCTACAAGGGACGGGCGGAGATGCGCAAGCTCGCCGCGCCCTACAAATCGCTGCTGACGGACGACGACTACGACCTGGCGGCGCGCCTCGGGGTGCTGGTGCGCATCGCGGAGGCCTTGGACCAGCGGCGGGAACAGCGCGTCAAGTCCCTGCGCGCCGCCGTGGACAGCGGGCGCCTCAGCATATCGCTCGTGATCGCCGGCGGCGCGGATGTGGAGATCGCTGCCGCGTTGGCCCTCACGGCGCAGGTGAGAAAAATCTTCGGATGCGATCTCGCCATTTCGGTGGATGTTTGACTTTATGGGAGGAGAATTGGTACATGCGGCTGAAAAAGGCTCGCGGCCTGGGACGGACCATGCAGTACCCGGGTCGGCTGTTTATTGTGGAGGGAACGGACGGATCCGGCAAGAGCACACAGATTTACCTGCTCAAACGGTGGCTTGAAGACAACGGATATCCCGTCTTTTTCACGGAATGGAACTCCAGCGAACTGATCAAGTCCGCCACACGGCGCGCCAAGAAAAAAAACCGCCTGACGCCTACGACGTTCAGCCTGATCCACGCGTGCGACTTCGCCGACCGCTATGAGACGATGATGCTGCCGCACCTGCGCGCGGGATACATCGTGCTCGCGGACCGCTACGTCTACACGGCGTACGCCCGCGACATGGCGCGCGGGTGCGCCCCGGAGTGGGTCAAGAATGTGTACAGCTTCGCCGTCAAGCCCACACTCAGCTTCTATTTTCAGACGCCGCTGGACGTTTCGCTCGACCGCATCCTGTCGGGGCGCCCCGATCTGAAGTACCACGAGGCAGGCATGGACCTCGGGTTGTCGAGCGATCCGGCCAAAAGCTTCAAGCTGTTTCAGGGAATGATCAAGACACACTATGACAACATGATCGGCGAAGAACATTTCCACGTTGTCGACGCGACCAAGAGCGTGGAGCAGCAGCAGCAGGTCGTCCGCCAGCAGGTGCTCGCGAAGCTGGAAGACTATATCATACCCAACCAGGTTTGACCGGAGGAGAACAGATGGGTCATACAACCAATACATCCCACAGGCGCACATACTACGGCGCGGGTCTGCCGTACCTGAACGAACAGCCTTACCCGGGCAAACTGATTGTGATCGAAGGAGCCGACTGTTCCGGGAGATCGACGCAGACTCTGCTCTTGAAGCGGTGGCTGGAGTTCAACGGGCACGCCGTCGCGGACACGGGCATCAAGCGGTCCGACCTCGTCAGCCGCACCATTGACCAGGCCAAGAACGGCAATGTGCTGGGCAAGACGACGCTCAGTCTGCTGTACGCCACGGATTACGCGGACCAACTGGAGAACAAGATCCTCCCCGCGCTCGGGGCTGGTTTCATTGTCATCGCGGACCGCTACATCTTCACGCTCATGGTGCGCGACGCCGTGCGCGGCGCCGACCAAGACTGGCTTGAGGAACTGTTCGGATTCGCGCTGGTGCCGGACATCACCTTCTACCTCCAGTTGCCTCCCGAGGCGCTCCTGCACAGGCACTTTCGGAAGCGGGGCTACCTGGATTTCTGGGAATCGGGCATGGATCTGTCGCTGTCCACGGACATGTTCGAGAGCTTCCACCGCTACCAGACGCTGTGCAAGCAGCAGTTTGACGAATACTCGGAATCTTACGGGTTTGTGACGCTTGATGGAACGCGCGACGTTGAATCGATCCAGAGCGACCTGCGGGAGCGCATCGCGTCGCTCCTTGAAGGCGACTCATGACGCGCCCGGGCGGAGTGCTCGCAGGCAGTCCTTATGGTGCGGACGTGCTCTTCCTGATACGCCGGCTGCACGCTGACGCGGGCCATGGGCGGCGTGTCGCGTCGCACGCGGAGACGCTGTTTGCCGCGGCGGCGCCATGGATCCACGCCAAGGAGCTGGCGCTCGGCCAACTGCTGGAGCGCCTCGTGCTGGCCGCCTGGCTGCACGACGTGGGAAAGGTCGTCTCGCTCGAGCAGCACCACAAGCACAGTCGCTACATTCTGGCGAACAGCGAATCGACGCAGCACTGGAACGCCGATCTGCGCGCCGACGTGGGCGCCCTGTGCATGGTCCACCGCCGCGCATTTCGCCGCAAATGGCGCAAAAAGTGGCTGCGGGACGACCCCGGACTGCTGCAGACCGCCGCTTTGCTGCGCGTGGCCGACGCGCTGGACCGCAGCCATGAACCGGGTATCACAGTGGCGGCGACGATGGAGGACGACGCCCTCTACGTACGGGCGCACGGCCTGCGCCGCGACGACGCGGACCGGCTCACGGCGCGCAAGGCGGACATTTTCGAGCAGGCGTTCGGACGCCCGCTCATCCTCATCGCGGAGCCCGCCGGGTCGGCTGCGCGCCGCGACCGTCCGGCCGCCAGCCAGAGGCCGTGAACCCGTCCCGGGCGCGCCGCTTGGCGAACCAGACGACGGAGGTGCCGCGCAGTCGCTCGCGCGCCCGGACTGCCGCCGCCGAAACGGCGAACGCGCCTATGACAGGAACGTACGAGTACGCTCCGAAATACCGTTCAAGCACCGGATCGTGTCCGATCATGCCTCCCGCCGTCCAGGCGAGCGCGGCCGCGCCGAGAATCTGCAGGACGGTGCTGCGGCCGAGCGCGCGCGCCATCGCGTGGCTCGCGAACATGATCAGCGATATGCTGAGAACCAGCCCGACGATGAGCGTCGCCTGGTCGTCGCGAGCGATGCCGGCGAGCGCGATCGCGTTGTCCAGGCTCATCGTGACATCCGCCACCGTGATCGCGGCCACGGCAGCCGCAACACCCGGCGACGCCGGCGTCGCGGCTGCCGTGCGCCGGGAACCCGCTGCAGCGGGTTCTGGAACGGTGGCGGCCGCCCCGTGGTCGGGCAACAGGAGGGAGCACGCGAGATAGCTCAGGAGCAGCCCCCCCGCGCCCTGGAGGTACGGATAGCCGAACACGCGCCGGGCGGAGAGCGTGAGCCAGACGCGCGACAGCACAGACAGCGCCGCGCCGTACAGGATGGCCCGGCGCCGGTGGCGGACGTCCATCCGCATGGTGACAAGCGCGATCACCAGGGCGTTGTCACCGGACAGCACAAAGTTCACGAGCAGGATCTCGACGATTTGAGTGACGTGGCTCATGCGTGTCTCCACCGCGGACAGACTCTCATGCTTCAAGGTATGCGAGCGCCGCGCGCGGCATGCGCCAGTCCGCCTGCGGCCTCAGGGCCGCCTGCGGGTGTCCTTGCGGCGCCCTGCGCCCCAGTGCACCCGCGCCAGTCCGTACAGCAGCAGCAGGCCCAGCGCGGCCCCCGCCAGCCACCACACCTCGTTCTGGTGCGCCCCAAAGGTCATTACGCGATGTCCGACGTACGACTCCAGGGCGATGATCGGGGCCTGCCCGACCAGCGTCGCGACGGCGAACAGGGCCGCCGGGACCTTGGCCACGCCAGCCAGCAGGTCGATGATCGACGACGGCAGCCACGGCTGCAGCCGCAGGACGACAAGGACGAAAAACAACGACCATCCGCGTTCCCGTGCCACGCTCTGCGCCATGCGGCGCATGCGTTCATGGCGCGCGAGAAAGCGTTCCAGGCGCCGGTTGGCGTAGCGGTGCAGGAGATGCAGAGCCAGTCCGTAAAACAGCAGGGCGCCCGTGAAGGCGCCCGCCAGCGTCGCCGCGTAACCCGGCCAGTACCCGTGCACGGTCGCGTTAAAGGCGGCCAGGACGGCGAACGGGGCAAACGGCACAAAGGTCTGCAGGACGATGAGACCGTAGCTGACCAACAGACCGAGGCTCCCGGCGGCGCGCAGGCCATCGGGAATCCCGTTCCAACCGCCCGCGCCCGCCAGATAGAGAGCGCCTCCGGCCGCGCACACCACGACCGCGCCAACCGCAACATATCCCGGCACCCGCCGCCTCGTCCGCGTGTTGCGCCCCCCGCCTTCCGTAAACACAGCCGCCCCCCGTTCCTGGCTATTTGAAGAGAAACAGGATCGCGAACAACAGGTACGTGGCGGTCACGAGCGTCCCTTCGAACCAGTTGGTCTCGCCGTCAAGCGACACCAGAGCCGTCAGGATGGCCGCAAGGAACATCATCATCAGCTCAATCGGCGTGAACACAAGGTTCAGCAGACGGCCCATCATGGCTCCTGACAGCACCAGCACGGGCGCCACGAAGAGGGCAATCTGCAAACTGGAACCGACCGCGATCTCCATGCTCCCGTCCATCTGATCGCGCCGCGCCAGCACGATTGCCGAGAAGAATTCGGGCGCGGCGCCCACCAGCGGGAGAAATATCAGACCGATAAAATCCGGCCGCAGCCCGATGCCCTGCGCCAGGGGCTGCACCGTGTGCACCAGGAAATCACTCAGCGGCGCCACAAGCAGCGTCGCGGACGCAAGATCAAACCACGCTGCGCGGACCTCGCGCTTTGACATCCTGCCCCGCCTGGTCTCGGACTCCCCTTCAACCTGGGTGAACAGCGCCCGGTGCGTACCCATGGAAAACACCAGACCGAGAATATACACGATAAGAAATACCGTGGAGACGCCGATGCTGAGCGCCTCGGCGCGCCATTGCACGGTGTGGCGCAGCGCATAGACGCTCGTAACCGCCAATCCCGTGACGGCCATGAACAGCATGGTGCTGTTCACGCCGGCCTTGGCCTGGTTGAAGTGCTGAAACGGCCTGCGGGTGCCCCCGACAATCATGCACACGCCGAGCGTGAGCAGCAGATTGGCAAGCATGCTGCCCACGATGCTTGCCTTGACCACATCGTACAGCCCCGCGCGCAGAGCCATGATCGCGATCATCAACTCGACGACATTGCCGAAACCGGCGCTCAGCAGCGCTCCGATCTGCGGTCCGTGCGCCGTGGCGAGGCTTCCCGTCGCCCGGCCGATGTGTCGCGCCAGCAGGGCGACGCCCACGGCCTCAAGAACGAATGCGACGCCCGGCGGCGCGTGCAGCAGAAAACCGGCCATGGACAGGCAGACGGCGGCAATGGTGAGCGGCCATCCTCCCGCACGGGCCCATAACGCCACGATGCTCCACCCCGTTCACTTGCATTGTCCCCATTGCGGGCAGTGGCCATTCCAGATCATGGACGGCGCCCACCACACTACTGCTCCCCCAGTATAGCGGAGCGAGCGCGCCATATCCCGCGCCGGAGAGCCGCCAAGACAAAAAACCATCATTGTTCATCTTTGGCGGGAGTGAAAACGCCCCTGGTGTGGTACAATAAAATGACCATGAATATAGGTTCGCAGTGGTCCGGCCCGCTCAAGCGGCGCTTCCTTGCAGTCCCCTGGGCCTTGGTGTGGAGTCTCGGGATCCTGTTGCTGACAGCGCTCTTCGTGTGGCGCGTCCGCGGTGTCGCCATACAGGCGCTGCCCTACCTGCGCGCTGCGAACTATCGCATACTTGCCATTGCCGGTATAGCGGAACTGGGATTTTATCTTCTGCTGGGGTATGCGAATCAATGGTTGTATAGGATGTACGGCCGTCGGCCTCCCGTCAGCCGCCTCGGCGCCATGGTGTCGCAGGCATCCATGATCAATGAGGTATTGCCGACGTCAGGCTTGTCGGGAAACGCGGGGTTCGTGTACTGGGGCAACCGCCTGGGGTTCGGCATGCGCGACAGCATCGCCGTCAGCCTGTGGTTCATGGCTTTGGGCTATGTGGCGCTGACGCCGCTTGTCGCTGTCTGCGTGGCGTCGCTCGGCGCCCTGCACGGCGCGGAGGCGCGCGCGGTGCAGGCGGGTCTGGCCGCGGCGCTCGGTTACGCGGTTCTCTTTGGCGCCGCAGGCGTGTGGTCGTGGCGCCGGTCGAAGAGCGCCGGGGCGGTAGGCGTTGTCTCGCGCGGCGCAGGTCGGGCGGAAACATCCCTGCGCAGACTGCGGGCCGAACTCGCAAGCGAGTGGCGCACGGCCGGGAGGCGTTTCGGCCACCTCGCGGCGTGCACGGCGTCGCTGCTCGCGGTGTATCCGATGCGCATCGTCATGCTCCACCTGTGCTTCGCTTCAGTTGGAGTGTGGCTGCCATGGCGCACCGCGGTGTTCGCGTACTCGCTCACCCAACTGTTCGCCACGGTCTCGCTCTCTCCCACCACACTCGGCGTCGTGGATGTTGCGTATGCGACCACGCTGTCCTGGTTTGGCATCGCGCTTCCCGAGGCGATCGCGGGAACGGTCCTGTACCGGATTGCAACCTTCTGGTGGCCGATCCCGCTGGGGCTGCTCAGTCAGTGGTGGCTGACGTTTCTGGCGCGCCGCGCGTGATTTGGACCGTCTCCTTGCACCCGGGAAGGGGGGATGCGCTCCCGGGAGCGCAAAGGGCTGACAGGGCGGGTCGCAAAACGCCAACCGCGCATATACATGCAATGTAGTCCAAATAAATGTTGCCCGGGCCCTTTTCCAGGGTTCTTGCAGGAAGCCAGCCTAAACTTGGAGAACGTTATGAATCGTGTGGTATGGACAGGATGATTGGGGGCTCTTCATGAACGATGAACGACTTACAGGCGTGCGCGGCAAACACAGGGACACCGAGGTGAGGACGGACGACATGGCAGCGGCGAACATGTTCGGCCAAGTGGTCTCCAAGGCAGTTGAAATGGCGATGACGCGCGCCAGCCAGATCAATCCGAAGGAGAACGTCGCTCTGTTTGTCGACTACGACAACGTCTACTGGACGCTGATGAACCGTTATCGCCACGATCCCGACCATGACGACCCCGAGCGGAATCTGTTTGAACGCCTCTGGGGTCTGTATGGCATTGACAACATCCGCATGTTCAAGGCGTACGCGGATTTCGAACAGGTGGGGGCGAATCTCACCAGCCTTCAGAAAAAACGCATTCAGATCAGGCACGTATACGCTAACGGAAAGAATGAAGACAAGGCCAAAAATGCATCTGATATCGAATTGTCCATCGACGCGATGGAGACATCCTATTCTGACCCGAATATCTCGTGCTACGTCTTCATCACTGCCGACAGCGACATGATTCCCATCATGAGCCGCATGCTGTTTCGCGGCAAGCACGTGGAACTGTTCTACGTCGAGGACGCCATCGCCAAGCACACCGACATCCGTAACTACGCCCATACAAGTTACGACCTGCTTCGCTTCCTCAATGTGGATATCAGTCCAAAGAACCCGGCAGATTTTCTCGACGATGCGATTACTTACATCGGCGAGTGGCACGCACAGCCGGCCAACAAGACGAAGAATCTGGGACCCAAGTGGCTGCGCGACGGACTTGCGGATTACCTGTCCATACCGAGCAACACGGCCAGTCAGGTGATCGATCTGCTGCACCGCAACAACCTCATCAAGGAAGAACTGCGCACCAACGAATATGGAACTCACAAGAACATCATCCTGAACGCCGACAGCGACATCGTGCATTCAAGCACGCACTGAACGAGGGCGCCGGAGACGTTGTCGGGCAGGACGACGGGCAGAGCGGAGGAGGAGAACCCCGGCGCCCTGCCCGGAAGCGAACCCCGGTCGCCCACTCATTTTCGACACAGTTCTGCCGTATCTGCAAGGCATGTCGAACCTTGACATGAATTCTCCTTCACGTTATGATAAAAGCAACTTATGAGTGCACCCATCCCGTCCGCCCTTATCGTCTCCGTGTTCTTATCCTGCGCAGTAAAAAGGAGAGGGTCATCACCCTCTCCTTTTTACTGCTTCTGAACCCTGCAACGGCGCTGCAACAGGCCGGACGTCTGCGAATCTGCGAGGGCTTGGCCGCGGTACATCGCCGCACGTCCGCAGTGGCCGAGGCGCCGGCCACTGCGGCTCTCTGCCAAGACTCGCGTCACTCGCTCTGCAGGTACAGCGCCACCAGACGAAGAGTGGCAGCGATCGCGTCACGATGCGTGCGTTCGTGCGCGTGTGAACAGTCGATCCCCGGGCCGATGAGCGCGGTGGCCACATCGTAACCGGCCTGTTTCGCTGCGCTCGCGTCCGAACGATAGTAGGGATAGACGTCGTTCGTGTGCGGCACCCCGAACCTTTCGGCCAGATACACCAGCCTGCGCCGCAGTTCAAAGTGGTACGGTCCGCTGGAGTCTTTTGCGCAAATGGACACCACGTGTTCCGTCGCGTCAAGCCCCTCCCCTATGGCCCCCATATCGACGGCAAGGTATTCGAACGCCAGGTCCGACAGCCCCGCGTTTCCACCGTATCCGACCTCTTCGTCGCCGCTGATCACGATTTCCACGGCATATGGAAGTTCCCATCGTTCGCGCGCCATTACGCCGAGCAGGGCGAGCAGCACGCCAACGCTCGCCTTGTCGTCGAGATGGCGCGCCTTTATGTAGCCGCTCGGCAAGAGGACGGCGCGCGCGTCAAATGAGATCGGATCCCCCACACGAACGCCGAGCTTGCGCACATCGTCCGCTCCGCGAACCACCTCGTCCAGCCGGACTTCCATCGTCTCGTCCGTGCGGTCTTCCAGATCCTGATAGACGTGTCGCGAACCCTTGCGCGGCACGATCGTACCCGCATAAAACGGCCCCTCCAGCGTATGCACCCGACAGTACTCGCCCTCCACGGAATTGAAATGGAATCCGCCGACAGCCGACAGCTTGAGACGTCCGTTCGGGGCAATCATCCTTACGACCGCGCCGAGTGTGTCCACATGCGCCGCCAAAACCCGCACATCTGGCCGCGCGCCGGGCAGACGGACGACGAGTCCCCCGCGGCGCGTCCGGCGCAGACTGAATCCGAGCGGCGCAATCGCCTCATAGCAGTATTCCATCACTCTGTCGGTCATCCCGGTCGGACTCGGAATGCCAACCAGCCGTACAATGTGGGACACCGCCTCTTCCACAGCCGCAGCCGTCTCTTCCGTCTCCCCTGTCGCAAAATACACGCGCGTCACCCCGTCATCCCGGACTTTATAACCGCTCCTCCGAGATCATTGTACCCGGATCTTGTCGAATGTGCCAAAGGACGGTTTGACCCAGTCCACAGCCTCGGCGTGCCTCTGGTAGGGAGGGGGAATCGCGGCCATTTGCAGCGCGTGGGATGCGGCGTCCGCCATGGCCAGCGCCGCGCGCTGGAGGTAGTGGGGATCCTTGAGCCTAGCGGCGTCCGACGCGTTGGTCAGAAAGCCGAGCTCGACGAGAATGGCCGGGCACGGCGCGTGGCGAATCAGGAACAGGTTCCTGCGCCCCACCGCGCGCTGTGTTGAACCGGCCACCCCGTTTAGCGCGTTCTGGACCCCCTGCGCGAGTTGCCTGCCCGGTTCCGAGTGCACGTCGTAGAAAACCAGAGGGCCTCTGTCGCGGGAGTTCGTCGAACTGTTGACGTGAATGCTGATCACCCCGACCGCGCGGGTGATCCGGACAAAGTCAAGCCGATTCTGGAGATCGCGCTTGTGCCTCGTCGGCAGGTTGGACTCGTAGAGCCGGGACACATCGGTGTCCCCCTCTCTCGTCATGCGCACCTGCCAGCCGTCCGCGGCCAGCGCGTGCGCGACGCGGCCCGCGACGTCAAGCGTCACCGTCTTCTCGACGATCCCCGCCCCGCACGCTCCGCCGTCGATGCCGCCATGGCCCGCGTCCACTACGATGGCGCGCGCCGGGGAATCCGATTCCGCGGCCGCAACCGGGCTGCCCGTCACCAGCGACAGCAGGCCCAACCCCGCGCTGCATCCCGCAATCCGCATGAACGCCGCCCGTCTAGCGCGCATGATGTCACCTCCATCACCCATACGATTCGTTGGCGTGGAGGTTTTCATTCACATCTCCTGAACGTCCCGGTCGGCGCGGCGCGCCAATCCACGCACACCCGGGCCCGTCAGGCGCTGCAAGGCGAGCGCGTTGGCCTTGGTGTTTGCTCCCGTGCGGCGCTCGCCCCCGGACTGGCGCTGTTCCTCTCCCGGCCGGCGCACAGCCTCCGGAGGTGTGGCCCCAAGGTCCGCAAGCACCTCGCGCACGCGTTTCTCGCCGGCGCGCTTCACGATGGCCGCCGCGTCGCCGACCGTTTCGACAATCACCGACGCCACGCGAGCATCCGTCGCAAACCGCGTGAGCAGTTCCGCACTCTGAAAACGCACGAGCATGGCGTCCCAGATCACGGCGCGCTCATACTCGCGCACCCAGTCCCGCAGCGTGCGCAGCACCGTCTTTGGCAACTCCGTCGCGGAGAAATCCGCCAGGCACGCCTCGATTTCCTCCGGCTTCCACCCCCGGTCGAGCAGCCGCAAGACCGCGTGTTTGCCCACCCTGTAGACTGACATGACGTCCGCCCGCACAAGGTCCGCAAGCTGCCCCGCCATAAAGTGCACCAGGAGCGGCGCATCCTCCGGCACCAGCAGGTCAAAATTGGGCTGCAACACCCAGCGGCCGCCCCGTCGCCCCGTCCCCTGTGTCGCCGCGGGACGGCGGCACAGGGGCGCTTTTCCGTACTCCGGGTGGTACCCCTCCTCAAGGAATCCCGCCGCCGCCATGACCGCGACCCAAGTGGCGCCGTTGGCCAACCAATCCGGGTTCTCCGAATTTGCGTACCGCTTGACGAGTTCAGGAATCACCGCCGCCCACTTGCCCGGCTCACTGCCGGCCGCCCACAGCCGCAGAATCCCGAACAGATGGACATTGCCGCTGGCAAAACCCATTTGCACCGCAGCTTCGACGCTGTCGCGCAGCGCCGACTCCGGCAAGGTGAGCAGGTCGCTGAGGGCTTCGCCGTACAGTTCAAAGGACCCCTCCAGCAGCCCGACCACCTTGAGGTGCTGCAGTGTCGTCACTGTGAGGTAGACGCCAAACGGAACCCCCTCCCAGGACCCTGCGAGGTCGAACCCGGGCAACTCGAAGCAACGCAACAGCGGTTTGAGTTTTGCAATCTCCCGCTTGTACAGACTGCCGCTCTTGGTCACGCCGGGCGGTGTCTTGGCGGCGTGCGACACAAGGCGCACCATGTCGCGCGACAGTTCTCTTCCAGGTGCGATCGCCACCACCGGAGACACGTCCGCCGGGACGAAAATGTCGATACCCTCCAGGATCGCGCTGTAGACCAGCGCGGCTATGGTCTCCGGCAGTTCATACCCTTCGCCGAGGTACCATATCTGCGTCGGCGCGAGGAGCGCCAGCGAGGTCAGGCGCTCGAGCGCGTCCTCCGGCCGCCGCCCCCGCGCGACGCGCTGTTTGAGCAACGGCAGGAGCTTCGTGCGCGCCACGCCGTGCGTGTACCCGTCGCTGCGCATCGCCAACAGGGTCACGCCAAAGACCTGACGCTCATACTCGTCGAGCAGGTTCCAGATGCGACGAAACCCGACCGGCGTGGCGTATTGTGCTTCAATCAGCGCCGCAGCGGCGTGTTTCACCGCCGGCAGCTTCTCCGCGATCCGCAGTTTCTCAGCCAGCCTGCCCAACTCTGGCATGTCAAGCGCCATCAGGGCGATGGAGAGACGCATCTCAGACAGTCACCTTCCCCGTCTCGAGTTCTTCAAGATCGACAATCTGGTACTCGTAGCCTTGCTCGGTGAGAAAGCGCTGCCGGCTGTGGGCGAACTCCTGGTCGCGCGTCTCGTTGGCGACCAGCGAGTAGAAGAAGGCGCGCGTTCCGCTCTTTTTCGGACGCATGATGCGGCCAAGCCGCTGCGCCTCTTCCTGCCGGGAACCGAACGTGCCGGACACCTGGATGGCAACCGTGGCGTCGGGGAGGTCAATCGAGAAATTCGCCACTTTCGACACCACGAGCGTCAGCAGCCGCCCCGCGCGAAAGTCCGCGTACAGCCGTTCCCGTTCCGTCTGCCTCATGGACCCTGTGATAAGCGGAGCGCCGATGCGCCGCGCCAAACGCTCCAACTGCTCCACATACTGACCGATGATCAGCGTGAGTTCGCCGCGATGGCGTTCCAGAAGCCATTCCACCGCCTGCTCCTTCTCCCGCGCTTCCGCGGCCACGCGAATCTTCTCCCGCTGCGCCGCCTGTGCGTACTCCCGCCGCTCATCTTCCGACAGCGCGACCCGCACCTCCGTGCAGACGGCCGTGGCGATCCAGCCGTCCGCCTCGAGGTCCTTCCACGGGACGTCGTACTTGCGCGGGCCGATCAGAGAGAACACCTCGTCCTCCTTGCCGTCTTCGCGAATCAGGGTCGCCGTGAGTCCGAGCCTGCGGCGCGCCTGGATCTCGGCCGTCACGCGAAATACGGGAGCCGGCAGCAGATGGACCTCATCGTAGATGATGAGTCCCCAGTTGCGCGACGCCAGCAGGGACAGGTGCGGAAACTCGTCGCTGCCCTTTGGGCGATAGCTGAGGATCTGGTAGGTCGCCACCGTGACCGGAGCGGAATCCTTGTGTTCGCCGCTGTACTCGGCCACCTGGTCCTCCGTCAGCGTCGTCTTGTCGCAACACTCCCTGATCCACTGCCGGGCGGCCGTCACGTTCGCGGCGAGAATCAGGGTCGATGTCTGCAACAGTTCCATCGCCCTCAGCCCGATGATCGTCTTGCCCGCGCCGCACGGCAGCGTCAGTACTCCAGAACCGCCTTCGAGACCCCCGCCCTGGTGAAACGCCTCCGCGGCGTCCGTCTGGTAGCGCCGCAGCGCGAACGGCGAACCGTCGTCCAGCGCTTGGCGCAATTGCAGCGCAAGCGGCTGCCCCTCGGTGTACCCCGCCAGGTCGCGGATCGGATAGCCGAGTTTGGTGAGCGCCACCTTGATCACGCCCCGCGACAAGAGCGGAACGGCGACCGCGAACGCCGACAGGTGCTCGCGGACCAGCGGGGCAATGGTCTTGTGACTGACCACTTCAGTCAGAAGAAGTTCGTCTTTTGACTCGAGGATCAGTCCGTCGTGCGCCCGCCGCAGTTCGAGCAGTCCATAGCGCCCCATGGTGTCCCGGATGAACCGGACAATCGGGGCGGGCAACTCGTAGCGGCTCAGCGCGCCGAGCCGTTCCACGATCCGCAACGCGTCCCTTCCCGCCGCGGCCGCGTTCCACAGCGACAGCGCCGTGACCCGATAGGTGTGAAAGTGCTCCGGACTCTTCTCCAACTCTGCGAACGAGACCAGAGCCATCCGCGCCTCCCCGGCGAGGGGATGATGGACATCAAGCAGAATGGAACCGTCCATCTGAACAATTATCGGACCATCCGCATGCGCCAAGACCGTGTCCCTCCCACTTTTCGCGAGTCTGCCTTTCCCAGTCTGCCTGTTCTCCGTAGACCGCCGTGTGCGGCGCATCCGCACGCGAGCGGATCATGAAAATGCGACTCAATCGGGCGCCGCAGATGGCGCAGTACAGGTGAGCTCGTATTTCCCGGGTAGACCGCCACATGTCCCACCGTTCTATCATGATCGAAGTTGACCATTCATAAACGTAAGAGAGGCCTGGCCGCCCCACCGGGCGTCCGGGGCCGCCAAAGGAGTGCGCGCCCATGGACGAGACCATCCTGCTCGTGCTGTCGTCCGCCGTCTTCGCCGTTTACGTCTTCCTCTTCTTTCGCGCCCCGGGCGTCGCGCTGCACGGCGTGCACAGCGCGTGGCTCACGTTCACGCGCGCCCTGCCCTGGATGGGCGTGTCCATCCTGCTCGCCGGGCTGTTCGAACACACGGTCGACCAGCGCGTACTGCATCGCCTGTTCGGGCCGCACAGCGGACTGCGCGGCGTGGCGCTCGCAGCCCTGCTGGGTTCCCTCGGCACTGGCTCGCGCTGGGGCGTCTACCCACTGGCCGCCGTAATGCTCGCGTCGCGCGCAAGCGTCGGCTCCGTCATGGCGTTCACCACTGCCTGGATGCTGATCAGCCTGCCGCGCACAGCGGCCGAATTCCCCTTCCTCGGCGTTCGGATGACCTTCCTGCGCATGGGCCTGAGCTACCTGGCGGCCTTCGTGGCCGGGTCGGCGGCGCTGCTGTTCGCCCGCGGCTGACTGAGTTGCGCCAGAACCGCGTCCGTCATCTCCGTGGTCGACACGTACCCATTGCCGGAAGTCCCGGACGCCCCTTGGGACACCAGGTCCGCCGTCCGCACTCCGCGGTCAATAACCGCGTGAACCGCCTCTTCAATGTGCGACGCCGCGTCGTCCATCCCAAACGAATACCGCAGCATGAGCGCGGCCGACAGGATGGTGCCGAGCGGATTCGCGATTCCCTTGCCGGCGATATCTGGCGCCGCGCCGTGGATGGGCTCGTACAGCCCCGGTCCGTCGCCAAGACTCGCCGACGGCAGCAGGCCGATCGACCCCGTCAGCACCGCCGCTTCATCGCTCAGTATGTCGCCGAACAGGTTCTCCGTCACAATGACGTCAAACGACCGCGGCCGCGTGACCAACTGCATGGCGCACGAATCCACCAGCGCGTGTTCCACGGTCACATCCGGATAGTCGTGTTTCATCTCCTCGACAATTTCCCGCCACAGCCGCGAACTGTCCAGGACGTTCGCCTTGTCCACAGACGTCAGTTTGCGCCGGCGCAACTGCGCCGCCTCGAACCCGCGCCTGACCACGCGCCGGATCTCCGCTTCGGAGTAGTACATGGTGTCGCGCGCGAACCGCTCCCCGCGCTCGTCCGTCCCGCGCTCCCGCTCCCCGAAGTAGACGCCGCCCGTCAGTTCGCGGACAATCATCACATCCACCCCGGCCGCGACGTCCTCGCGCAGCGGCGACGCGCCAACCAGTCGCGGGTGGCCTTTCACGGGGCGCAGGTTGGCGTAGACGCCGAGTGCCTTGCGCAGAGCGAGAAGTCCCGCCTCAGGCCGCAGGTGCCCCGGCCCGACATCCCATTTGGGTCCGCCGACCGCGCCGAGCAGCACTGCGTCCGCAGCCCGGACCGCGGCCTGTGTCTCGGGCGGAAACGGCGACCCCGTCTGGTCAAGGGCGATCCCCCCGAGCAGGTGATGGGAAAACTCCACATGGACATCCCGGTCCTGCAGCACCTTGCGCAACACGCGGACCGCCGACGCGACCACATCCGGCCCGATACCGTCGCCTGGCAACAGAACAATATTTTTTGCCACAGTCTCTCCTCCTGGAAGCGAAGCGTTCATCCGCGGCCGTCCGGCTGCCCGGCCGCCACCAACTTGTTGACTGCATCCAGATACGCCCGCGCCGACGCCTCAAGGACGTCGATGCAGGCACTCTTGCCCGAGAACACGCGCGAAGAACCGCCCGTGCGCAGTTGCACCCGCACTTCGCCAAGCGCGTCGGGACCCGATGTGACCGCCGCGATCGTGTACGACGCCAGTTCCGGACGGACGCCGGTGACGGAGTCAAGCGCCTGGTACATCGCCTCGACGCCGCCGCCCGCAACGACGGCCTCCTGCACCGTCCCGGCCGGGCCCGTCACTTTCACGGTTGCCGTGGCCAGTCCGAAACTGCCGCACGACACATGCAAAAAATCGAGCGTGAACGCGGGGTTGTCCGAACGGTGAAAGCGATCGTCAAGCAGCGCGACGATGTCGTCGTCCGTCACCGACTTCTTGCGGTCGCACAATTCCTTGAAGCGGCCGAACAGTTCCTGGAACTCGGGCTCCTCCGGCGCGTAGCCAAGACCCTCCAGGTGCCTGCGAAACGCGTTGCGCCCGGAGTGCTTGCCGAGCACCAGCTGCTTGTTCTCCGTCAGCCCCACCATATCGGGGTCAATAATCTCGTACGTCGTGCGTTCCTTGATCACGCCGTCCTGATGGATGCCCGACTCGTGCGCAAACGCGTTGGCGCCGACCACCGCCTTGTTCGGCGGAACCACCATGCCCGTCAAGCGGCTGACAAGCTGCGACGTGCGCACGATCTGCCCGAGGTCGAGGCGCGTCTCGGCGCCGTACATCTCCTGGCGCAGCCTGAGCGCCACCGCGATTTCCTCCAGCGCGGCGTTGCCCGCCCGTTCACCGATGCCGTTGATCGTGACCTCGACCTGATCCGCGCCCGCCTCGATCGCGGCCAGCGTGTTTGCCACAGCGAGCCCGAGGTCATCGTGGCAGTGCGCAGACAGTTGCACCGAGCCAAAGTCCACCTGTTCGCGCAGGCGCCGCAGGCGCGCGCCAAATTCACTCGGAAGCAGGTACCCGACCGTATCGGGAATATTGATCACCGTAGCGCCCGCTTTGATCGCCGTCTGCACCGCCAGGGCGAGGAAATCGGGATCGGTCCGTCCGCCGTCCTCCGGGGAAAACTCGATGGACGGCGCCAGCTTCGCTGCGTGGCGCACCGAACGTCCGATCTGCTCCAGCACCTGCTCCCGCGTCATGCGCAGTTTGTGTCGCATGTGCACGTCCGAGGTGGCGATGAACACGTGTATGCGCGGATCGGCGGCGGGGCGGACGGCCTCGTACGCCCGCTCGATGTCGCCTTCGAGAGCGCGCGCGAGTGAACACACGGAGACATCGCGGAGTTCTTTGGCCAGCGTCTGGACAGATGCAAAGTCCCCTGGCGAAGCCGCCGCGTAGCCAGCCTCAATCACATCGACCCGCAGCCGGGCGAGTTGGCGCCCAATCTCCAGCTTCTCCGCCATGGTCAGGCTCACGCCGGGCGACTGTTCACCGTCGCGCAGCGTGGTGTCGAATATCCGCACTCGTTTCAAGCGAGCCCCTCCTCTGCGCCGCATGCGCAACCCACATCCGTGCTGTCAGGGCAAAGCGCGCGAACCGCCAGGCGGCCGCGCGCTACACCGCCCCGCGGGCGCCGCGGCGCCCCGTTTCGGCACAATCATCACTGTTGAACAGGCGAGATCGCCCGTCCCGTTCTATTTGCGGCTGCCGATAAACGGCATCATGGCCCGCAGTTCACCGCCGACTTTCTCCAACTGGTGCTCCGCTTCATTGCGCCGCATGGCGGAAAACGCCGGCCAGCCAGCCTGGTTCTCAAGAATGAAATTGCGCGCGAACACGCCCTGTTGAATGTCCGAAAGGATGCCTTTCATCGCCTTGCGCGTCTCGTCGGTGACAATCTTCGGCCCCGCCGTGTAGTCCCCGTACTCCGCGGTGTTGCTGATCGAATGCCGCATGCGGGCCAGGCCGCCCTCGTAGATCAGGTCCACAATCAGCTTGAGCTCGTGGCAGCACTCGAAAAACGCGATCTCCGGCTGGTAGCCCGCGTCGACCAGCGTCTCGAAGCCCGTCTTGACAAGCGCGCTCACGCCGCCGCACAGTACGGCCTGCTCACCGAACAGGTCCGTTTCGGTCTCTTCCTTGAAGGTGGTCTCAAGCACGCCCGCACGCGTCGAACCGATGCCTTTGGCATACGCCAGCGCCGCCTCTTTTGCCTGCCCGCTCGCATCCTGGAACACGGCGATCAGGGAAGGGACGCCGCCGCCTCCCTCGTACACGCGGCGCACGAGGTGGCCCGGCGCCTTGGGCGCGACCATGATCACATCAATGTCCGCAGGAGGGACAATCTGCTGAAAATGGATGTTGAAGCCGTGCGAAAACATGAGCGTCTGTCCCTTGCGCAGATGGGGCTCGATCTCCTCGCGGTACACGCGCGCCTGTGTTTCGTCAGGCAGCAGCACCTGCAACACGTCCGCCGTCTTCGCCGCTTCGGCGACGGAAACCACTTTGAAACCGTCCTCTTCCGCTTTTGCGGCCGACTTGCCAGGGCGCTGCGCAATGATCACCTTGACGCCGCTGTCGCGCAGATTCTGCGCCTGGGCGTGTCCTTGGCTGCCGTATCCGAGCACCGCCACCGTCTTGCCCTGCAAAGCCTGCAAACTCGCATCCTGCTCGTAGTACATCTGAACCACACTGTTCCTCTCCCTATCAGAAAAATAAGACCACGCCGGGGCGCCGTCAGACGGTCTGTGAACGCACCATCGCCGTCACTCCGGTGCGCGCGATCTGCGTTACGCCAAACGGCCTGAGCAGACCGATCAGCGCGTCCACCTTCTCCGTGTCGCCCGTCACCTCGACCGTGATGGACGAATGCGCCACATCCACGATCGCCACCCGAAAGGGCTCGAGAATGTGTGAAATCTCGAGCCTCGTCTCGCGGGTTGTGTCCACCTTGATCAAAGCCAGTTCGCGGCTCACGATCCGTTCAGCGGAGATGTCCTCCACCTCCAGGACGTCGATCAGCTTGAGCAGTTGCGCTTCGATCTGCCGCGCCGTGCGGTCGTCGCCGCTGGTCACGATGGTCATCCGGCTGCACTCCGCCCGCTCCGAAGAGCCGACCGTGATGCTCGCGATATTGAATCCGCGCCGGGAAAACAGACCCGCAATACGGGCGAGCACGCCCGGGCGGTCGTTCACCAGCACGGACATCGTGCGTTCCATTTACGCTTCCTCCCAATCCAGCAGCATCTCGTCCGTGCCCTTGCCGGCCGGGACCATGGGGAACACGTTCTCCTCTTCCTCGACGACAAAGTCCATGACAACCGGACCGTCGTACGAGAGCGCCTGGCGGATCACCTGCTCCGCCTCCTGCGGCGTCCGCGCCCGCAGGCCCAGAGCGCCGAACGCCTCGGCCACCTTCACGAAATCAGGCGAACTGATCCTGCTGTGGGCGTAGCGCTTGTCGTAAAAGAACTGCTGCCACTGGCGGACCATGCCGAGAAAGCCGTTGTTGATGATCGCCACCTTGACCGGCAGGTCGTTCTCCATGACCGTCTGCAGTTCCTGGATGTTCATCTGGAAACTCGCGTCGCCCGCCACGCACACCACCGTACGGTCCGGCAACGCCACCTGCGCCCCGAGGGCCGCGGGAAAACCGTAGCCCATCGTCCCGAGACCGCCCGACGTCACCAACTGTCTGGGAGCGCGCCACGGATAGAAGAGCGCCGTCCACATCTGGTGCTGGCCCACGTCCGTGGTGACAATCGCCGCACGACCGGTCAACTCCGCCAGCAGGTCGATCACTGTCTGCGGTTTCAGCACGGACGCGCCGCGCTTGGCGTCGAGCGGCCAATCGGCGTGCCAGCCGTTGATCTGCGCGATCCACTCCGCCGTGTCCGGCTGCAGTTCCCGTTTGGCCAGGGCCTCAATCGCCAGCGACACATCCGCCGCCACCGCGATCTCGACGGCGACGTTCTTGCCGAGTTCAGCCTGGTCGATGTCCACGTGAATCTTGCGCGAATGCGGCGAAAAACGCTCCAGCTTCCCCGTCACGCGATCGTCGAAGCGCACGCCAAACGCGATCAACAGATCGCAATGCGTGATCGCCTGATTGGCCGCGTACTTGCCGTGCATGCCAAGCATGCCGACAAACAGCGGGTCGTCGTTCGGAAACGCGCCCAGACCCATCAGCGTGGACGCCACCGGGATGCGCGTCTGGCGCGCGAACGCGCGCAAGCGCTCCGCCGCCCCGGAACTCACGATGCCGCCCCCGATGTACAGCAGCGGACGGCGCGCGCCGGCGATCGCCGCCGCCATCGCGTCGACCGCCGCCTCATCCGGACCCGTGGGAACGCGGTAACCGAGAGGGGATGGATCGGGCAAGCCCACGCGGGCCGCCGGGCCGCCCGTCACGTCCTTTGGCAAGTCGATCAGGACCGGTCCGGGCCGGCCCGTCGTCGCGATGTGAAACGCGTCGGCGACAATCTGCGGCAAATCCTCGATGTGTCTCACCTGGTAGTTGTGCTTCGTGATCGGCGTCGTGATGCCGACGATGTCAGCCTCCTGAAAAGCGTCCGTGCCGATCGACGCGGTCGCCACCTGCCCAGTCAGGACGATCAGCGGGGTCGAATCCATGTACGCGTCGGCGATACCCGTTACGAGGTTCGTCGCGCCGGGGCCCGACGTGGCCAGGACGATGCCGGGACGGCCCGTGACTCTCGCGTAGCCTTGCGCGGCGTGCACTGCGCCCTGCTCGTGGCGCGTCAGTATGTGCCTGATCGGCGCGCTGAACAGGGCGTCGTAGACAGGCAGCACGGCTCCGCCCGGATAGCCGAAAATCACGTCCACTCCCGCTTCCACAAGGAGCGAGCAGAGCAGGTCGGCGCCCGTCTTGACGACGGGCAGGGCGGGCCGCTTCGCTTCGGCCGCCGACACGGTATCCGCGCCCTCGTTCGCCATGCCGTCCTGCCCGCCGGGCAACGGCGCGCGGCCCTGGTTCACAAGTTGTTCACTGGCTTGCATGCCATCCGCCCTCCTCTCACCTTACTGGAATTATACACGACGGCCCTCCGTGCGGGCCAGTTCGTGAAACGCCGCGTGCAGGCGCTTCGTGATCGCGCCGGGCTTGCCGGAGCCGATCGGCCTGCGGTCCACCTCCACCACGGGAATGAGTTCCGCCGCAGTCCCTGTCAGGAAGCACTCGTCCGCGACATAGACATCGTGGCGGGTGAACGGCGTTTCGGAGAGCGGGATGTCCAGTTGGGCGCACAGGTCCATGATGGCGCGCCGCGTGATGCCGTCGAGCGCCCCGAGGTAACACGGGGGCGTGAGCACCTTGCCGCGCTTGACAATGAACACATTGTCCCCCGACCCTTCGCACACGTACCCCTGACTGTTGACCGTGAGGGCCTCGAGCGCGCCCGCGTGGATCGCTTCGAGTTTCACCATGACATTGTTCAGGTAGTTCAGCGACTTGATCTGCGGGTTGAGCGCGTCAACCCCCGGCCGGCGCGTCGCCACCGTGACGATCTGCAGGCCGTTGTCATAAAACTCCTGCGGAAAGAGGCTGATCCTGTCAGCGATGACGATGACCGTCGACCGGGGACAATTCCGCGGGTCGAGCCCCAGGTCTCCCGCGCCGCGCGTGACAACGAGGCGGATGTAGCCGTCAAGAAGTCCGTTGGCGCGCACCGTCTCCAGCACCGCCTCGGCCATCTGCTCCATGTCGAGCGGGACGTCGAGCAGTATCGAGCGGGCCGATTCATAGAGCCGCGCCAAGTGATCGTCCAGCCGAAAGACATTCCCGGCGTAGATCCTGATCCCCTCAAAAACCCCGTCCCCGTACAGCAATCCGTGATCAAACACGGACACGGTCGCCTGCTCTTCCGGCACCAGCCGGCCATTCAGAAAGATCGTTCTTCCACCGCTCATCCTTCGACCCCCCGGCGCCCGCATTGCGCCCGAATAAACGTCAACCCTGAGCGCGGGCGACAGCGCGGCCACGCTGTCGGCAACCCGCCCCAGGGCTTCCATCCCATCCTCTTGCCTTGAAAATGCAAGATCGGCAACGATAATTTTCATCATTATAGCGGTTGCATTTCAAAAGGGTCAAGTGCGCGCCTGAAAATGTCCGCGATTGTGGGGGTTGGCGGCAACTCTCGGGCCGGGCTGCGCCCGCCGCCGTCCGACCGGGGACAACGTTGGATTGCAATCCGTCGTCCAACGCGGTATGATGTCCTTGCTAGAGAGACAATTGTCGTTTAAATGCAGACAATCGGACGGAGGCAACGGGCGCGATGAGCGATGATCCCTATTATCTCATCCGGCGCTCGCATCTGCCGGAAGTGATCCGCAAAACGACCCAGGTGTCCGAATTGCTCGAGCGGCACTCCTCCATGAGCGTGCTTGAGGCGACGCGCAAGGTCGGCATTTCGCGCAGCGCGTACTACAAGTACAAGGAGGTCGTCCGACCGTTTTCCGCCAGCATGGGCGGACAGATTGTCACGCTCGCCCTGACGCTGCGCCACGAGCGCGGCGTCCTGTCGGAAGTGCTCAACACCCTCGCGTCACGGCGCGCCAGCATCCTCACCATCAACCAGTCACTCCCGCTGCAGGGACTCGCCACAGTGATCATTTCCGTGGAGACGCGCGACCTGGCGGGTGAACTGACCGACGCGGTCGAGACCCTGCGCGGCGTGCCGGGGGTCGATCACGCCGCGGTCGTGGGACAGGGATGAGGCGCCGGCGACGCGCGGGGCAACCCGGATCATGGCGGCGACCGATAGCGCGACAGCGCCGATCGAAGCCGCGACAACAACTGCAGACGGCCGCACGGGCGGAACGCGTCGGATGGACGACGGCGCCGCCGGGACAAGAGACGGCCGCGCAGCGCTGCGAGAGAGTCATGGAGAGGACGAAGGCACACACATGGACGTGAATATTGGATTGTTGGGTTGCGGCACCGTTGGCGCCGGAGTAGTGGAACTGATGCGCCGCCGGGCGGACAAGATCACCGGGATGACAGGTCTTAGGCCGACGATCGCGCGCGTCTTGGTGCGCGACGTGGGCAAGCCTCGCGCCGTCGTCCTTTCCGCCGGGCAGCTCACAAACGACCCCCAGGAGATCATCGGCGACCCCGACATTCGCGTCGTGATCGAGACGATCGGCGGCATCGAACCGGCCCGCTCCCTGATTCTGCAAGCCATCCGCGCCGGCAAGCACGTCATCACGGCGAACAAGGACCTGATCGCGCTGCACGGGGCGGAGATCATCGCGGCTGCGGAAGGCGCCCGCGTCGACGTATTGTATGAGGCCGCGGTCGGCGGGGCCATCCCGCTCATCCGGCCGCTGCGCGAGTCCCTCACCGCAAACGACATCACGGACATCAAGGGAATCATCAACGGGACGACGAACTACATCCTGTCGAAGATGACGGCGACCGGAGCGGACTTTTCCGCCGTGCTGCGCGAAGCGCAGGAACTCGGATACGCCGAGGCGGATCCGTCCAGCGACGTGGACGGCCTCGACGCGGCGCGCAAGCTGACCATCCTCTCGTCGATCGCGTTTCACTCCGCCGTGAATCTCGCCGACGTCCAGGTCACCGGCATCCGCGCCGTCACGGCGCGCGACGTGTACTACGCGCGCGAGCTCGGCACTGTGATCAAGCTGCTCGCCGCCGCAAGCGACCGCGACGGCGAATTGACGCTCCATGTGCGCCCCACGCTGATTCCGCAGGACCACCCGCTGGCACACGTGTCGGATGCGTACAACGCGCTCTACGTGCGCGGCGACGCGTCCGGCGACCTGATGTTTTTCGGCCGTGGGGCGGGCTCGCTGCCGACAGCCAGCGCGGTGATCGGCGACGTGATCGAGGTCCTGCGCAACGTCAGCCAGAGCGTGCCGGGCCGCGTCCGCACGCTGGTGCATTCGCACAAGCCCGTCAACCACAACGCGGGCGAACCGGCCCGCCACTACCTGCGCATGACCGTCGCCGACAGGCCCGGCGTGTTTGGGCAGATCGCGGGAATATTCGGCGACGCCGAAGTCAGTATGGAGACCGTCCTGCAAAAGCGCGTGGACGAGGGGCGCGCCGAGGTCGTCGTGGTCACGCATGAAGTGCCTGCCGCGCGGCTCGCCGCCATCCTGGACACTCTGGGCGGCCTCCCGGATCTGGCGCGCATTGAAACCTCCATGCCTGTGGAAAGGGGCGCCTACTAGACCATGTCAATTTCACGGCACCAAGAACGCGCCGGCATCCTGCAGCGCTTCGCCGACTACCTGCCATTGACGGACAAGACGCCGCGGCTGTCGCTGTGCGAAGGCGACACCCCGCTCATACCGGCCGAACACCTGAGCAGAGAGCTTGGCTGCGACGTCCGCCTGAAGTTTGAAGGCGCGAATCCGACAGGCTCCTTCAAGGACCGCGGCATGGTGCTGGCCGTGGCAAAAGCGCTCGAAGCGGGCAGCAACGCGATCATCTGCGCGTCCACCGGGAACACGTCGGCTGCCGCGGCCGCCTATGCGGCGCGCGCAGGCATCCGCTCGATCGTCATCATTCCCGACGGCTACGTGGCCCTCGGCAAGCTCGCGCAGGCTTTCATGTACGGGGCCGAGGTCGTGGCGATCGAAGGCAACTTCGATCAGGCCTTGGCCTTGGTGCGCGAATTGTCCGAGACCGAGCCTGTGACCCTGGTCAACTCTGTCAACCCGTTTCGTCTCGAGGGCCAGAAGACGGCCGCCTTCGAGGTCTGCGAGACGCTCGGCAAGGCGCCGGACTATCTGGCCATCCCGGTCGGCAACGCCGGCAATATCAGCGCCTACTACGCAGGCTTTCGGCAGTACGACGCGCTGCACCGCACCGGCGTTCCGCGCATGCTCGGCTTCCAGGCGGCGGGCGCGGCGCCGATCGTTCTCGGGCGACCCGTGGAACACCCGGACACCGTTGCGACCGCCATCCGCATAGGCAACCCGGCCAGTTGGCGCCTCGCCGACTCCGCGGCGAAGGACAGCGGCGGGTCGATCTCGGCCGTCACGGACGAGGAGATCCTCGCGGCGCAGCGGCTGCTCGCCCAACGCGAAGGTGTCTTTGTGGAACCCGCGTCGGCGGCGTCGGTCGCGGGCCTGCGCAAGCTCGCGGCGCAGGGCTCGTTTGCCGCCGGGGACTCGATTGTGTGCGTATTGACAGGAAACGGCCTGAAGGATCCCGACACGGCCGTGCGGCAGAGCGCGGGCAAGACGGTCTGCGTACCCGCGACGCGCCAGGCGGTCTGGAGCGCGATCCTCGAGGGCAAGCCGTGAAAGTCAGCGTCTTTGTCCCCGCGACAAGTGCGAACATGGGCCCGGGATTCGACTGCATGGGAATCGCGCTCGACCTGTGGAACGAATTCCACGTCCAGGCCGCGGACGGCGTCCACATTGAGATCGAGGGCCACGGCGCCGCAGACTTGCCGCGCGACGAAAGCAACCTCGTCGTGCAGTGCATGAAGATGCTGTTCCAGCGCTACGGCCGCCCGTTCCCCGGCGTCTCCCTGAAAATGGTCAATCGCATCCCCATAGCATCCGGTCTCGGATCAAGCGCGGCGGCGCTGGTCGGCGGGCTGTTGGCCGCAAACGCCCTGCTCGACGCCCCTTTCGGGCGCGGGGAAATCCTCCACCTGGCGGCGCTGGATGAAGGCCATCCGGACAACGTCGCCCCGGCGTTTCTCGGCGGCGCGGTGCTGGCGTACGTGCACGAAGACGGCGTCACGACCGTCTCCCTGCCGCTGCGCGACAACTTCGCGTTTGTCGCCGTGACGCCGGCTTTCGCCCTGGCGACGGAGCGCGCGCGTTCGGTTCTGCCGCCTCTGGTGTCCAGGAACGACGCCGTGTTCAATATCGCCCACGCGAGCTTCCTGACCGCCGCCCTCACGACGGGCAATGTCGCCCTGCTAAAGAGGGCCCTGGCGGACCGGATGCACCAGGATGCGCGCAAGTCCCTGATCCCCGGCTTCGACGCGGTCGTGCACGCGGCACAGGCCGCCGGCGCCATCGGCACGGTGCTGAGCGGGGCAGGTCCGACGCTGCTCGCCATCGCCGAGCGCGGCGCGCCGGCGCGCCTGGCGGCGACCGCCATGGTGCAGGCATTCCGGGAGGCCGGCTGCGACGCGACGGCGCACATTCTGCCGGCGGCGACTGTGGGCGCGTACACGCACACGCGCATGAGACAGGGGTGACGATCCCCGGGGGAGATGAAACGGCTTGACCACTCACTTGCGGGACAGAAAGATCGCCTTCATTGGCGCGGGTTCGATCGCCGAGGCGCTCATCAAGGGCATGTGCTCCACCGGCGTCGCGAAGGCGGAACGCATCTACGTTGTCAATCGCAGCCGGCGCGAGCGCCTCGAGTTCCTCGCGCGGACGTACGGTGTCCACGGCGCGGCACTCGACCATGCGCTCGACGGCGCGGATGTCGTCGTCCTGTGCCCGAAACCGGCGGACATGGCGCAGGCGCTGGCGGACAGCGCCCGCTTCTCTTCGCCCGACGCACTCTACGTGTCCGTGGCGGCGGGGTGTTCCATCGGCTGGATTGAGGGGGCTCTCGCGCGCGTCTGGCGCGGACTGCCGCGCGGAGCGGAGGGGGCCGCGCCGCCGCGGGTGGCGCGGACGATGCCGAACACATCCTGCGCCGTGCTTGAGTCGGCGACCGGTTATGCGATGGGGCAAAACTGCACGTGGCAGGACACGGAGATGGTGCACGAGATGTTTGGCGCCGTCGGAACGGCCTACGCCCTGGATGAGGAACAGATGAACGCCGTCACAGGCCTTTCGGGAAGCGGGCCCGCCTACGTCTACTACCTCGTGGAGAGTCTCACGCAGGCGGGCGTCGCGGCCGGGCTCGACGAGGACACGGCCGCGGCGCTGGTCGTGCAGACGCTGGTCGGCGCCGCCGCGATGCTGCGCTTCTCCGCCCAGTCGCCGACGGTCCTGCGCGAGCGGGTCACGTCGCCGGGCGGCACCACGATGGCGGGAATCGGCGCCCTGCAGGAACTCGGCTTCGCCGACAGCGTGCGCGAAGCCGTATTGCGGGCGACGCGGCGCGCGCAGGAGATGGGCGACGAGTTGTCGCGGGCGCCGCGGGACGCACACGACGCACACGACACACAGGACCCGCAGGACGCGCGGTAAGGCGCCCGTCTCACGGCGCAGGACCCATGGGAGAACTATGATAATCCAAATCATTGCAGTCGGGGACGCCCTGACAGTCCCAGCGGGTGACCGGCGACTGCCAGCCGACCCCTTGCGCGGCGTCAGCCGTCCGTCACGGCGCGGCAGCGTTGCGCCACCCGCGAAAGAGCGCCGGCAACTCCCCGAGGTTTAGCACCACAGCGTCAGGACACGCCTCGTGATCCGCGGTCAGGCTGGCGTTCGGGACGGCCCGGCCAAGGTAGCGGTGCTCCTGTTCGAACTGTGCATCCAGCCACCCGTTCTCCAGCAGCACCCGCGGCCGCTCGCCCGGACGGAAGCGGGCGCACGGCGCGAATCCCGGCGCCGCCATGTCCGGGCGGATCACCAGCACCGCGCGCACGCCGGCGCTCCGCGCTGCCGCAATATCCTGCGTCAACAGGTCGCCCACGTGCGCCGTCACGGGCCTGTGCAGTTCGGGCGCCTCGAACACCTGCGGATCCGGCTTGGCACAGCCGATCGTGTCGGGGCCGAGCGTCGCCGAAAAATATCCTCCAAGCCCCATGAGATCGAGCGTCAGGCGCTGATAGCGCGCGTAGCCGTTGCTGATGACAAACAGCGAAAAACCCTGCGCGCCAAGCGCTTCGAGCGTTTCCACCACATCGGGGTACGGCGGGAACGCGCGCAGCGTCCCTGCAAGCGCCCCCGCCATGACAGCGCACAGATCGTGGTCCCAGGCCACCCCTTGCTCCGCGGCCACCGTTCGCGCGATATCATCCCAGTCAAACCCTTCGCGCCGCCTTCCCTGCTCAAAGCGGCGAAACTGCTCGGCGCGAAACAGGTCCCGCGCCCCCCGCACGCCGCGGTTGACGAACTCCTTGTCAACCCAGGGAAAGACGAAACGGTCAAACGGCGAATCGATCAGCGTCCCGTCCAGGTCAAACGTCACCGCGCCGGTCGCGCCCCGACCGCCGCGCCTAGTCATTTGGGATGACAGGGAGGATCAGCGCCGAGGGCCGCTCTGCGTCATGATAGACCGTCTGGCGCGCAATCTGCGTCTTCGCGGTGACTCCCAGAGCCTCTCCGGTGTTCGGGTTGCGGTCGTACTTCGGGAACGCGCTCGACGATATCTCAAGGCGCACGCAATGGCCCTGAAGGAATGTGTGCGACGTGAACCAACAATCGATCTCATACGCCTCAATGCCGTCCGGCTCGAGCAGTTCCTCTCGCTGCATGCCCTTGCGGAATCGCGCCCGGACGATCCCGTCGGCGATGCGCTGCGCAAATCCGTTTGGCCACACGTCCACCAGCTTTGCCGTGAAATCCGTGTCGGGCGCGTCGGTCGCCGCGTGCAGTTCGACCTTGATCGCGCCCGTCACCTCGAGCGGTTCCGCAAGCACCTCGGACGTGTACACCAGCACATCGTCGCGCCGCTCGATGGCGGCGTAATCGTCCGGCCCGCCGATCTGCGTCGACGTCAGCCCCGTGATGAACGGCACCGGCCGCAGCGGATCGTACGTGTAGCCGTCCGTCGGTTCGTCTTGCGGCCGCGCCGTGGACAACACCCCGTCGCCGTGCAGACTGTTCGCGCGGCCCGCGCTGTGGAGGTAGAACTTCGCGCACGCCGCCCGCGCCGGCGGCCACTCCCGCTCCTCGCGCCACACATTGCGTCCCATGACAAAAATACTGACCGGCGGCTCGTGCACGACGCCGTTGTCCCGGCCCCGAAGAAAGTAGTCAAACCAGCGCAACTCGGCTCCCTGAAGATCGATCAGCGACTGCGGCCCAAAGTCTACCTCTCCGATGCGCTGGCGCGTGTTCACGGCGTGCTCCCACGGGCCCATGATCAGTTTCTGGCTGCGCCGCGCCCGCTCGGTCGGGGCTTGTTTGACCATTCCGGCAAAATTGCGCGGCGTCCCCACCTGCTCGTCGTCGTACCAACCGGAAATATGAAGCACGGGCAGGTCGATGTCCGAAAACCTGTTCTGGTACGAGATGCGCTCCCAGAAGTCGTCCCTGAGGGTGTGGAGAAACTCTTCGCGCCAGTGCGGCATCGGACGGCCGACCGCCTCGTCCATGCTCACGAGCGGCAGGTGCCAGTAGGCCTTCTCCCAGTCGACCGCCTCGACGTTTTGCAGCACGCGTCCACTCGTCAGAAACATCCAGGCCAAGTGGTGCGGCGTGGGCACGCCTGTCGGCCACTCGACAAACGGATCCGACGGCGATACCAGGCACACCATGGCGGCGAGATGCGGCGGCTTTTGCAGCGCCGTCAGCCACTGGATGCGCGCCAGGTATGATCCGCCGAGCGTGCCGACCTTGCCCTGGCACCACGGCTGCTGCGCCACCCACTCGATCACGTCGTAGCCGTCTTCGCCCTCGCCGAAATAAGGAACGAACAATCCATCCGAGTCTCCGCGCCCGCGCACGTCGACCACCACCACCGCATAGCCGCGTTCGGCGAAGAAGCGCGCGTCATCGGCCGTCTTGCGCGTGTTCTTGCCGTACGGCGTCCGGATGACAATGGCCTGTACAGGGTCGTCTTCCTGCGGACGGTACAGATCGGCGGACAGCGTGACGCCGTCGCGCAGCGGGATGCGCACATCCCATTCCATACGCACTTGCAACAATGGGTCCAATGAAGCGATCCTCCTTGTGCACTCGCCCGAACAGCCTGCAAACCGGGTGCGCGGCGCCCTGCGGCGCCGCCGTATGGAGCGGCTTGATCGTGGAGTGTATAATCATTGACAAACACTCGACCCATGCGGGCCGGACGCCGCCAAGACGGCGAGGAGGCGATTTCAGGTGTCCATACGGCCTGTTCAGTCCAGCCTGAAGGTCATCGTACGTTCAACGGAAATCGATATCAACAGTCACGTGAACAACGCGAAGTACGTGGAGTACCTCGAATGGGGACGGGAGGACTTCTACGAGACCGTCCACCTCCCGTACGAAGTCCTCCGCGACCTCGGGGCCGTCACCGTCACGGTGCACCTTGACCTGAACTACCGCAAAGAGGCGAAGCAAGGCGACGAAATCCTTGTGATCACCCGTCCGGCGTCCGTAGGGCGCACCAGCTTCACGCTCGGGCAGACCATCGTGCGCCCCGGCGACGACTCGCTCATCGCGGACGCCAGCGTCACCCTCGTGACGGTCAGCCCGGTGTCGCGCCAGAGCGTGCCGGTCCCGCAGGCTCTCCGGCAACACTTCCCCCAGAGGCCGCCGTCCGCGCCGCGTCCGCATGCCAACGAATCATGAAATGCGGGCGCGGCCGGGCGCCACGGGCGGCGCCGCGCAGATTCGCCCGCGGTTTCCGGGCACGCCAGGCGCGTGATCAGAAGTCGAAGTTGTCGGGATCCGGGCCGATGCGCTGGTCCCGGTTCAGACCGTCAATGCGGCCGATCTCTTCGGCCGACAGCGCGAAGTCAAACAGGTCTGCGTTCTCGCGAATGCGTTCGACCGTCACCGATTTCGGGATCGTGATGACTTTGTGTTCAAGATCCCAGCGCAGGACGACCTGCGCCGGGGTCTTCCCGTGCGCCTGGGCGATCTCCCGGATCACCGGGTTTTGCAGGATGTCGCCGCCGCGCATCAGGGGCGACCACGCCTCAAGGTAAATGCCGTGTGCGCGACAGTAATCGCGCAGCGGCGCCTGCGAGAGGAACGGATGGTACTCCACCTGGTTGACTGCCGGAATGACCCTTGAAGCGCCGGCGATGTCCTGGAGATGGTGAATCTGAAAATTGCTTACTCCGATGGCGCGCACCGCCCCGTCCCGGTACAGGTCCTCCAACGCGCGCCACGTTTCCAGGTACTTGCCCGGCACGGGCCAATGGATCAGGTAGAGATCGACATAATCCACGCCCAGTCGTTCGCGGCTGCGGGCGAACGCGTCGCGCGTCGCCTCATACCCCTGATCGGAGTTCCAGACCTTCGTCGTAATGAAAATCTCCCTGCGCGCGACGCCGCTCGCGCGAATCGCCCGCCCCACGCCCACTTCGTTGGCGTACAGCGCCGCCGTGTCGATGCTGCGATAGCCAATCTTGAGCGCGCTGTGCAGCGCGCGCTCCACCTCGTCGCCTTCCTCCACCTTGTACACGCCAAGGCCGAGTCCCGGCATCCTGACCCCATTATTCAGTTCAACCGTATCCGCGATATGATTGATCATGCCATCACAGCCTTTCTCTAAGTCCATTTACCCTCCGCGCTGTCGTTCCATCCCCCATCATACACCTGCGCCAGCGAATTTTCACAACTGGCGCACCGCTCAGGTCAAACAGCGCAAGGGCCACTCCCCTCCCGGAGAATGGCCGTTGCGCTGTTTGACCTGGGATGACCCAGACTGTACGCGCCTGTGGGCGCTGTTCACTGCCTGATTTCGCCGCTGTGCTGGTGGACGCCGTAGCGCCAGGCCTCCGGATCGTACGCCGGAACCTGGCCAGCATGTCCGCCTGTTTCCCATTGCGCGCCCGACCCGGCATTCCACTGCCGGCCCTGCGGCGCCGACTGCTGCCACTGCTGTGCCTGGAGCGGCAGCCCCTCAGCCCTCCAGGACGGCTGCGGCTGTTGCGTTGGGTAGGGCTGCCCGGGCTGTTGCATCGGCTGATACCCGCCCATTTCACCGTAAAAGCCGCCCTGTCCGGCGATTTGCGCAAGTTGCGCCAGCGCCTGCCGATGCTTCTGGACCGACTGCTGGACATCCTGCCGGTTCGCCTGGGGCGCCGGCGGATACCAGCCCTGTCTGTTCATCACCTGATAGCAGTCCGCCTGTTCGGACAGGGTCTCATTCAGCAGGTTTTGCATGGTCTGCCGCACGTTCGGGCAGCTCGCTTCCGTGACGGCCGTGGCGTACTCCCGCGCGGTGTTTTTCAGCAAATTGAGAATCACGGTGAACACGTCCTGCTCCCGCAAGGCCGCCTGCAGGCCCTGGCCGCCGGCCGAGCCGGTCATTTGGTGAGTATGCATCGGATCGTCTCCCTGTACTATAGTGGATGCGCGACCGGCGGAGCGCTTCAATGCGCCACGGCCCCGTGCTGCTCGAGCAGATGCGTCAGTTCTGTGAAACGCCTCTGATGTTCGCCCTGGACATGCTGCAGGAACTGCTGCGCGTCAGGCTGTGCGCCTTGGCGCGCCGCGTTTGCGGCTGAGCGCAGGAGCAGGTCCTCCGCGCCGAGCATGTCGTTGATGTAGTTCAGTTCCTTGGTTGTCAACGGCTGCATGCAAATCCTCCTTGTCGTTCGAAAATATTCGCACCGGATAGTATCATGCGCGAAAATCTCTCCACTATGCGCTCGATGAATTTGCTATGATGATGCGAGAGTCCATTGCGGAGGGGCGGAGATGACGGACATCCTACGAAAGGCGGCGCTCGTCATGGCCCTCCTGTGCATTCTCGGGTCTGCCGTGTACACGAGTGTGGCGCTGCCCTCGCGCATCGATCAAGCCCTCGCGAGAAGCGCCGTCCCGGACCGCCTGGCGCGCGTGGAGGCGTCGCTCATCCGGTCCCATATCCACGGGACGGCGCGAACGACGGTCCTTTACCTGAATGGCATAGACGGCGGCGACAACTACTACCGCGTGAGGTACCTGCTGTATCCGCTCCAGTTTGTAAGCTATTGGTCGTGGCAGCACCCGAACGCCGGCGGCGAAGTGTGGAACAAGCCGCGCTTCGCGACGGCGGACAGTCTGCGCCATATTCTCCTGCGCCAGCACGTCGACTATGTTGTGGCGTACCGCAGACCGGCCATGCTGCGCTTGCTCGGACGCACAAGCCAGGACTTCTATCTCTTTCGCGTTGACCGGCGCGCCTTGCGCAAGGGCGGGCCGCTCGCGGCCGCGCTGCGTCTCGTCTTACGGCATCCCCTGCCATGGCGCGGGCCCGTGCGAAAGCCGGCGACAAACGCGGAGCTCGCTTCTGCGCCTGTGACCATCCAAAGCGACGCACGTCTCTGGGGAGTGTCGGTCTCGTGATCATATTGGGTTTCGCACTGTGGGCATCCACCGTCTGGATGACCGGTTTCCTGCTGGTCAGCGCCACCCCTGCCAGGACGCTGCCGCGCGGGGAGATAGCCGCTGTCGCCGGAGTGGTTGGCTCTGCCGCGCTGCCGCTCATGCTCTTTCTGCTCAATTGGCTCACCGGCTGGCCCATCATCAGCCAGGGGGTCATCGGCGACATCTTTATCGGCGCGCTCACGCTGACGGAGGCCGCGCTCCTTGCCCGCCTGACGCTGGGGAAGCCTGTCCGTCCGGGAGCGGGAGCGGACGCGGCGAAGAATCGGACGCGCGCACGTCGGAGACCCGGTTCGAACAGGGCCGGCGACGCCGTTCTCATCGCCGTGCTGAGCGTCGCCCTGGCCGCGTTCTATTATTGGTTGTGGCGCGGCGTGCGCCGGCCCATTTTCGGTTGGGACGAGTACTCCTTCTGGCTGTATGCCGCCAAGGCGTTGCTGGTCCACGGGGGATCGGGCAGCGCGATGGTCCACGATCCGTATGCTTCGTACCCGCTCAGCTTCCCCTATCTCGTGGCGTGGTGCTACCGTCTCACTGGGGGCCTGTCAATCGAACGGGCCAAATGGGTGACGCCAGCCGTCACGACAGCGTTCTTCTGGTCGCTCTACATGGTCATGCGGCGCTTTCGCGTGCGCCCGGCCCTGGCGTTGCTTGGTGTCGTGCTCGCCGCCTGGGGCAGCCAGATGATCCTGTGGTACAATCTGATCGCGTACGGTGAGATGGCCTACGTCTGTGTCTACGTGCTCGCGCTGCTGTACGCGGCCTCGTGGCTGAACGTGCGCGAGCCGGCGCACCGGTCGGCTGACCTCTTCATGTTCGCGCTGCTCCTCGGACTGTCGGCGTTCGTCCGCGTCGACGGCGTCTACGTCGCCATCATGACACTCATTATCCTCATGGTCGTCGGCGGCGCAAGACAGGTGCGGCAAAGAGGGCAAAACCGGCGTCTCGCCGCGTTTGCCCTGGTGTTCCCGATCGTCTGCTGGGAAGGATTCAAGCTCGCGCACCACGTCCGCGCCGGCTGGACATCGCGCATCACGCTCGGCGAACTGGGCGTGCGGCTGCAGCCCGCCTTTCTCTCCCGCGTCGTCGCGGCAGTATGGTTCACCATGACGAACTTCACCGTCTACCCGATCGTCCTGCTGCTCTTTTTCATGACCGTGATGACTGTTGTCTCCCGAAACCGGATCACACTCTTTCTCGTCCTGGTCGCCTACGCGCAGATCGTCTATCTGCTGGCCGCGTACGTGAGCGTATTCTCCGTATTTGAAGCGCTCCACGCATCAAGTCTCGACCGCTATATGCTGCGGATCGACCCCATCACGGCGGCCGCCTTCATCATCTGGCTCGCGTCGGCGTCCGACAAACGGCCCGCCGTCGCCGCGCAGACCGGGGAGACAGAGGCCGGGGAGACCGCTGACCCGGAGCCGATCAGATCTTCGCTTGCCAGGAGACGAGAACGACCCCGACGAGAATGACGGCGACGCCGACCCAGCGCATGGGCGTCACCTGTTCGTGAAACACGACGATCGAGCCGACCAGGGCGAGAATGTAGGACAGGCTCTGCAGAGGATAGACCACATTGAGTTGGGCGCGCGACAGTACGGCGAACCAGATGAGGGTGGCTATCACGTATAGGCCGAGGCCCGTCCAGATCAGCGGCGACAGAAAGACGGCGGGCAGGTTCTGCAGCGTCATGGCCCCGGTGCGCGTCAGTCCAATCTTGAAGAGCAATTGACCCGTCACGAGTAAAACGATATTGATAAGTACGAGTATGTACACGAGCATTGAAACTTTCACCCCGTTTTATGGTCCAGGCCAATTTGCCGCTTGCGCAGACGCGTTGTGCACAGCATAATGAAAGTCAGCATTTTCGTGATAGACCGCCATGTGCGGCGCATCCGCACGCGAGCGGATCATGAAAATGCGACTCAATCGGGCGCCGCAGATGGCGCGGTACAGGTGAACTCGTATTTCTTTGGTAGCTACATCAGACAGGAGCGTGCGCCAACCATGCAAGGCATTTTTCGTTTTGACGAACGTCTCGGCATCGAAGTTCCCGAGCTCGACCGCGAGTGGGAGCACCACTCGAAAGAGGAGCGGATGTCGATTCTAGAGCACTGGGAAACCATCCGGGGCGCGATACCCAACCGGCTGGCCCACTTCGAGGAACGGATCGCCCAACTGCAAGAGCTCATGCGCACGGAAGAAGACTGGGACGCCACGGTAAAACTGATGGATCAGATCAATGACTTCGCGAGCCGCATCGCGGATCTGAACATCCTCAGCCGGACGCAACCCGAGGCTGAATTGCACACCGACCCACCCGCGGTGAAATCGCACGCCGACGACTCAGAAGAGCACCGGTCGCGCGAGAAATGACAGTCGGCTCCTCCCCCTCGGGAACTGTGACAAAGTCCGCGATGCAGGCGGAATCATGCCATATACGGCGTCCGAGGCTTCAGTCGGACCCGGCGTCCGAGGCTTCAGTCGGACGCCCCGGCGTCCGAGGCCTCAGTCGGATTGTCACAGTTCCCCCGGAGAGCCGTTCACGGCCCTCCGGCTCCCGCCGTCGCCCGCGATTCAGTAGCGGGGAAACTCGCGATCCCGGATCACTCCGGGTTCACCCTTTTCGACCAGTCTCTCGAGCGCGGCGCGCAGGACTTCCGATTGCACCTCTTGGGCAAACGGGCGCCCAAGCGAGTGACCGAACTTGAAGCCGACAGGGTGCATGGCCCGCGACGGGCGCATGAGGCCGGACGACTCGGGGTCGAGGGTGATAAGAACCGTCGGGATGCCCACCATTTCAATATTGCGCTGAACCGTGACCACGGTTCGATGGCACAGCGGTCACCCGGCCGTCAGCACGACGGCGTCCGCCCGCGAACGGTCCACTTCGTGCGCTATGGCAGGGGCGGTGACGCTGTTGATCTCATTTAGCCGCAACGCGTAACCCATCATGGACAGGTGCTTTTCCGCCGTCGCCTTGATGAACCCCTCGGCCGCCAACTCCCGAAGACGGTCGATCGGAAAGATCGTGTTCGGATCCCGACGCGGCTCTTCCCAGTTGTAGTCATGAATGGGGGCTCCGTGCGTCACCGTCAGATCCCGCACATCCACGTCCCCGGGAATCACCCGGTACGTCGCGTCGCCCGACACATCGTACGCATCCTGCTCCTTGAGATGAATCCCGGCCGTCGAGACGATCATGATCGTCATGTCCGCGAGCGCTTTGGTCACAGGCGTATACGGGATCGTCTTGCGGGACAGTTGTATCGACACGCCCTCACACCCTCCTGGATACGGCAATCTCCATCTCGTCCATCATACTACACAACGCAAGGCGACGCAGCGCGCCGCCTCGCACACGAGACTCCCGCACCGGACCGTCGGCGAGGGCATCGCGAAGACCCCACGAAGGCCCCTCACCGGTTGCACGGCGCTGGTCCGCGGAGCCTCCGCGCAGGCGCCCGTCCTTCCCAGAGGCCGCCCACCCAGCCGCAACGCACAAAAGAAGCTCCAAACGCGAGGCGTCTGGAGCTTCATGCCATGTTCGCTCGGTTTAGAGCTTGACCACGTTCGCTGCTTGGAGGCCGCGGTTCCCGCGAACAACTTCAAAGCTTACGCGCTGTCCTTCATCGAGCGACTTGTAGCCGTCACCCTGAATGGCGCTATAATGGACAAACACATCTTCCCCGCCAGGGACTTCGATAAAGCCAAATCCCTTTTCTGCGTTGAACCACTTCACTGTTCCTTCTTGCATCCTGTACTTTCCTCCTACAACCGCTGTCAGCGGTACACCATGCTATTCGTCCACAGAGCCGCCATCGTAAAACGTCATCGCTGACGGTAAACTGCTTCGATCCTGTGTCGTCTGCTCAAGTATGACATACAAATGAGAAGAAGTCCAGTGTTCTTCCGTTTTTTTTTCGGGCATCCCCGTCTGACGGGGAGCGGCCCCCCAGGGCACTGCGACCAAGGCACTGCGATCAATCAAATCAGGTTGGCGCTTCATTCCGGAGGAGACCCGCTATCGTGACCGCATCGCACAGTTTGCCAGCCAGACGGCCCGAACTCGGCAAGTGGCTCTTGTGGAAATTATTTCACCAATCCGCGGCTCTCCGCCCCTATTTGCCGATGACGGCAAAGCTGTCCCCTGCCACATTTCACGAATTCACGGCCCGGTACCCTTCCGTCTACCTGAAACCGGTCGCCGGCGCCCGCGGTCGCGGCGTTATCCGCCTGTGGCGCACGCCGCAAGCGGCAAGACCTATTCTCATCCAATTAGAGAACCGCCCGGTCCACCGCTGCTCTTCATGGGAAGAGGCATATCAGCAATATTTGGCCGTCTCCCACGGCCGACCCTACATCATCCAGCGCGACGTCGGACTGTTGACCTCCCACGGACGGGCATTCGACATCCGCGTGATGATGCAGCGCGACGCCAGCGGACAATGGCAGTGCACCGCAGTAGTGGCAAAAATAGCCGGGCCACACTCCGCCGTCACCAATATTGCCCGGAGCCGCGGCCGGGTCGTCCCACTGGCACACGCCCTGCAGTCCGCCGGGCCGCATCGCACTGCCGCCCACTTGGCTATCGAAGGGCAGTTGCGCGAGTTGGGCCGGTTGACCGTGCAGCAACTGGAGACTTACCAGCGGTACGCGGAAATCGGTGTGGATGCGGGGATCGACCGGCACATGCGAATCTGGCTGCTCGAGGCCAATACAGGCCCGAGCCACCGCCTGTTTCAACACATGGAGGACCCGTCCGTCTACGAACTCGTGCAAAAGACGGCAAACGCTCGCCGTCGTCAGGCCGGGGCACGGGGAGTCAAGTTTCGGGCGGCGTCGCGCTGACCCCGTGCAAACCCGGCAGATCCGGGCGCATGGGCGAATCAATCATGCGACAGTATGGGCGATCCTGCGTTTTCGCGGTATCCTGTGCGTGCAGGACACAACGGTCCTTCACGCGCGGACCTCGGGAGATGATGAAGTGGAAACCGTCGCACTGCTGTCCGATATACACGGAAACGCGACCGCTCTGGATGCCGTGCTGCGCGATCTGGAGCAACAGTCGGTCACGCGCTGTTTTGTGCTGGGCGACATCGCCTATCGCGGCGCCGAACCGAAACGCTCCGTCGCCCTGGTCCAGTCCCTCGGCTGTCCGGTGATTGGCGGCAACGCCGACCTGTGGGTCACCCGCGGGCTGCGCGCGGGCGAAGTCCGCAACAGTGCGCTGTCCCGCATGAACGCCGAGCGCGAGTGGACGGTGGAGTGCCTGGACGACGACGACCTCGCATACCTCGCGTCATTGCCCGATACGCATGAAGCCGCCGTCGCCGGTCTGAACTTCTCGCTGTGCCATGCCACGCCCGCCAGTCGTTTCGCCGTCGTCGCGCCAAACGCGACGGACGACGAACTGCGCGCCGCCTTTCTTTCGCCGCAAGGCCTGGCGGTCCATTTTCCGACGGTGGCCGCGTACGGCCATATCCACCTTCCGTACATCCGCCATCTTGACGGGTGCGCCGTGATCAATCCCGGAAGCATCGGGCTGCCCTTCGACGGCGTGCCCCTCGCGTCGTACGCCACGGTGCAAGTGGACTCCGGACGGATCGCGGCGACGACCATCCGCCGTGTACCGTACAATATCGAGGTCGCGGTCGACGCGCTTGGGCGCGTGGGATACCCAGAGGCCGCCCGCATTGCCCGCGCCCTTCGTACAGGCACCGCCCCGTGACGCGACGGTCCCGCCTCCACCCGCCGCCTCACGTTCGGAGCCCGATGCGCCGACGACCTTCACGCGCGTCCCTGCAGGATAGCGGCGGAATTGCCGGGCCGCGCCCGCAGGATGGCCCCTACTTGATGGAGCCCGTTTCCGCAAAGCGCTTCGCGAGGATGTCAATTTCGCGCTTGAGTTCGGAAACCAGTTCCGCTTCCGGCACCTTGCGCATCACCTCTCCGTAGCGAAACAGCAGTCCTTCGCCGCGGGCTCCAGCAATGCCGATGTCCGCTTCGCGCGCTTCCCCCGGGCCGTTCACGGCACAGCCGAGAACTGACACCTTGATCGGCGCGCGAATGTTCTGGACGTACTCTTCAATCTCATTGGCGACGCTGATCAGATCAATGTCGATCCGGCCGCACGTGGGGCAGGAAATCAGAGTCACGCCGTTGCTGATGATGCCAAACGCCTTGAGCAACTCGCGCGCCACCCGGATCTCTTCGACCGGATCGGCCGACAGGGAGACGCGGACCGTATTGCCTATCCCCATGGAGAGCAGCGCGCCGAGACCCGCCGCGCTCTTGACGGTCCCGCCAAACAGCGTCCCGGCTTCGGTGATGCCGAGGTGCAGCGGATAGTCGAACGTACCCGCCGCGAGTCGGTAGGCTTCAATCGCCAGCGGAACATTGGACGCTTTCATGGACACGATGATATCGTAAAAATCAAGTTCCTCCAGAATGCGGATGTGATGCAGCGCGCTCTCGAGCATCCCCTGCGCCGTGGGATAACCGTGGCGCGCGAGGATCTCGCGTTCGAGCGACCCCGCATTCACGCCGATGCGTATGGGGATGCCGCGCTCCTTGCACGCCTTGACCACTGCCTCCACACGGTCGCGCTTGCCGATATTTCCGGGATTGATGCGAACCTTGTCCACGCCCTGTTCAATGGCGCGCAACGCAAGCCGATGGTCAAAGTGAATGTCTGCCACGAGCGGTATGTCGATCTGCGCCTTGATCTCCTTGATGGCCTCTGCCGCCTGCGGCGTGTTGACCGTCACCCGGACAAGCTCGCAGCCCGCATCCTGCAGGCGGTGAATCTGCGCGACGGTCGCATCGACGTCCGCCGTTTTTGTCATCGTCATACTCTGGATATGAACCGTGTCACTGCCTCCGATGGTCAAGGGGCCGACTCTCACCGGACGCGTATCTTTGCGCTGATACATAGGAAAACTCCTTGGACCGTCGTGCCGCCGGGCCAGCCCTAGCGCGGGCCGGCGCACCCTTGCGGATGGGCGGAAAATCGTCCTTCGACCCTATTATACTACCCGACAAATGCTGGCGCACCCCGCGATCGCCGCGCGGCCACGGCACGGCGATCGCGGGGTGCGGCGCCAGCGCCTCGTCCAGATCCCGAAGCATGCCGGCAAGTCCCCGATTCCCATCCCCTCACAGTCGGCGTTGCCGAATCCACGGGAGTCATCCTCCGGCCGATTCGACAATTTGACACTCTCGGGACCTGAGGGTATTATCCTCGCAGGCAGCGCACCCCCCGCAAGGAGTTGGTATCCGTGAAAAAGGCACTGATCACGCTTGCTTCAGGCAATGAGATGGAATTCGAACTCTTCGACAAGGAAGCCCCCGGGACCGTGGCGAATTTCGCCAAACTGGCCAACGACGGATTCTATGATGGATTGTCCTTTCACCGCGTGATCCCAGGGTTCGTGGCGCAGGGCGGATGTCCCGTCGGAAATGGCACGGGCGGTCCCGGCTACACCATCAAGTGTGAAGTGGACAATAACCCCCACCAGCATCAGCGCGGAGCCCTGTCCATGGCGCATGCCGGTCGCGATACCGGCGGATCGCAGTTTTTTATTGTTCACGACCGCAAGGCGACGAGTCACCTCGACGGAAAGCACACCGTGTTCGGTCAGGTGACCCGCGGTGACGAATGGATCGAGAAGATTCGCCAGGGCGACCGCATGGCGTCCATTCGCGTCGAGGATGTTCCGGACACCGTCTGACGCGCCCGGACACGCGACGGCCTGAGGCCAGCCGCCGACTGGCGCGCCGCACACCCGCGCGCGTCGGCGGCTGTGCGACTGTGCCGTCTGGCCTCCGTCATCCCGCCGACTGCGGGACCCGTCGCATCTTCACACAGCACGCGCTTCCTCTTCAGCCTTCCTCTTCAGCCTCCGCGTGACGTTCCTCGCCAGTCGCCACCGGGTCGTCATACGAGCACCAGTCGCTGAAACTGCCTGCATAGACCCTGGCCTGAATCCCCAATTCATGAAGCGCGAGTGCGTTTGCGCTCGCCGTCACTCCCGAGCCGCAATAGACGACAATCGGCCTTCCGTCCAGCAGCGGTCCGAACTGTGCGCGCAACTGCGGGTGGGGACGCAAGACAGCCGGTTCCTGATACGCCTCGCCCCAGAAGATATTGCGCGCGCCGGGAATGTGTCCTGCAATCGGATCGAGCGGCTCCACTTCGCCGCGATACCGTTCCGGCGCGCGCGAATCCACCAGGTGCACCAGCGACCCGACCGCCCGCTGATCGACGGCCGAGCGCACGTCGTCGTGCGTCGCGAGCCAGGAGCGGCGCGGCGCGAAATGGTCCGTCGAGCTGCTGGCGACACCGCTCCCGGCGCCGCGTATCCGAGCGCCGCCACCTTCGGCGCCACGCGCATCGTCGCCGACAGTCCCGTCCGTCGGCTCCGATTCTCCTGCGACCACCTGCAACCCGGCGTCGAGCCACGCCCGAAACCCGCCCTCGAGCACACTCGCGCGATCGTGCGAGAAGTAGCGGAACAACCACCAACAGCGCGCCGCCATCTCCCCCGCCTCGTCATAAGCGACCACGTGAGTCTCGGGTCCAACGCCAAGCCCGGCGGCAAACTTCGCGAAGTCGTCACGGGAGGGCAGTGGGTGCCGACCCCCGTGCTCGCCGAGCGGGCCGGACAGATCGCGCTCAAGGTCCGCGTAAAATGCTCCCGGAATGTGCCCCTCGCGGTACTGCTCCCTTCCGCGGTCCGGCTCCCCGAGGTGAAACCGGCAATCAACAATGACGACGTCCTGCGCCGACGCGTGCGCCAGCCAGGCGGCCGTCACAAATGCGGATGCGTGATGTGTCTCCGTCAACGCGCTCTCCCCTGTCCTGTGGTGCCTCTGGCGGGTTCCTCCGATGCGCCGCCGCCTTCAACGTCCATCATAGCACCATCGCGACCGCGACAAGGAGTCACGGTGAGATTCGCGCTCCCGAATGGTAAACTGACGGCGAGAGGGTCAGCGCCGGAGAAGACGACCGACGCAGACCAGGCCCCGGGAGCAACCGGGCGCCCCATCCATCCTACATACGGGGAGAGACTTCACATGTCCGACGCGGCAGCACAGTATCTCGCGCAGAACCGGGAGCAACACATCGCTCAACTCGTCGATTTCCTGCGCATTCCCAGCATCAGCGCGCTTTCCGCCCACAAGCCGGACATCCGCAAGGCCGCCGAGTGGCTCGCCCAAGCCTTGGCGGGATCCGGCTTGGAGAATGTCGCCATCCTCGAAACCAGCGGCAACCCCGTCGTGTACGCCGACCATCTCCATGCGCCGGGCAAGCCCACCGTGTTGATCTACGGACACTACGACGTTCAGCCGGTCGACCCGCTGAATCTCTGGGTGACCGCTCCCTTTGAACCGTCCCTGCGCGACGGTCGCATCTACGCCCGCGGCTCGTCCGACGACAAGGGACAGACCTACATGCACGTCAAGGCCCTGGAGGCGCTGATTAGAACCGGTGAACTCGGCGTCAACGTCAAACTGTGCATCGAAGGCGAGGAAGAAATCGGCAGCGTGCACCTCGTTCCGTTCGTCGAGCAAAATGCGAAACTGCTCGCCGCCGACACGCTCGTCATTTCCGATTCCTCCATCTTTTCCGCCGACCAGCCGGCGATCTGCTACGGATTGCGCGGACTGTGCGCCCTGCAACTCGACCTGATCACGGCGAACAGCGACCTGCACTCCGGCACCTACGGCGGCGCCGTGCCAAACGCCAACCACGCGCTCGTGGAACTGCTCGCCACGTTGCACGGCAAGGACGGGACCGTCCAAGTCGCCGGTTTCTACGATGATGTGAAGCCGCTCTCCGGCGAAGAACGCGCCGCGTACGCCGCCCTGCCGCACGACGACGAGGCTTATCGCCAGACGCTCGCGCTCCCCGCCTTGCACGGCGAAGTGGGCTATTCGACGCTCGAGCGCTCCTCAGCGCGCCCGACACTCGAGATCAACGGCATCTACGGCGGGTTCCAGGGCGAGGGGACCAAAACGGTCATCCCCGCGCAGGCGCACGCCAAGATCACCTGCCGTCTGGTGGACCATCAGGACCCGGAGCGCGTTCTCGACCTGATTGAAGGCCACCTGCGCCAAAACTGCCCGGAAGGAGCCGCCATTTCGCTGACGCGCATCGACAAGGGTCGGCCCTTCCTGACAAGCCTCGAGTCCCCCGCGATCCAGACGGCCGCCGCCGCCTACGAGGCCGGCTGGGGCGTCAAGCCGCTGTTCACTCGCATGGGAGGCTCCATTCCGATCGTCGAGCCGCTTGCGCGCATCCTGCAGGTGCCCGTTGTGCTCATGGGCTTCGGTCTGGACAGCGACAACCTCCACGCGCCTAACGAGCACTTCGAGCTGGCCAACTACGATCGCGGGCTCACGACCCTGATTCACTTCTACACGCACCTTCAGGCCGTCCGATAGTCGGCCCAGCGCCGCTGCACCGTGCGATCCGGGCGGCATTGGCCGGCGCCGGGCGGGCGCACCGCAAAGGGGCGTCCCCCGCCTGTCGGAGGGACGCCCCTTTTTTACCGCCCTGTCACGCGGTCACCCGTTCAATAGACCCCTGCCACCATCGCAATCGAGAGCACCGTCAGATAGATCAGCGAGTACCGGAACATATCGGTCGCCCAGGCAATGTCATCGGCCGCGCGGAATCCGCGAAACGCCTTGTAGAGGTATATCGCGCCAAGCACGCCGGCGGTTGCCAGGTAGATCCAGTTGGCGGCGCCTGTCGTGTACAGCAGCAGGGACACCGGCACCAGCGCCACCGTCCACAGCACAATCTGCCGCTTTGTCGGCGCAAACCCGTAAACAACCGGGAGCAACGGAATCCCCGCCGCCTTGTACTCCTTCATCCGCCGCATGCCGAGAGCCAAGAAGTGCGGCGACTGCCAGAGAAACATGATGGTGAACAGAATCCAGCCCGTGGCGTCCACCGATCCCGTCACGGCCGTCCAACCGATCAGCGGCGGCATCGCGCCGGATACACTGCCGACCACGGTGGACAGCGTCGTGGTGCGCTTGGTCACGCCCGTGTACACAATCACGTAAAAGAACAGCCCGATCAAGGCCATCGTGGCCGCGAGCGTATTGACAAAGGCGGCAAGAAGGCCCACGCCGAGCACTCCCAGCAGAATCCCAAACAGCATCACGGAGCCCGCGCGCAGGCGGCCGTTTGGCAACGGCCGACCCTGGGTCCGCGTCATGAGATGATCGATGTCCCGATCCATGAAATTGTTCAGGGCGCAGCCGGACATGACGACCAGGCTGCTGCCCGCGAGCGTAAGACACAGTGTGGCCAAGTCCGGACGGCCCCTTGCGGCGACCCACAGCCCAGTGAAGGTGGTCATCGCATTGGACATCGTGATCCCGGGCTTGGTGACGTTCACATAATCGCGATAGGTATCGCGCCAGGAGCGGCGGACAGGCAGTTCCCCGGCTGCCGTCGCGTCCAACACCACCATCGAGCCACTGTCTTTCAACGATCTTCTCCCCCAAACATTACTGACCGCCAGATTGAATCCTTCCGTGAACATGTGACCACGTCCACAAATCAGACGAAATTCGGGTCGCGGCGCAGCGCTTTGCGGCGCAGCGCGCGTTCCGGGGCGGCATCCGCCAGGACCCGGGCGAACACGTACCCGCCGAGTCCCACCATGACCGCGCCGCAGGCGAAATGCGCCGTATCGCTCCACAGCGACAGCCTTGTAGCGAGCGAGACAAATCCCAGGATGACCTGCAGGCACGCGACCAGCAACAGCGTGACGGACGCGCGGGCGTGCCGCCTGACGCGCACGCACTGGACCACCAGCCAGACGACGGACGCTGCGACCAACACGCCGAGCATCATGTGAAGCATCAGCCAGACCGCGGACACCGCGTATCCCGGCGTGAAGTTCTCAAAGTGGCTGCGCAGGTAGGCATTTCCGCCAAACAGCGCCTCGCTGTCGCCCGAATGGCGAAAATAACCGCCGACAACAATCTGCGCAAAGACAACGGCAGTTGTCACCGCGGCTGGCCAGCGCAGGGACCGGGCCCTGGTGCGCCAGTCCGCGATCACCTCGGCAATTGCCCCCTGCACGCCCGCAGTCCGTGCGAACAGACGCGCATCCTGCCTTTCCTGGACGCTGACGGCTGTCATCGCGACCAGAACGGCCAGCAGGACCATGCTGTTCGAGACGTCGATGACCGTGAACACGGCGGGCAGCCTGCCGACGACAATCAGAGCGCCAAAGCCGGCCTGCAAAACGAGCAACAGCACGGACGCCAGGGCGAGCCGCGCGATGGTGCGGTCATTGCGCCGCAGACGCCACGATCTCCAGGCGTTGAACAAGACAAGAAAAGTGACCAGCAACGTAAACAGCCGATGGAGGTACTCCACGAGCACCCTGCCGTGCAGCGGAGGGATCAGCCTTCCGCCGCACAGCGGCCAGTCAGGTCAAGAAAACCCGGCATTGAGCCCCACCACCAGCGCGCCTAAAATACTGCCTGCAAACAAAACAACAGTCGTCAAGAGCGACCACCTGTACCCCATGTGGGTGACCCCCTTCGCCTTGCGGCGAGTGCGATTCCTGATACACCGCCGGCGCACTGAGGCCATCCGCCGCAAATATAACACGTCCCCGGCGCAGAGCGTCAAGACGTTCCGGAGCGCGCTGGCCAGTCCTGACCGCCGCGAATTTGCCGAAGGCGTCTGCCCGCCTCGGAGAGATGCCCCAACACCGCGTCATTCAAGGACTCTGTCCGGACCAATGAGACGCCCTGCCGTGCGATGGCCGATTGTAGCCATTCCATGACATCTGCAATCGCCACAGTCCGACCGACCAGTCGCGTCAGATTGCCCACCGCGTCGCCGTGTATCAATATTGTTTCCTGTGTGGCTATTGTATCCTTTATAGCCATATTATAAAATGCCTGCGCGGCGGCTGCGCGGTCTCCCGCGGTATCAGACACATTGACAAACGCGCTCACCACGATGACGCCGGGGATTCTTCTCTGCGCAATCCCCGCATATTTGACACCCTGCACGGACAGATCGTAGGCGCCTGAGCAATACGAACCGGGGACTTCCCCAATCCGCACGTCTCCCGCCGGCCGGCAGGCATCCGCCAGCAGTCCGGACAGCACCGCAAACGCCTCGGACAGCGGCCATTCACCGGGCAGCACCAGCGAGACGTTGAGCACGCCCTCGTCGACCGGAACCGCCAGCCCGCCCAAGGGACGCACGGCGACCGACCAGCCCGCATCGCGAAACGCGCGGATCGCGGCCGGCGCGGACGGCAGCATCTCGTCGCGCGCCCCGAGCAACAGCGCCCTGCGGTGCACCCAATAGTGCAACAGCGGCCAGCCGCTCGCGCGCGCCGCCAGCGCCAACGCCTCCTGATCAACAAAAGGGGCGAGCGCGCTGCCGGAGTACACAGCCGGACCGTCGGACAGAAGCGACAGTCCCGGCATCCGGTCAGCAAGGCGCAGCTCAGGAAAACCCGCCAAACTCCTCAACTCCAGTTGTGTTCATATCCACATTGATACGCCTGATGGCGTCGTCCACCACATGGAGCGACGCGACAAAACCGGGCGGCCTGTCGCGAAACATGAGCGCCCTGTTCTTCGCCATCGCTTCCGAGCCAAGGCGGATGTCGCCGAGCGTGGCGCCGACGCACCCGCCCTGGTTGACCGCCTGGATGTCCGCATGGTGCCCCGGCAACACAAGCACCCCTTCGGGCGCGCTCCTGAGATCCCGCAGGACCGCGCTGAACAGCTTGTCCGCCCGCTCCTGCGCGCTGCCGAGAAGGGCAGGATCCCGCACCATCGCCTGCAGTGTGACCGGCTCCACCGCCATGCCTCGGTTCCCCCTCACGTTCTCCACTTCGCGCCACAGCGCCAAGCACAATGTGTGCAGGGATCGCGCGGTTCATGCCGGGCTCCCCGCTCCCCGGGGCGGCAGCGGTCTGGACAAGCAGCAAACGGTACGCTCAAAGGCTGTCGCTGTCCGTCTAGGGGACATGTGACAAGGTCCGCTATGCAGGCGCAATCACTCCAGAAATAGCGTCCGAGGCTTTAGTCGGACACTATATGTACCGTTATGCGCCTGCCGTAATTTTGTTTACCACATATTCCCTGGGATTTCGCTCCGGACTTGTTCACAGTTGCGCCAGCGCGCCCGCGAGATCGGCGATGATGTCCTGCGCAGCCTCGATTCCCACGGACAGACGGAGCAGGCGGTCGGTGACGCCGTGGGCTTCGCGCACCTCGCGCGGAATGTCGGCGTGCGTCTGGCGGGCCGGGAAGGTGATAAGCGACTCCACGCTGCCCAGACTCTCGGCAAACGTGATGACGCGGACCGCCGCGAGCAGGGGAGCCACCATCCGTTCGTCCGCCACTTCAAAAGAGAGCATGCCGCCGTAGCCGGACGCCTGGGTGTCATGCAGCCCCTTTCCGGGATGGCCGTCGATTCCCGGATAGAACACCCGCTCCACGCGCGGGTGTTCCAGGAGAAAGCGGCTGACCGCCAGCGCGTTTTCCTGGTGGCGCTCCATCCTCAGCGCGAGCGTCTTCATACCGCGCAAGACCAGCCACGCGTCGTCCGGCCCCAACACGCCGCCGACCGCGTTTTGCGCGAACTCCAGGCGCTCCGCCGCTTCTCCGTCCGCCGCCACGGCGAGGCCTGCAAGGATGTCATTGTGCCCGCCGAGGTACTTGGTTGCCGAATGCAGTACGACATCGGCGCCAAGCTCGACGGGACGCTGAAAATAGGGCGTGAGGAACGTGTTGTCCACAAACGTCAGCGCTCCCGCCTCTTTTGCGACCGCGGCACAGCCGGCGATGTCCGCGATCGCCATGGTGGGATTGGTCGGCGATTCGATGAAGACCGCCCTCGTGCGTCCGGTCAGAGCCGCCCGCACGTTTTCCGGGTCGGCCATGTCGACATAGGTAAAGTGCATGCCGAGCGGCTTGAACCATTGCTCAAACAGCCGGTACGTCCCACCGTACAGGTCGTCCGACGCAATGACGTGATCGTCCGGCGCCAGAAGGCTGAACGCGGCGTGCACCGCCGACATCCCGGACGCGAACGCATACCCCCGGACCCCACCCTCCAGGCGCGCGATCGCATCCTCAAGGACATCGCGCGTCGGGTTCTTCGAGCGCGTGTAGTCGTACCCCGTGCTCTCCCCGAGCGCGGGATGGGAGTACGTCGAAGCGCGGTACACCGGAATGGACACGGCGCCGGTCAGCGTGTCCTCACGGTTGCCCAACTGGGCCAACACAGTTGCCAAATGCGGCGTCACGTCCACACACTCCCCCTGAACTTATCCATTATGGGACCATTGGACGAGCTTAACGCATGATGGCGGCGAAGAGCAACGCCCAACCCACGATGAGCGCCAGGCCGCCAAGCGGCGCGACCATCCCGAACTTGCGCAACCGCATGAGGGAGACAAGATACAGGCTTCCGGAAAACAGCACGACGCCGGCCACAAAGAACGTGTCCGCGTCCCGGACCAGGCCAGGCGCGCGGCCCGCCACCGCCGCCGATGCGACGATCGCGAGCGCATGGTACATCTGGTACTGCACACCGACCTGAAAGGTCGTGAACCGTTCCATGGGTAGGCGTTCGCGCAAGACGTGCGCGGCGAACGCGCCCAAAACCACCGCGAGCAGTCCCAGGACCGCCCCCGCCAACAGTAATCCCGTCATTCCTCCAGGCTCCTTCGCCAGGCCGGGCTCGACGCCAAAGCGTCAAAGAACCGGCGCGACACGGTATTTGGTGCACTGTTCAAAGGCGTGCGCGAGCTTGATCAGGATCGATTCCTGAAAGGCGCTGCCCGTGAACGTGACGCCATACGGCTCTCCGTCGGCGGTGTAGCCCGCCGGAACGCACACGGACGGGTAGCCGGCCTTGGCGGCAATGGCCGACCCTTTGGCGCCTGGGAACAGCAGCGCATCCAAGTCGTGCTCCGCAAGCACGGCGTCGATGCCCTCCTGCCTCGCGTGCCGGAGATCGCGCGCCCGCGCTTCGAGATAGCTGCGCTCGGTCAGCGTGCCGCTCGTGCGCTCCGACTCGAGCAGCACCGACTGCCCGTGGCGAAGCGTCAGTTCGGCGTGCTGTTCATTGAAGTGGATCACTTCCAGCAACGAACGCGGAATGCCTGACCCGAGGCGCGCGAGGTAAGCGTTCAGATCAGGTTTGAATTCATACGTGAGCACATCGTAGTCGGTCTGTTCCGCTGCGGATGGAACGACAACTTCATCGACAACGGTTGCGCCGCAGCTCTTGATCGCTTCGATGGCACGCTCGACAACCGCCGCATGCTCCTCCGACAGGCCTTCCCAATAAGGCAGCCGCGGAATCCCGATGCGCGCCCCGACCAGGCCGCCCGGTTCCAGATCATTCGCATAATCGGACAGATACCGTCCGAGACTGGTGAGCGTTGCGGGATCCCGTTCGTCAATCCCGGTGAGACAGCCGAGCAGGAGGGCGGCGTCGGCCACCGAGCGCGCCATGGGGCCCGCCGTGTCCTGGCTGTGCGCAATGGGAATGATGCCGCTGCGGCTCACCAGGCCCACGGTCGGCTTGATCCCTACGATAGAGTTCGCGCTCGCCGGACTGAGGATGGAACCCGACGTCTCCGTGCCGACCGCGACAGCCGCGAACGCCGCCGCCATGGCCGCCCCAGAACCGGAACTCGATCCACCGACGTCGAAATGCCCGGGACCGTACGGATTCAGAACCTGGCCCCCGCGTGAACTGTAACCGTTGGGCATGTTTTCCGCCATAAAATTCGCCCATTCGGTCATGTTGGTCTTGCCCAGTATGACCGCTCCGGCCTTGCGCAACTGGCGGACGATGAAAGCGTCTTCCGGCGCGTACGCCCTGGCGAGCGCGAGCGAACCGGCGCTTGTGTGCATCTTGTCGGCGGTGGCGATATTGTCCTTGATCAGGACCGGAATACCGTGCAGCGGCCCCCGCGGCCCGCGTTTGTGTCGCTCCGCATCCAGCCCTTCCGCAGTCTGGACAGCATCAGGATTGATCTCGAGGACGGCGTTGAGAAAGCTTCCCTGCTGATTAAAATCCGCAATGCGCAGCAGATAGGCCATGGTCAACTCCCGCGAGGACAGTTCACCCGCGTCCATGGCCGCCTGCAAGGCCGAAATTGGTGCCGTTTCAAGCCAGGCGTACCTCCCTGACGCTCTTACATCGCCCGCCATCCGCCAACCTCCCGCCGCCCAGTCTCACCAACACATCCATCATACTACACGTGAGTCAGCCACGGGGATGTCTGTGAGACTCTGCGGCCCTCGCAAGCGCCCGCGCGGCGATGGCACCGGCCCACTGCCGTCGGCGCGGGAGTTCATCCCATGTCACCCAGACCTTCGATCGTCCTCAGCGACCATTGAAACGCCCACTCCTTGCCGAGCAACACAAACGTATCCCGATCGCTCTGCGCCGATTCGTGCTGGACGGACTCCCACTCCCGCTTGATGAGTTGCTTCGCGATCAACAACTGGATCTGGCCCACGCTCTCCCTGGCCTGCAGGGCGTGTTCCGCGTCCCGCATCTTCAGGACCTTATCCTCGACGTACCGGGGTATGTCCTGTTCCTGGAAGCGACGATAGTCATTCCACACGCGGGTGTACCTCTCCTCGTCGCTGGAAACCACCTGCAGGGCGTGTCCGACGTGCGCCAGCAGGAAACGCGAAAGAAAGTACTCGTCGTGGGAGTAGGTATTGTGCAAGAGCGAATACTCACCCTCAAACGTGTTTGCGCGCCTGTCGAAGCGGTTCAAGGAAGTGAACGTCCGATCCTCGTCGCATACCATGATGTAGGAAACGTTCAACTCTATCATCCTCCCTCTGTCGGCTGCTCCGGGTGCGCCGTCGCGCATGCATTCGTCCCGGTGCCAAGATTATATCCGGGGATAAATTATCGTCGCAACACCGACAAGACACTTGAAAACGCGCGCTCGACTATGTATTATATGTGTTGTTGTTAGCACTCGACGAATTCGAGTGCTAACGGGAATGACGGATCCTATCTTTAAAGGAGGGTGCTTCAATGACTGCGACCATGGTTGAATCCATGATCAGGCCGCTCACCGACAGGGTCGTCGTACGCCTGCTGGCGCGCGAGGAGAAAACGTCCAGCGGAATTGTCCTGCCGGATACGGCCAAGGAAAAACCCCAAGAGGGCGAAATCATCGCCGTCGGCCCGGGCCGCCATGAGAACGGGAACCTCATTCCCATGAGTGTAAAAACAGGCGACCGCGTCATCTTCGCAAAATACGCGGGCACAGACGTCAAGATCAACGACGAAGAACTGCTGATCATGCGAGAGACCGACCTTCTGGCTGTTATTTCCTGATTGGAGGGAACACATCGATGGCAAAAGAAATCAAGTTCCGTGAAGAGGCCCGGCGCGCGATGCTGCGCGGGGTAGACGCGCTGGCCGACACGGTCAAGGTGACGCTCGGCCCAAAGGGGCGCAATGTCGTCCTCGAAAAGAAGTTTGGCTCCCCGCTCATTACCAATGACGGAGTGACGATCGCAAAGGAAATCGAACTCGACGACACGTTTGAGAAACTCGGGGCGCAACTCGTCAAGGAAGTGGCCACCAAGACGAACGACGTGGCGGGTGACGGAACGACGACCGCGACCGTTCTCGCGCAGGCGATGATCCGGGAAGGATTGAAAAACGTTGCCGCGGGCGCCAACCCCATGGCGCTGCGCAAGGGCATCGAGAAAGCCGTCGCGGCGGCGGTCGGCGAAATCAAACAGATCTCCAAGCCCGTCTCGGGTCGCGATAACATCGCGCAGGTTGCGTCGATTTCCGCAGGCGACAGCGAGGTTGGCGTCTGGATTGCCGACGCGATGGAGAAAGTCGGCAAGGACGGCGTTATCACGGTCGAGGAATCGAAGGGTTTCGTTACCGAACTTGAAGTGGTCGAAGGCATGCAGTTCGACCGCGGGTACATCTCGCCGTACATGGTGACGGACTCCGACAAGATGGAGGCCGTCCTGGAAGAACCCTACATCCTCATCACGGACCGCAAGATCGGCAACATCCAGGACCTTCTGCCCGTGCTGGAGCGCATCGTGCAAAGCGGTCGGCCTCTGCTCATGATCGCTGAAGATGTGGAAGGCGAGGCGCTCGCGACGCTGGTTGTCAACAAACTGCGCGGCACGTTCAAGGCCGTCGCGGTGAAGGCGCCCGGTTTCGGCGATCGGCGCAAGGCGATGCTTCAGGATATCGCCGTGCTGACCAACGGCCAGGTGATCAGCGAGGAACTCGGGCTGGAACTCAAGAGCACTGACATCGGCCAACTCGGCCAGGCTCACCAAGTGCGCGTCGCCAAAGAAAATACGATCATCGTCGACGGAGCGGGCGAAAGGGCCGTGATTGACGCCCGCATCAACCAGATCCGGCGCGAGATTGAGGACACGACCTCCGACTACGACCGCGAAAAACTCCAGGAGCGACTGGCGAAGCTGTCCGGCGGCGTGGCGGTCATCAAGGTCGGGGCCGCGACCGAAACGGAACTCAAGGAACGCAAACTGCGCATTGAAGACGCCCTCAACGCGACGCGCGCGGCGGTGGAAGAAGGCATCGTTGCCGGAGGCGGCACCGCGCTGGTGAACGCCGGCGCGGCGCTGGAGAACCTTGCGCTCACGGACGACGAATTGACAGGCATGCGCCTCGTCCGGAGCGCGCTTGAGGCGCCGATCCGGCAGATCGCGGAGAACGCCGGTGTCGAAGGCGCGATCATTGTCGAGCGCCTGAAGAAAGAAAAAGTCGGGTTCGGCTACAACGCCGCCACAGGCGAATGGGTCGACATGCTCGACGCGGGCATCGTCGACCCTGCGAAGGTGACGCGCAGCGCGCTGCAAAACGCGGCCAGCGTCGCCGCCATGTTCCTCACGACCGAAGCGATCGTCGCCGATCGGCCGGAGAAAGACAAGGCGCCTTCCGGGGGCGGCATGGACATGGACATGTGATTTGGCGAAATCGACGGGCTGCACGCAGAGGCGGAGACCTTCAAGTGAAGGTCCCCGCCTCTGTCTGTCCGCGCGACCGAACCCCACGCGACCGAGCCCCGCGTCGGCGAGCCGACGCCAACGGCCGCGCTGCCGCTTCACGCGACAGTCCGCGTCAAACCTCGTCCCAGGCAAGCCGGGCGTTCTTCAGACCGATCCCGGCGCCCTCGCGCTCCGGTTCCATTCCTTCAAACTCCACAGACAGATACCCGTCGTATCCCCCGGTTTTCAGTTCACGGACCACCGCGGCCAAGTCAAGGTCCCCGTGCCCGAGTATGGCGCCGCGCAACCGGTAGCCGCCCGCGGTGGAGAAGAAGCCTTTTTCAACCGTCGGCCCCGGACGCCTGCGGTAGAAGTCCTTGAGATGCACCATCGATGCAATGGCCGTATTCTTCCTCACCGCCGCCGCCGGTTCTTCATCGACGCACAAGAAGTTCCCCACATCGAGCGTCGTTCGGAAGTTCGGACGGTTGACAGCGTCGACCAGACGGTGCACGCGGTCACTCGCCTGAATGAAGTAGCCGTGGTTCTCCACACTGGTGGTGACGCCAAACTGCACCGCATGGTCCGCCACACGCGCGCACGCCTGCACGAGGAGCGGGAACACCTCGTCAAAACGGGCGATGGTCGCCTCAGCCGGAGGCAACGACGCCACGTCGTGGCGCATCAATTTTGCGCCAAGGCTGTGCGCCACTTCCACCTCGGCCATCACCCGCTCGATCTCCCGCTCGAAGGACGCCTCGTCCGGCTGGAGAAACTGCGCGCCTATCGCGTAGTTCGAAACCTCCAGTCCGCGCCGCGCGGTGCGTTCCCGGATGGCGTCCGCGAGTTCCGGGTAGCCGCGCACCGTGAAGCCGATCGGCACAATCTCCACATGCTCGCCGCCGTGCTCCGCCGTCCAATCGATCGCGTCGAGCACGGTCCACTCCCCGCTTTGCAAGAGCCTGTGCACGCTGTATGTACTGAGCCCGAGTTTCATATCCCGGATCCCTCCCCAAGGTGGCCGTTCACTTTTCCACGTGCCGCTTGTAGTTCCACAGGACACCCATTTTCAGGAATCGGGGCACCTTGCCAGCAAGGTCGACGCCCTTGACATTGCCGAAGCCCGCAGCGCGACCCAGCGCTCCGAGCGTTCCGCGATTCAAGTAGGCGCGCACGGGAGCGGGCTGCTCGCGCCACGCCGCGAGCAGCATCTCGCCCAGGTAGTCGCCCTGGAACTCGGCGACCTGGGCTGTCGGCGGATGTTCGCTCGCGGCGCAGTCGCCGATCACGCGGATGAGCGGATCCGCCGTCGTCTGGAACTCGGCGTTCACGCGGATGCGTCCAATTGAGTCAAATTCGCCCCGCAGCGTCTGAACGAGTGGATGTGCCTGGATGCCAGCCGTCCATACCAACTTGTCGTACGGGATGTCGCCGGTCTCCGTCTCCACGCTGTCCCTGCCAATGTGGCGCGTCGTCACATGATGCATCACCTTGACGTCGTGCTCCGCCAGCCACTGCTCGACGTAGCCGCGCAGCTTGTCGGAGAATCCGTTCAGGACGCGGTCATTCCTGTCGATGATGGCAATATTCAGGTCCGGTCGCGTCTCGCGCAACTCGGCGGCCAGTTCGATCCCCGTGAGGCCGGCGCCGATCAACAACACCTGCCGGTACGCGTCGAGCGTGAGGATCTCCTGGCCTGTGCGCTGCGTGCGCTTGAGCGTCTGGAGCCCAAGCGCGTGCTCCTCCGCGCCCGACAGTCCGTGAAACCGGTCCACACACCCGAGCGCGACCACAAGCGTCGTGTACGGAACCTGCCCCGTCTCCCGCAGTTCCACCCGCCGCGCCGTCTGGTCAATCCCAATCACCTCGTCGAACACCAGGCGCAGTTGGGGATGGTCCGGAAACGGCAACGTGACCTCCTTGAGCGAAGTCGTGCCTGCCGCCACGCTGTAGAACTCCGTCTTGAGCGGACTCTTCGGCAGTCTATCCACGAGCGTCACGCGCACCCCGGCAGGCAGATTGCCAAGGATTCTGCGAACAAAAAACATGCCCGCGTAGCCGCCTCCCAAAACCACAACTTCCTGCACCATGTCCGTACCGAGCCCCCTGCCCTGCGACGCCGTGCCCGAACGCGCCACTGTCTGCATTGTACGTTTTCACATGGGCGAGAGCAATCACGCACCATCTTGTGTGTGGTCACCGCTGCCGGCGCGCACCCGCGCAGTCCGCCCTGAAAGGACACTTGGCGCCGAGACAGGCGCCGACTTTCCCGACCGCCGCCGACAGGCCGTGCGCCGTCCCCCTGATGCTCGTGGGGAACACCTCGGATGGCACCACAAAAGTGGTTGTGTTCGGCCCAAATTCGATGAAAAGGCAAAGCGGCCCGTTTTCCTTATTGACATACGGCCCGTTTTGCATGAAGACATTTTCGGGCGCCTGCCCACATCTGCGCAAACGGCTGCACAACAAAATCGAGGAGGTGAAAGCGTTGTCATCTTTTGCCCGGACGCGCCTTGCTCGCCTGCTGCAATTCCCGGCGGCCGTTGTCCTCGCCGCTTTCATGTCTCTGCAGGGGATGCCCGCCGCTCAGGCGGCGACCCCGGGCAGTTACCTGACAGCGCCGTAAAGCCCCTGGATTCATCCATGGGGATATAAGGCGTGCCCTTGATCCCTGTTCCTTTTCGCCGTTCGCACAGTATACAAGATTGTATGGTATACTGTATCCATGAACTAC